>JAICWX010000201.1 GCA_025934635.1 Streptosporangiaceae bacterium | reverse complement strand
GACAGCATGCCCACCCGGTCGCCGGGGCCGACCCCCGCCGAACGCAACGCGCCGGCCAGCCGCGCCACCCGGTCCGCCGACTCCGCCACCGTGCGGACCCGTCCCCGGTACACCGTCAGCGGGCGGTCTGGCTCCTGCTGCACCAACCGGTGCAGCGCCTGAGTCATGTACATAACAACCTCCGGTAGGAACGCGTCTGAGCTCGCTGCCAGCCGGGCGGCGGCATCATGGCACCTCGATGGCCGCTTTCCCGCGATCCGTCGGGCCGGGCCGATTCCAGCGACGAGGCCACTTTCCAGCGGCCCCGCTAACGAGGCGTTAACCGGGGTCCGCGCCGGGCGGGCCGGGCCGCCGCCACCCTCGAGCCGCCCGGTCAGACGTGTCTACCTTCGGAGGTCGACCGAAAGCTTCTGCGGTGAGGGTGCCAAGGGAGGTATCTCGGCCGGCTCGTTCGGCGGTTAGGGCTTGTTGGCCAGGCAGCACTGGACGAAGTCCTGGACGACGGGGTTGGTGTCGTTGGCGGGTGGCCAGGCGACGCAGACCTGGCTGGGGCTGACGTCGGTGACCGGCCGGTAGGTGATGCCGGGGCGGGCGTAGTAGCGGGCGGCGGATTCCGGGGTCAGGGCGACGCCGTAGCCGTTGGCGATCGCGGTCAGCCAGGCGTCGGGCTGGTCGGTGGCGTAGCCGATGCGGACCGGGTGGCCCTCGCGCTCGGCGGTGGCCAGCCAGTAGTCGCGCCACCAGCCGGTTTCGGTGGTGGCGGCGACGAATGGCTCGTCCCACAGCTCGCGGAAGGAGATCTGGTCGCGGCGGGCGAGCGGGTGAGTGGCGGGCAGCGCGGCCCAGCGCGGCTCGGTGAGCAGGACCTCGGTCCGCATCTCGTCCTGGCCGGGGAACGGCAGCCGCAGCAGGGCCGCGTCGACGTCACCGGCGGCCAGCCCGGCGGTGGGGTCCGATCCGGAGGCCTGCTGCAGGTCCGCCCGCCAGCCGGGGCGGCGGCGGGCGAACGCCGCGATGATCTGCTGGGTGGCCTCGTTGGCGGCGCTGGAGATGAATCCGACCCGCAGCACCCGGGCCGCGCAGCTGGCGGCGGCCCGGGTCTCCCGTAGTGCCTGATCCCAGCGGTCAAGCACGGCGGGTGCCTGCGCCGCCAGCGCCTGGCCGGCCTCGGTCAGGGTCATCCCGGCCCGGGACCGGGTGAACAGCCGCACGCCCAGCTGGCTTTCCAGCTGCCTGATCTGCTTGGTCAGGGCCGGCTGGGACACGAACAGCCGTTCGGCCGCGCGGGTCAGGTTCCCCTCGGCCGCGACGACGGCAAAGGAGCGCAGCAGCCGGGTATCGACATCCATGCCGTCAGGTTATGGCCGCGGATATTAGACGCGCGGCGGGCGGACGGCAATGCTTGATCCGTCCTTGAGGGCAACGGCGGAAATCCCTGGAAAAGGAGTCCCGATGCGGCGCGTGGTCTTGCAGATGGGTGTCACGGTGGACGGGTATGTCGCCGGGGCGGGCGGCGAAGGTGACTGGGGGCTTCCGGATGAGGATCCGGACGTCCGTGCCTGGAAGGTCGCCGCCCTGGGCCAGGTCGGCACGCACATCATGGGCCGCGTCACCTACGAGGAGATGGCCGGATACTGGCCGAGCGCGACCGGCGACTACGCGGATTTCATGAATACCCTGCCCAAGGTGGTCTTCTCCAGGACGCTGCCCGCCGCCGGATGGGCCGGCTCCCGGATTGCCCGCGGTGACCTGACCGAGGAGATCACTGCCCTCAAGCGCGAATCCGGCGGCGACATCATGGCCCATGGCGGTGCCGCGTTCGTCCAGGCGCTCTCGCGGTCCGGCCTGATCGACGAGTACCGCCTGGTTATCCTGCCGGTCGTGCTGGGAAACGGGCTGCCGCTGTTCAAGGACCTGGCCAAGCCGCTGCGGGTCGATCTCGCCGAGGCGAAGAGCTTTCCCGACGGGACGGTTATCCACGTCTACCAGCCGGTCAGGACCACGGGGTAACGAGCTCCGCTGCGGGCGATGACTACCGGCGGCTCGCTTCGTTGTACCGAGTGATGACCGCGATGACGAGCGTCACTGGAGAGGTGAGCGGGATGGGAATCAGTTCGCTGCGGGAACTCGCGGGCGAATGGGAGCTCGCCGTCGACCTGCCGGGCGCCGCCGATGTCCGCGGGCACGTCGTGTTCGAGATGATGGGTGACGTTCTCGTGCAGCGGACCACGGTGCCGGTCCCGGAAGCGCCCGATAGCTGCTGCCTGGTGGTCACGGCTGATGACGGCGGTTACGTCCAGCATTATTTCGACTCGCGCGGCGTCGCCCGGCTTTACGCGATGACTTTCGACGGCCGCACCTGGACGCTGGAACGCACCAAGCCGGACTTCTCGCCGCTGGGCAGCTGCCAGCGGTTCACCGGCAGCATCAGCGATGACGGCACGGTCATCGACGGGGAGTGGCAGAGCTCGGACGACGGCCAGCAGTGGGCGCGGGACTTCCGGCTGACCTATGCCCGCGTGTTACGCAAGAGGTAGAGCATAGTCTGGATGCCGGGATTATCCTGGCTCCGTGCTTGAGCTGAGCAGCCTGGATCTCGAGGAGATCGCTGACGCGCTGGCCGACCAGACCGACTACGACCACTACTGGCTGATCAACCCGGAGACCGGGAAGGTCGTGTTCTGGACGAGCGATACCGGTATCGACGGGCAGACACCGGTCGACCTCGACGACTTGGACGACCTCGGCCTGGTCGGCATCGATCCGCTGCCGTCCTGGGTCTGGTACCAGGACATGGCGGACTTCGCCGGGGCCGTTACCGAGGAACGGGCCGGACGCAGGCTGGCACGGGCCATCCAGGGCAAGGGGGCCTTTCGCCGGTTCAAGGACGAGCTCCACCAGGAGTACCCGGACCTGCTGCCGGCGTGGAACGCCTTTCGTGATGCCCGCGCCGGGCGGCGGGCCGTCCAGTGGCTGGCGGACAACTCGCTCATTGACGACGAGGAGGCCAGCCGGTACCTGGCCAGCCATCCAGAACCGGATGTGAACTGAGCCGGCGGGGCGTGGCTACGGGAGCGTCAGTGTTCCTTCGGCGACGACCAGGCCGGAGCCGCCGACGCGGATACGGGGGCCGGAGACCTCGACCTGGATCTGGCTGGGCCGTCCGAGCGCGTGGCCCTGCTCGATCACGACGGTGGCCTGCCGGGGGATCTGACCCGCGGCGGCGAGCCGGGCCGCGAGCGGGCCGGCGGCGGACCCGGTCGCGGGGTCTTCGGCGATGCCCATCGTGGGGTTGAAGAACCGGGCGTAGGCGACGGCGTCGGCAGCGGCCGGATCACGGCTGTAGAGGTAGCAGCCCTCGCCGCCGGCCTGGTGCAGCAGGGCCCTGAGCCGTGCCGGGTCCGGCGCTGCCTGATCGACCGCCGCGCGGTCGCGGGCCGGGACCATCAGGTGGGCGGCCCCGGGGGACACCACCTGGGCGGGCTCGTCCGCGGCCAGATCCTGCTCGGCCAGGCCCAGGCCGGCCGCGCCCCGCCGACTTCGGCGCCGGCCGGGGTGAAGCTCCGTATCCGCACCGTCGCCCCGGGCAGCGACGGGCGCAGCAGGAACGAGGTCTCCGGCTGGCTGAACTCACGGGCGATGGCGGCCAGTTGCGCCTGGTCCAGGCCGTCGGCGGCGGGCAGCAGCGGCAGCGGGCTGCCGGACAGCGGCTGGCTCGCGAAGACGTCCACGACATAAAACGGCATCCGGGTGGTCATCAGCCGATCATGCCGGATGCGGCGCCGCCATCGAGCCGGCGACCTCGTTCAGGGCGCGGATGCGCGGGTTCTCCCGGCTCGTGCACCAGACCAGGCCGAGCGGGAGCGGGGGCAGGCCGTCGATGGCGACGAGGACCACGTCGGTGCGGTCGAAGATCGGGATGGTCGAGCTGGTGGGGTGGACGATGCGCCCCCGCGCTACCAGCGACAGGACCTCGTTGACGGTCTGGGCGGGCTGGGTGCGGCGGATCGGGCGCCCGGACGGCGTGCGCGGGGGTATCAGCAGGTCATAGACGGCTGACGGGGTGGACGGCGGGAGCAGCGCCACCTCCTCGTCAGCCAGTTCCTCGACGGCGGCCGAGGGCTGCGCGGCCAGGCGGTGGGTGGCGGCCACGGCGAGGGCCCGCTGGTAGCGGGCGAAGGTGGCACCCGCGGTGAGATCCGGCTCGTCGACGGCGAGCCAGTTGCACAGGACGTCGATGTCACCCCGGCGCAGCGGCCGGTAGGCGTCGAACGTCTCAACCTCGGTGAGCCGGACCTCGCAGGCCGGGTAGCGCGCCTGGAAGTCCGAGACGAGCCGGCTCAGCGCCGGGCCCTCGGTGGTGAGGACGAAGCCGATGCGCAGCAGCCCGCGCACGGTACGGGACAGGTCGCTGGTCTGGGCCAGGGCCTGGTCCAGGGCCGCGAGCGCGGGCACGAGGTCATCCCTGAGCACCTCGCCCGCGGGCGTGAGGCTGACCCGGCGGCTGGTCCGGTCGAAGACCTTGACTCCGAGCCGGGACTCCAGGACCCGCACGGCCTCACTCACTCCGGGCTGGGAGATGCCCAGCCGCTCGGCTGTGCGGCCGAAGTGCAGTTCATCGGCCAGCACAAGGAAGATCCGCAGCTCACGTAGTTCCACGTCACGCCACATCAATAAACGATCCTAATCAGTCCGATCAGCGATCGCCCCTTGATCACCTTCAGCCCGGTGCCCGAGGTTGGGACACGGTACCTATCATTGGCCGGATTCTGGACGGCACGGGGCGAACGCAGGAGTGACATTGATCCTTGTCATCGGGGGACGCAGCAAGATCGGCGCTGCGCTGATCACGGAGTTGCTGGACCGGGGCGAGCAAGTCCGGGCGCTGGTCCGCGCGGGTGAGGCCGGGGGCGGCCTATCTTCGGGCGGCCTGCCCGCGGCGGCCGAGGCCGTCACCGGTGACCTCGCCGACGAGGGCTCGCTGGCCACGGCGATGACGGGCATCGAGAAGGTGTTCCTGCTGTCCAGCCCGCACCCCGACGCGGTCAGCTGGCACCGCAACGCCATCGATGCCGCCCGCCGGACCCAGGTGCGATTGCTGGTGCGCAGCTCGATCCTCGGCGCCGACCGGGAAACGCCGGCCGAGTTCATCAGCGCGCATACCGCCTGCGACCGCTACCTCGAGGACTCCGGGCTCCCCTACGTGATCGTGCGGCCGAACCTGTTCCTGCAGAACGTCCCCGAATCGACAATCCCCGCGATCGATGAGTCGGGGACCTTCTACGCCGACGCCGGCCAGGCGCGGATCAGCATGGTCGATACCCGCGACGTGGCGGCCGTGGCCGCCGTCGCGCTGACCGGGCCCGGGCAGGCCGGCGCGCACTACGACGTCACCGGGCCGGAGGCCTTGTCCTACGCCGATGTCGCCGCCAGGCTGACCAGCGCGCTGGGCCGCCCCGTCAGCTACGCCGACGCCCCCGACGATGCGGTCCGCCAGGCGCTGCTCGGCGCCGGGCTGAGCGAGTGGTTCGCCGGCGCGCTCACCGGTCTGTACCAGGACTACCGCCGCTCGGGGACCGACGGCTACGCCGCCCAGGTCAGCGACACCGTCCGTCAGCTCACTGGCCGGCCGGCCCGGTCACTGGACGACCTGCTCAGGGAGATCGCGCCACGGTAGCCGGTTTCAGGCCGGAGACGTGCTGACCCTCGCGGTGAATTGCGCTACAGCCTGGCTGACCGCAGCGGAGCGGATGGATTCGTACAGGTCGAAGTCGTGGTAGGCGCCGGGTAGCTGGCCCGCGACCACAGAGGGTAAGGGGGATGCTCGCGCATCACCCGTTTGGTGGTATCGGGTTTAGTTTTTTGGGGCCTGCGGGGCGGTACGGGCCTGACAGGTTCGGACGCGCGAGTGCCACCGGCAGGACTCGCTAACAAGCGAGCCAGACAACGACATGGATGCTCCATGTCGCTAGGACGCCTGGCTGAGCTATCCGGGAGGCGACGGGTTGACACCGGGCGCACCACGGGTATCACGGGTATCACCCGCCCCGCGAGCCGGACGTTCAGACGCGGAGCTGGAGCCGCATGGCGTGCTCGACCAGGGTGGTCAGCGCGTACTTGGTGGACTCGCGCTGGCGGGCGTCGCACTGGATCACCGGCACGTGCGGGCTGACCGACAGCGCGTTCTGCACGTCGGTGACCTCGTGCGGGAAGTCGCCGTCGAAACCGTTCACCGCGACGATGAACGGCAGCCGGGCGGACTCGAAATAGTCCACCGCCGCGAACGAATCGGCCAGCCGGCGGGTGTCCACCAGCACCACCGCCCCGATCGCCCCGCGGATCAGGTCGTCCCACATGAACCAGAACCGGTGCTGCCCCGGCGTGCCGAACAGATAAAGGATCAGGCTCTCGTCGAGCGTCACGCGGCCGAAGTCCATCGCCACCGTGGTCGTGGTCTTGTCCGGCGTGTGCGACAGGTCGTCAACGCCGACGGACGCCGACGTCATCACGGCCTCGGTGGTCAGCGGCGTGATCTCGGACACCGACCCGACGAACGTCGTCTTGCCCGAGCCGAACCCGCCCGCCACGACGATCTTGACGGAGCTCATGCCGGAGTCAGCCGCCGCACCGGGGACCGCCCTAGAGCCTGCGAAGTCCACTGAGCACCCTTTCCAGGAGCTTGACGTCCGGGCCGCCCTGAGCGTGGTCGAGCTGGTGGACCCGCACCAGGCCTTCGCTCGCCATATCAGCGATCAAGATTCGTGCCACTCCCAGCGGCATCTGCAAGATAGCCGAGATCTCGGCCACCGACCGCCAGTCCCGGCAGCATTCCAGGATCGCCTGGCACTCGGGGCTGAGCAGCGTAAGGTCACGCACGTCAAAGTAAGCGGCTACGATCATCGCCTCGATCTCGAGCTGAGAGCGCGGCTCTGTCCGTCCCCCCGTCACCGCGTAAGGCCGAACCAGGAAATCTTCGTCGTCTTCTGGCAGTCCAACGTCATCCAGCGGTGGATGACGGCCATCGCGAGCGGGCACCCGGTCATCATGGCTCGGGCCCGGCACCAGCTTCTCCTGTCACAGTCCGATCATCCTCCGGGGGATCACCCGGGTGACTGAGCGCCGCGCATTGCCGGCGTCAGCGCGCTCCCCACCCGCTCGACCAGCAACGTCATCTCGTACGCCACCAGCCCTGTATCACAATCCGCCGCCGCCAGCACCGCGAGACTCGAGCCGTCGCTGATCGCCATCACGATCAGCAGTCCCCGCTGCATGTCCACCATTGTCTGGGTGACCCGGCCGCCTTCGAACACCCGGGCCCCGCCTTGCGTCAGGCTGGCCAGCCCCGACGTCACCGCAGCGAGCTGGTCCACCCGGTCCGGGGGCTGTCCCTGCGAGTGGGCCATCGGCAGCCCGTCCGACGACACCACGATCGCGTGGGCGGCGTCCGGGACCTGCTCCAGGAAGTTCGTCATCAACCAGTTCAGGTTCTGAACCGGAGCATGGCCAAGATCATGATTTCTCATGAGGTTGTGCCCTCTCCGCCGTGGAATCCCCGCCGGCGGCCGCGGCCCGGCCCCGGCGGATGCCATGCTGGAAGCTGGCCAGGCGATCCCGGGTTTCCGCCGCCGACCTGCCTGGCAGGGAAGCAGCGGACGTCTCGCTGGCCGACTCGCCGCCCGCCGGGCCGGCTACCTTGCCGGGAACGAGGTTGGCCTGCGGTACCCGCTTCGGCAGCCCGGTCGGCGTGGTGCCGTCCGAGGGTGCCGGCTTCGGAGAATGATGTCGCGTTCTCCACCAGTTCCGCGGTCAAGTGCACCACGTCGCTCACCGTTTCGCGGCGAATCGAGATCCCGGGCTGCACGTTCAGCGTGACCCGCTCGTACTGCTCGATCTCCGACGCGGCCGCGCGGAGGACGTCCACCAGGGCAACCGGCCGGCTCCACCGCCGGGAGAGCTCCTGGCCGGCCAGGACCAGGAGGTTCTCGGAGTTACGGCGCATCCGGGTGGCCAGGTGGTCCATCTGGAACAGGCTGGCCAGGCGCTTGGAGTCCTGCTCGCCCTGCTCCAGCTTGGTGATCACGCGGATCTGCCGCTCCACCAGGGACTGGCTGCGACGGGACAGGTTGACGAACATCGCGTTGACGTTGCCGCGCAGCGCCGCCTCGTTGGCCGCCAGCCGCACCGCTTCCTTGTGGACCTGGTCGAAGGCCCGGGCGACCTCACCGATCTCGTCAGAGGAGTCCACGTCGATGGGCTCGACCTCGGGCGCGATGTTCTCCCCGTCGGTCTCGCTCATCCGGCGGACCGTCTCCGGCAGCCGGGTCCCCGCAACCTCGAGGGCGTCGTTCCGCAGCCTGCGCAGCGGCCCGACCATGGACCGGCCGATGATGGTGGTGGCGATCAGCGCGATGCCGAGCAGCAGGGCGACCGCGAGGCCGAAGATGATCGCCGAGGTGATCGCGTTGTCGTGCAGCGATCCGGACCGCGTGATCACCGAGTCCGCGAACTGCCGCTCCACCGTGCGCATGCCGTTGACCACGTACGAGAGCGAGGAGCTGGCGCCGGCCACCGTGGGGTCAGTGGCGATGGGCGACTGGCTCGACGCGAGCGAGATGGCCTGCTGCTCCTGCGCCTGCGCCTGCGCCACGTTCGAGGTCGACAGCACGCTGTTGAACAGCTGGTGCTGGGCCGCCGTGGCCGCCGTGGTGAACTCGTTCAAGTTACCTTGCTGCTGGGCTTGCGCGTTGGTGATCGCCGTCTGCTGGGCGGGCCCGAACTGGTCCAGGGTGGTCAGGTCGGATGACAGGGCCGAGGTGAGCAGCGCCTGCTGCTGTGACGCCTGCTCCTTCATGCCGGAGACCAGGCCGAGCACCTGGACCGAGCCCGCCAGGGTCGAGTCGCTGCTGCCGACCGCGATCTGGCTCTCGACGGCGAGCAGGGCGTTGATCGCGGTCGCGTATTCCTGGATGACGATCAGCGGGGGAAGCTGGGTGCCGGTGGCCGCGGCGCGGATGGCGGGCAGGTTGCCGATCGCGGTGATCGCCGACTGCGTGTCCTGCTGGGCCAGCTCCGAGTAGGAGCCGTCGATCCCGCCCGCCAGGGCCTTGACCTGGCGGGCCCAGCCGGTGGTGATCGCGTAGTCGTGGTTGAGCAGGGAAAGCCGCGGCCCGCCGGTTGAACGCGGGGCGCCGCGGCCGTTGTTGCCCTTGCCCAGCACGATGAACCGGACCGTGTCCTGGCGCTCGGTCTGCAGCGCCTGCACCAGGCCGGTGGTCTTGCCGCTCAGGTTGGCCAGCGTCTGCACCCGCTGGTAGACGAAGGCGCTCTGCACGGACGAGGCGATGAAGATCCCGTCTCCTTGTCCACTCCAGAGGGGGCCCCATGCGGCTGGCCTGGACCAGAGTCCACGTCGGCACCCTGCGCCGCTTGGCCCCGGCCCTGCGCCTCGCGCCGGTCGCCGTGTCGGTGACGGTGCTGGCCACCGGCTGTCATTTCCCGGGCACCGGCGGGTCCGGCACCGTGTCCGGGAACGGAGCGGCGATCACGGTGGCCGCGATCCCCGGCATCGACAACGCCCCGCTCAGCGTGGCGGTCAAGGAGGGGCTGTTCAAGCAGTACGGCCTGAACGTCACGGTCAAGGACTACCAGTCCCTGACCGCCGAGCTCGCCGACCTCAAGGGCGGTAAGGTTCAGGTCGCGGCCGGCGACTACACAAGCTTCTTCTACGCGCAGGCCAACAAGGACGCCTCGCTGCGGCTCATCGCCGACGGATATGACGCGACCTCGAAGTCGGTAGCCATCCTCGCCCTGCCCGGCCACATCGCGACGGCGCGGCAGCTGCCGGGCACGGCCGGCGTGGCCACGCCGCTCAGGCAGGTCGCCCCGTAAAGCGCGACGGTCCCGTACAACATCCAGACCCTGGCGGCGCAGGAGGTCCTGCAGAACGACGGCGTGAGCCCGAGCAGCGTGAAATGGACCCCGATGGCGCCGCAGGCCATGATCGGGGCGCTGCGCAGCCATCAGGTGTCGGCCATCCTGGCCTCCGAGCCCTACATCCTGGAGGCCGAGAAACAGCTCGGGGCGGTCGAGGTCGTGGACGCCAGCAACGGCGTGACGTCCGGGCTCCCGATGTCGGGCTACTTCAGCCTGGACTCCTACGCGCACGCGAACCCGTCGGCCGTACAGGCGTTCCAGCAGGCCCTGGGCCAGGCGCAGGCCGAATGCGCCCAGCGCGGCCCGGTGCAGTCCGCGTTGTCGAACCTCGCCGGCATCGGGACGGGGGACGCGGCCCTGGTCACCTTGGGGACGTACCCGACATCGCTGAACGTCGGCCAGGTCCAGCGGCTCGCCACGCTGATGTACGACTCCGGGATGATCACCACCCAGGTCAGCGTGAACAGCATGATCTCGGGTTAGGTCGCGGATCTCGGTAGACGGCGGCTGGTCCTGGTAGCCACCCCACGACGACAGGTCGAAACCCTGCTGCCGGCGTTGCCCGGCAACGTGAGGGAGCTGATGGCGGTCCGCCGGGCGGACCGCCATCAGCCGACCGGCGTCAGACGAGCCAGAAGTGCTCGAAGTCCCAGCCGGACAGCGACTCGCCCACCTGGTCGTGGCTGTAGCCAGCGATCTTGTCGGTGTAGGCGTCGAGCGTGTCCATGAACGTGGGAATGATGTAGGCGCCCTGCTCGAAGTCGATCTGCTGCATCTCGTGCAGGATCTCCTTGCGCGTCGACGCATTATTCGTCGAATTGGCCTGCTTGTAGAGATTGTTGTAGTGAGCGCTATTTTCGTGCGTCTCGTTGAAGGGCCCGGTCGGAAGGAACGACTGGGCTACCTGGTTCAGGTACGGGGCGTAGCTGTAGTAGTCCTGGGAGAACGTCCAGTTCAGGTAGTTGTCGCCGAAGAACGTGCCGGGGTCGACGTTCTTGATCTTCACCGTGACGCCGGCCGCCGCCGCCTGCTCCGCCAGGACCGTCGCCATCGCCACCATGCCGGTCGCGAGGGGCGACGTCGTCAGCGTCACCGTCAGGTGCTCCTTGCCCGCCTGCTTGAGCAGGGCCTTGGCCTTCGGGATGTCTTGCTGCCGGTGCAGCGAGTTGTCGAAGTCGGGGTCAAACGGGGCGAAGAGGTCGTTGGCCACCACCCCGAAGCCATCGAGCGCCGAGTCGATCAGCTGCTGCCGCCCGACCAGGAGGCGGAAGGCCTGGCGGACGTTGTTGTCGTTGAACGGCGCCTGGTCGATGCGCATGGTGAACGGCTTGAACTGCCCGGTGTGCGAGGCGACGGCCTTGACGCCGGCGGTGTTCGCCAGCGACGCCATCTGCGGCGGGTCGAGCTGGCCGGCGGCCTGGATGACGTTGGTGGTCAGGGCGTCCTGGACCGCGGTGTTGTCGGTGAAGTCGGTGATCGTCAGGGTGTCGGCATACGGGAGGCCGGACTTCCAGTAGTTCTTGTTGCGGACGAAGACACTGCGCTGGCCCGGAGTGAAGCTCTGGTACGCGAACGGCCCGGTCCCGTCGAAGGTCTTCCCGTTGAAGCCGGACGGCACCACGTACAGGTAATACCAGCCGCCCGCCAGCTGGTCGACGAAGCTGCCGAAGGGAGACGTCATCGGCACCGTGACGGTGAGCTTGTCGACCGCCTTCACGCCCTTGATGTCGACCGGGCCGAAGAACAGCGACCCGCTGTAGCTGTTCGAGACGATCCGGTTGATGGTGTAGACCACATCGGCGGACGTAAGGGACTTCCCGCTGTGGAAGGTGACGCCCGGGCGGAGCTTGATGGTCCACTGCGTCAGCGCCGCGTTCGGCGTGATGGACTCGGCCAGCACGTACTCAACCTTGGCGCTCTTGTTGAGCTTGACCAGGGGCTGGTAGAGCGCCTCGAAGCGGCCGGTGTCGAGGTAGGTCAGGCCCTGGTGCGGGTCGAGCGTGTCCGAGCTCGAGCCGCCGGCCAGGCCTATCTTGAGGTTGCCCCCGCGCTTGGGCTTAGCGGAAGCGGCGGCACTGGGGGTCGTGCTCTTGGAATCGCTCGTGCAGGCGGCGAGCAGGCCGCTTGAGGTGGCGATGACACCGGTAACTGCGATCCCGCGAAGAAACTCGCGCCGACCGGGCAGCTCCCTCAGTGCGGGCGTCGAGCGTTCATTCGAACGGCTCACAGAAAGTACCTCCCCGTTACAAGGTCCTGATCAAGATCGTTTATTTGCCTCGGCCTGCCGGCCGGGGTCCCTGCCGGCCGGGGTCCCTGCCGGCCGGGGTCCCTACCGGTCGAGCACTCCCCGGCCGCCGACGAGGAAGCCAACCGTTACAGCAGGGTACGAACCCGGTCAAGCATGACATTGAGCCTTGGGTCAGCCCGCTGGACTGTCCCGGTGTTGATCATGTAGTTATACCGACGGTGTCGGCCGTCACACCCGCGGAGCCGGGGCAGCCGGCCGCGCGTCGAAGTTTGCCGGGCGTCCAACGGGCCCGTTACGGTAGGAAACAGGATTTACTGAGCTACCATTCACCGTCGGCGCCTGACCTCGCACGAACGGAAGGAACCGGCCACGTGACGCCCCGAACCTCGAGGAGCCGGACATCCTCACGTTCTGCTGGCTGAGCCGGCTGTGGCCGTAGTAGCGGATCCTCCCGCGGTGGCAGCGGGCGTTCGCGATGCTCATCCGATCGCCCGTTTGGTCCGCCGGAGGCTTGCCATCGGGGTGCTCACCCTGTTCCTCGTCTCGGTGGTGGTCTTCGTGGCCACCGAGGTGCTGCCCGGCAACGCCGCCTTCGCGATCCTCGGCCGTAACGCCAACCCGGTGCGGGTGCGGGCGCTGGAGAACCAGCTGCACCTGAACCGCGGCATCTTCGATCAGTACTGGACCTGGATCTCCGGCCTGTTCCAGGGCCGGCTGGGCAACTCCCTGGTCAACAGCCAGTCGGTGTGGAGCCTGGTGGAGCCGAGGCTGGTCAACTCCGCCATCCTGGTCCTGGTCACCGGGGTGATCGGCTCGTTCCTGGGGGTCGCCCTGGGGGCAGTCGCCGCGCTGCGCAAGGACGGCTGGTTCGATCGCGTCACCTCGGTCGTGCTGCTGGCCGCGACGTCGCTGCCCGAGTTCGTCGTCGCCATCGGCCTGATCATCCTGCTCGCCACCGTCGTCTTCCACGTCCTGCCGGGCGTCTCGCTGCTGGCCCCGGGCACGTACGCCTGGAGCGAGCCGCAGCTGCTCATCCTGCCGGTAGCCACGCTCGTGATCGTGATCGTGCCGTACACCATGCGCATGATGCGCGCGGCCATGATCGAGGCCCTCGAGTCCGACTACGTGGAGATGGCCCAGCTCAAGGGCGTGCCGGAGTGGCGCATCGTGCTCGTGCACGCGCTGCCCAACGCGATCGCGCCCACCATCCAGGTCATCGGGCTCGGCTTCCTGTACCTGGCGGGCGGGATCGTCATCGTCGAGAACGTCTTCAACTTCCCGGGTATCGGCCAGGGGCTGGTGGAGGCGGTCAACGGCCGTGACATCCCGACGATCCAGTTCATCGTGATCGTCCTGGCCGCGTTCTACGTGGTCATGAACATCTTCACCGACGTCATCGCCCTGCTGGCCACGCCGCGGCGCCGGATCGCCAGGTAGGCGCCATGGCCGCTCCCACCGTGTCGTCAGCCCGGCCGGGCCACCGGGCCGGGCGCCGCGAGCGGGCGTCGGCGCTGCTGACGGCGGCGCGCACGCCCCGCGGCGCGATCGGGCTGGCGATGGCCGCCATCGTCGTGCTGACCGCGGTCATCGGCCCGCTGGTGGCCCCGCAGCCCGCCACCGCGCTGGTCACGCTGGCGTTCGGCAAGCCCTCGGGGCAATTCTGGCTCGGCGGCGACTACCTCGGCCGCGACGTGCTGTCGCGGGTCCTTGACGGCGGCTGGGTGCTGCTGGTCATGGCCGTGTGCGCGACCGCGATCGGGATCGCGGGCGGCGCGCTGGCCGGCGTTTCCGCCGCCTACCTGCGCGGTGTCAGCGACGGGATCATCATGCGGACGGCGGACGTGATCCTGTCGTTTCCCCAGGTGGTGTTCGCGCTGCTGCTGCTGAGCCTGCTCGGGCCCAAGCTCTGGCTGATCACCCTCACGGTCGGCGTCTCGCACGCTCCGCAGGTGGCCCGGGTGCTGCGCTCGGCGACCCTCGACGTCTCCGAGCGGGACTTCGTCAAGGCGGCGGAGCTGCAGGGCATGCGGCCGGGCAAGGTCATGATCAAGGAGATCCTGCCCAACCTGGTCAGCCCGCTCATGGTGGAGACCGGCCTGCGGCTGACCTATTCCATCACCATCTTCGCGGGCCTGGCCTTCCTCGGGTTCGGGCAGGCACCGCCGGCCGCGACCTGGGGAACGATGATCTACGAGAACCGGATCGGCCTGTCGCAGAACCCGTGGGCGGTCATCGTCCCGGCCGCGCTGATCGCGCTGCTGACGATCGGGATCAACACCTTCACCGACGCGTTCGCGCGGGTCGCGATCGGCGCCGACCGCCGGCCCGAGGAAGCGGCGCTGATCGACAACCTCGGCCAGGAGCTCGGCCGATGAGCGAGTTTCCGGGACGTGCCGACCAGCTGGAGGCTTCTTCGGAGGTGCGGCTGAAGGTGGCCGGCCTGGAGGTCCGGGTGGGCCGGTCCGGGCCCGACGTGGTGCGCGACATCTCTTTCGCCGTCCGGGCGGGCGAGGTGCTCGGCCTGGTCGGCGAGTCCGGCTCGGGCAAGACCACCGTGGCGCTGGCCCTGCTCGGCCACACCCGCCGGGGGCTGAGCATCACCGCGGGCCAGGTTCTGCTGGACGGAATCGACCTGCTGGCGCTGAGCCCGCGCGACCTGCGGGCGGCGCGCGGCGCCCGGGTCAGCTACGTGCCCCAGGACCCGTCCTCGGCGCTCAACCCCACGCTCCGGGTGGGAGCCCAGGTTCGTGAGGTACTTCAGGTCCACGCCGACGCCGTCGGTGGCTCCGGTGGCGCTGGTGCCTCTGGTGACGCCGGTGACCGGGTGGCCGAGGTCATGCGGGAGGTGTCCCTGGATCCCACGCCGGAGCTGCTGCACCGGTACCCGCACCAGCTCTCCGGGGGTCAGCAGCAGCGGGTCGCGCTGGCGATGGCGTTCGCGTGCCGGCCGTCGCTGATCGTGCTGGACGAACCGACGACCGGCCTCGATGTCTCCACCCAGCGTCACGTCCTGGAGACCGTCCGCGGCCTGTGCCGTTCCTACGGGGTGGCGGCCGTCTACGTCAGCCACGACCTGGCCGTGGTCAGCGGCCTGGTGTCCGAGGTCGCGGTCATGTACGCGGGACGCGTCGTGGAGATCGGGTCCACGAGCCGCCTGTTCGGCGAGCCGGTTCATCCGTACACCCGCGGCCTGCTCGGGGCCGTGCCGTCGCCCGAGCGCGCCGAGCGGCTGACCGGGATCGACGGCCAGCAGCCGCGGCCGGGCCGCCGCGGGGCCGGCTGCTCGTTCGCCGCGCGCTGCGGTTACGCCATCGACGCCTGCACCACCGAGGCACCGGAACTGGTGATCGTGGCCGACCGTTCCGTGCGCTGCCTGCGGGCCCGGGAGATCCCGGCCACCCGTCCCGAACGCCTGCCGGTAGCTGGCTTGCCTGCTCCGGCGGAAGCACCGGTCCTGTCCGTCCGGGAGGTGGCGGCCCGGTACGGCAGCACGCCGGTCCTGTCCGGCATCGGTCTCGAGGTACCGCCGCGCACCTGCGTTGCCGTCGTCGGCGAGTCCGGTTCGGGCAAGACCACGCTCGCCCGCTGCATCGCCGGGCTGCACAGCAACTGGACGGGCGAGATCGCCTTCGGTGGCACTGCCCTGGCCCGCGGTGCCCGCCAGCGCGACAAGTCCGTGCTGCGCCGGGTCCAGTACATCTTCCAGAACCCGTACACCTCGCTCAACCCGCGCAAGACCATCAGCCAGATCATCGACCAGCAGCTGCAGCAGCTCACCGGCCTGTCCCGCCGCGAGCGCTCGGTGCGCACGGCCGACGTGCTGAAGGACGTGTCACTGGCCCCGGATGTGCTGTCCTGCTACCCGGATCAGCTCTCCGGCGGGGAGCGGCAGCGGGTCGCGATCGCCCGGGCCCTGGCGGTCGAGCCGGAGCTGCTGATCTGCGACGAGGTGACCTCGTCGCTGGACGTCTCGGTTCAGGCGGTCATCGTGGAGCTGCTGCGCCGGATTCAGTCCGAACGGCACCTGGCCCTGGTGTTCATCACGCACAACCTCGCCCTGGTGCGCAGCATCGCCCAGTCCGCCGTGGTCCTGCGGGACGGGGTGGTGGCCGAGTCGGGCCCGGTCGAGCAGGTCCTGGAGCACCCGGCCGACCCCTACACCCGGCGCCTGGTCGAGGACGTGCCCAAGCTCACGGTGATCGGCGGCTCGCTGTGATCGGTTTT
>JAICWX010000541.1 GCA_025934635.1 Streptosporangiaceae bacterium | reverse complement strand
TACCGGTAGGCCACTGGCTGTCATCTGCCATGAGCATGGGACCACCTGCCGAGGGTTATTGCCACGGGGATGGGACCACCCCGGTTGCCAGTTGATGGACCACCCCTGCCAGGATCGCCGGTTTGCACGTTCTGCGAGAGATGGCAGGGATGGCGTTCCGGGAGGTTCTGGTGACAGAGGTGAAGGAAGTCCTGCGTGCGTGGCTGGCGGGTCTGGGCAAGCGCCCGGCCGCGGCCCGTGCGGGGGTGAACGTGAAGACCGCGGCCCGGTATATCCGGGCCGCGCAGGATGCCGGCCTTTCCCGCGATAGCGGGGAAGGCCGGCTGACCGACGAGCTGGTCGGCATCGTGGTGGGCGCGGTCCGCCCGGCCCGTCCGGCGGGGCACGGCTCGTCGTGGGAGGCCCTGGCCGCCCGCAGGGACGAGATCACCGCGTGGGTGAAGCAGGACCTGACGCTGGTGAAGATCGGCGAGCTGCTCGAGCGGTCGGGGACCGCGGTCCCGTACCGGACGCTGGCGCGGTTCGCCGCGCGGGAGTGCGGTTACTCCCCGGGCCGGCCGGGGGTGACGGTGCGGGTCGACGACCCGCCGCCGGGCCGTGAGCTGCAGGTCGACTTCGGCTACCTCGGCATGATTCCCGACGGGGAGCGGCGGCGGAAGCTGCACGCGCTGGTGTTCACGGCGGTGTTCTCCCGCTACTGCTACGTCTGGCTGACGTTCCCGCAGACGACGCTGGCGGTGATCGCGGGCTGCGAGGCGGCCTGGAGATTCTTCGGGGGCGTGTTCCCGCTGCTGATCCCGGACAACCTGAAGCCGGTGGTGGACGCGGCGGACCGGCTGGAGCCGCGGTGGAACCGGGAGTGGCTGGAGTACGCGCAGGCCCGCGGCATCGCGGTCGATCCCGCGAGGGTCCGCTCCCCGCAGGACAAGGGGCGGGTCGAGTCCGGGGTGAAGTTCACGCAGCGCAGCTTCTTCGCCGGCGAGCAGTTCCTGGACATCGGCGACGCGCAGCGGCGGGCCGATGACTGGTGCCGGGGCCGGGCCGGGATGCGGGTGCACGGCACGACGCGGCTGCGCCCGGCCGAGGCGTTCGCGGAGCGCGAGCTGCCGCTGCTGATGGCGGTCCCGGGGGAGCCCTACCGGGTGCCGGCCTGGTCGGAGGCCAAGGTGGCGCGGGACTTCCACGTCCGCGCGCAGAACGCGTTCTACTCCGTGCCTTACGGGCTGATCGGGCAGCAGGTCACGGTGCGGGCCGACGACGCGCTGGTGAAGGTCTACCACCGCTCCCAGGTCGTCAAGGTCCACCCGCGGCAGCCAGCCGGGGGCCGGTCGTCGGATCCGGGCGACTTCCCGCCCGGCACCGACGTCTACGCCCGCCGCGACGTGGACCGCCTGCAGAAGATGGCTGCCGCCCGCGGCGAGGCGATCGGCGCCTACGCGGCGAGGATCCTGGACACCGACCTGCCCTGGACGAAAATGCGGGCCGTCTACGCCCTCATCGGCCTCTGCAGGACCTACGGGAACGGGCCGGTCGGGCAGGCCTGCGCGGCGGCGCTGGAGCTGGACGTGATCAGCGTCCCGAAGATCCGCTCGATCGTGGAGAAGGGCACCGCGGCGCAGGCCGCCCAGGCCGCCGCCCGCGCCCGGCAGGCAGACGCCGCGGCGGGGAAGGTCCTGGCGGCGAGGTTCGCCCGCGATCCCCGCGAGTTCGCGACCTCGACCGGGGTCCGGATGCGGGTCCTGCCCGGCGGCGACGGCTGACGCCGCAATTCATTTCATTCAGTTCCTCACGCCTGTTCCGTTTCATTCGTTTCATTTCATTTCGTTCCGCCGTGCGCCCGCGCGGCGGGAGAGGGGACGCGTTCCACGATGACGATCACCGAGCGGCCGCCGGCCATCGCGGCCGGCCGTGAGCCCGGGGCATGCCGCTATCCCGGCTGCCCGAACCCGGCCAGGGACCCCGGGGCACCGGGCCGGAAGCCCGGCTACTGCGGGCAGGAGATGCCCGAGGACCGCGACGGCGCCCTCATGCTGGTGAGGCATACCGCGCTGACGGCGTTCCGCCGCCGCCAGCAGCTCGCCGGGCAGCCGGATGACGGCGGCCGGCCGGTCACCGCGGCGATCAGCCGGGCCGGCGCGATCCGCGACGACGCCCTGGCGGCGATGGGCAGGCTCGGCGCGCAGCTGACCGCGGCCCTGGACCAGCTCGCGGTCCTCGGCGAGCAGCTGGCCGCCGCCGGTCCCGAGGCCGCCGAGGCCCAGGCCGAGACCGTCCGCGCCGAGACCGCAGCCCAGCTCGAGCACGCCCGCGCCGAGAGCGCCGGCCACGCCGCCGCCCGGCACGCCGCCGGACTCGACGCCGCCGAGGCCCGCACCGCCGCGGCCGAGGCCATCGCCATGCTCGAAGAGCACGCCGCGGCCCGGCAGCGCGCCGAAGGCGAACGCGACGCGCTCGCCGCGGAACTCGCCGCCGCCCGCGACACGGCCAGCCGGCACGAGCAGGAACGGCAGCGGCACGACGACGCGCTCGCCGCCCTGCGCGACCAGCTCGCCCGCGCCGAGGCCGCCCTCGACCGCGAGCGCGACCGCCAGCACGAGACCACCGTCCTGCTCCGCGGCCTCATCCCCGGCCCGGACAGCACGGCCGGCAAGGCCGCGGCCCGCCGCCAGCCCGCCGCGCAGTAATCACCGCTGGCTTGCCGGGCGGGCCGGAACGGCCCGCCCCGCAAGCCACCCCCGAACGAGAGAAAGAGCAGCACCGATGACCATGACCAGCCCCGTCAGCCCCGACCTCAGGCGACTGCTGCGCGCCCTCAAGCTCGGCCGCCTCGAGGACACCCTCCCCGAACGGCTGACCGCGGCCCGCCAGCAGAAAATGGCCCACGCCGACTTCCTCGAGCTCCTGCTGTCCGACGAGGTCACCCGCCGCGAGAACGGATCAGCCGCACGGCGCGCCCGCGCCGCCGGACTCGACCCCGCCATGCGACTGGAAACCTGGGACCCCCAGGCCGCCGTCCGCTACGACCAGCAGCTCTGGAACGAACTGACCTCGCTCCGGTTCGCCGACGCCGGGCACGGCGCCCTCATCCTCGGACCCGTCGGCGTCGGCAAGACGCACCTCGCCACCGCCCTCGGCCACATCGCCGTCCGGCGACGGCGCACCGTCACCATGGCCCGCGCCGGCCAGCTCTTCAAGAAGCTCAAAGCAGCCCGGCTGGACAACACCACCGAGGCCGAGCACCGCCGCCTCGCCGCCGTGAGCGTGCTGATCATCGACGACTTCGCCCTGCAGCCACTCGGCGAGACGGCCACCGCCGACTTCTACGAGCTGGTCGTCGCACGGCACCGGAAGAACCCGACGATCGTCACCTCGAACCGCACCCCGGACGAATGGGTCACCCTCATGAGCGACCCGCTCCTCGCCCAGTCGGCCGTCGACCGGCTCGTCTCCACCTGCCACGAGCTCATCGTCGAAGGTGAGTCCTACCGCCGCCGGCAGCGGCCCGCAATGCCCGCAGTTTGACGAACCCGGTCAGCTGCCCCAAGATGATCCGGCAGCCGCACGGTGGTCCCTAGGTCGTGGCAACACCCTGGTCCCATGCTCCTGGCAAATGACACGCAGTGCCGGGTCGTGGCAACTCGGCGATCGCGATGATGGCGTGCCAGCCTCGGGAACGCCGGGCCTGATGTCTGTTCGCCGCACCCGGCCGTGTTTGGCGCCTCCCCCGCGCCAGACGGAGCCAGGTTGCCCCGTGGGAGGGTCGGCCGGAACCTGCACGCCGTCCGCCGGCGCCGGCCCGCGGCCACGCTCGCGCTGCCTTCACCAGCTCGCGTACCTGCTGGTCGGGGCGCAGATATACCTGAGATGTACCTCTGCGCGCGGCGTGTACCTCGATGGACCCCGGCCGGAGCTGGTGAGTTCCACGACGTGCGGGAGCGCCGCCAGGCGCCGGACAGCAGCAGGCCGGGGGTGGGTCATATTGCTGGCGACACCAGCCGAATCACCGCATGCCTTGCAATGCGCGTCGGCCGACTCGGTGGATCGGGTGCTAGCCTCCGCTATTCAGAGCTGACAGGCGTGAGTGTTCTATTGGGGCTGTGAGCTGGGGGTTCGTGCTGTAGCGGGGTCCGGGGGCGGCGCACCTTATGGGTGCGGGGTGTTCCGGGAGGCTGCGGGGCGGCCGGCCTTGGGGT
>JAICWX010000177.1 GCA_025934635.1 Streptosporangiaceae bacterium | reverse complement strand
GTCGCGCCTCGAGGTACTGCCAGGGATTACAGGCCTTCGTTGATCAGGCGGCCGGCCTGCTCGTACTTGGCCGGCTTGTACTTCTTGAAGTAGAAGGCGGTGCCGACGCCGGCCAGCACGACCACGGCGTCGATCGGGCCCAGCCAGTTCGCGTACGGGTAGCTGCCAGCCCCCAGGAAGTCGATGTTGGTGAACAGCAGGTACACCACGTAGGCCTGGGAGAGGAAGGCGAGCACGGGGGCCAGCCTGGTCCGCCACCAGTGCGCCTCGTCCCGGTGGAAGCGCTCGAAGTAGACCAGCACGCTGAGCGAGACCACCGCCTGCACCGACAGGATGATGATCACGCCCATCACCGCCATCAGGCCGTAGAGCTGGACATAGGCTTGGGAGTTGGGGTCGTTGGTACCGGTGAAGATGGCGAAAAGCCCGATGATGATGGCGGCCACGACCGACTGGGTGATCGAGGCGATGTGCGGGCTCTTCCACTTGGGGTGCGTCCGGCCCAGGGCCCGCGGGGCCAGGCCCTCACGGCCGAGCGAGTAGAAGTAGCGCGCGGTGGTGTTGTGGAAGGCCATGCCGCAGGCGAACGAGCCGGTGATGATCAGGTAGCTCATCACCGAGCCCACCCACTGCCCGGCGTAGTGGCCGGCCGGGGTGAGGAAATACTGGGCCGCGTTGCTCTGCGACTGGGCGATCGCCGCCTTGGTGGTGGGATACCCGGCCAGCGAGGCCCAGGACGTGATCGTGTAGAAGATCCCGAGCCCGATCACCGAGATGTACAGGGCGCGCGGGACGATCCGCTTGGGATCGCGGGATTCCTCGCCGTAGTTCGGCGCCATCTCGAAGCCGACCCAGGACCAGAAGGCGAAGAACAGGCCGATGCCGACCGCGCCCGCCGCCAGCTTGCCCTCGGCCGGGAAGCCCTTGAAGGCGTTCAGGGGATTGAGCGGGGCGGCCGTCACGTGCCCCTTGGCGAACAGGAAGATGTCGAAGATGACCAGGATGACGACCTCGCTGATCAGCCCGATCGCGAGCACCATGCTGGAGATCCGGACGTCGAAGTAGGTCAGGACGCTGATGATCAGCACCATGGCCAGGGCCAGCCAGGGCCAGCCGACGTTCACCCCGAACTGGTTCAGCTTCAGGTTGAGGAAGTAGGCGAAGCCGCCGGCCAGCGATGCCTCGAACACCGAGTACGCGACCACGGACCCGTATCCGGTACCGATGCCGAGTTCCCGGCCCAGCCCGTGGCTGATGTAGGAGTAGAAGCCGCCCGCTGTGGTCTTCTTCCTGGCCATTGCCACGTAACCGACCGAGAACACCACGAGCACGATCGTGGCGAACATGAACGCGGCCGGGGCGCCGACGCCCTGGCCGTAGCCCACGACGATGGGCGTATTGAACAGCATGGCCGAGATCGGGGCGGCCCCGGTCACGGTCAGGAAGAGCACGCCGCCGAGCCCGACCGCGCCCTTGCGCAGCTTGGCTACATCCTGGCGCTGGGATACGTCATAGTCCTCGGCCGGCGGGGCCGTCGCGTCGACGCGGGGACTGTCGGGAACTTGGGGATGACCCATAGGTACACCTCCGGCGCATTTGCGGGGAGCGTAACAGCCTGCGGGAACCGTGATCAAGAGTTCTGGTTGAGTTAATCCGAGTGAAATCTGACCGCTTGACAGCAAACGGTCAGGGAGATACTTGTTTGGTTGAGCCGAACAGGCGATATGGTTGCGGCGCGGGCGAGCAGTGACGGAGGTCGCGGTGACCGAGGAACTGATCTCATTCGCCTCCAAGCAGGACATGCTGGCGAAGTCCAAGCAGTTCTGGAACCCCGACAAGACCCAGTTCTGGCAGGACGCCGGCGTGCCGCTGGTCATCGACCGGCGCGAGGGCTACTACATCTACGACGTCGACGGCAAGCGCCTGATCGACACCCACCTCAACGGCGGCACCTACAACCTGGGCCACCGCAACCCCGAGGTGGTCGCGGCGGTGACCGCGGCCATGCAGCGCTTCGACATCGGCAACCATCACTTCCCCTCCCTGGCCCGCACCGCCCTGGCCGAGGCCCTGGTGCAGACCGCGCCGCCGGGCTCTCACCTGGCCAAGGTGATGTACGGCAGCGGCGGGGGCGAAGCCATTGACATCGCGCTGAAGAGCGCCAGGCACGCGACCGGCAAGCGCAAGATCGTCTCGATCGCCAAGGCCTACCACGGGCACACCGGGCTGGCGGTGGCCACCGGTGACGAGCGGTTCGCCACCTTGTTCCTGGCCGACCGGCCGGACGAGTTCGCCCACGTGCCGTTCAACGACCTGGCCGCGATGGAGGACGCGCTGCGCGGCCGGGACGTGGCCGCCGTGATCATGGAGACGATCCCGGCCACCTACGGCTTCCCGCTGCCCGCGCCCGGCTACCTGGCCGAGGTCAAGCGACTGTGCGAGCGGTACGACGCGCTGTACATCGCGGACGAGGTGCAGACCGGGCTGATGCGCACCGGGGAGCTGTGGGCGATCAGCAAGCACGGCGTCGCGCCCGACATCCTGGTCGCGGGCAAGGGCATCTCCGGCGGCCTGTACCCGATCAGCGTCGTGCTGGCCACCGAGCGGGCGGCAGGCTGGCTGAGCGAGGACGGCTTCGCGCACATGTCCACGTTCGGCGGCGCCGAGCTCGGCTGCGTGGCGGCGCTGAAGACCCTGGAGATCAGCACCCGGCCCGAGGTCAGGTCCGCGGTGCACTACATCGCGGCCACCTTCACCGAGGGCCTGACCCGCATCCAGCGGCGCTTCCCCGACTGGTTCACCGGGATCCGGCAGGACGGGCTGGTCATGGGCCTGGAGTTCGGCCACCCCGAGGGGGCCAAGCCGGTCATGAAGCGGCTCTACGAGAACGGCGTGTGGGCCATCTTCTCGACCCTCGACCCCCGGGTCCTGCAGTACAAGCCCGGCATCTTGCTCACCCCCGACCTGTGCGAGGAACTGCTGGAACGCACCGAGATGGCGATCGGCCTGGCCCGTGACGACATGACCAAGGGAGGCCGCCGGTGACGGCGGCGATCACGGTCCCCGAGCTGCTGACCGACCCGGCCGGAATCCCGCGGGCCCGGTCCATGCTGGCGCGGGCCGAATGGGCCGCCAGGCAGTTCGCGCGGTACGACAAGCCCGCCGTGGACGCGATCGTCCGCGCGGCCGCCGAGGCCGGCGCGGCCAAGGCCCGCGAGTACGCCGACTGGGCGGTCCGCGAGACCGGGTTCGGCGTGGCCGAGCACAAGGTGCTCAAGAACATCGCCTGCAGCACCGGTTTGGTCGACCATTACGCGGGCCACGACTACGTGACCCCGCGGATCGACGGCGACGCCAAGATCGTCGAGGTGCCCCGCCCGGCCGGCGTGGTGCTGGCCCTCACGCCGTCGACCAACCCGGTCGCGACCGTGTTCTTCAAGTGCCTGCTGGCCTTGATGACCCGCAGCGTGGTGGTGCTGAGCCCGCACCCGCTGGCCAGGGAGTGCTGCGCCGACGCGGCCAGGACCCTGGCCGCGGCCGCCGTGGCGGCCGGGGCGCCCGACGGGGTCATCCAGGTGGTGGACGAGCCCTCGGTGCCGCTGATCGAGGCGCTGATGAGCGACGAGCGCACCAGCGTCATCGTCGCCACCGGCGGCGTCCCCGTCGTCCGCGCCGCCTACAGCTCGGGCAACCCGGCCATCGGGGTGGGCCCTGGCAACGTGCCCGTGCTGGTCGACGCGACCGCCGACCTGGCCGCCGCGGCCCGGCGCATCGTGGACAGCAAGAGCTTCGACAACTCCATCCTGTGCACCAACGAGTCGGTGCTGATCGCCGAGGAGTCCATCGCGGCCGAGCTCACCCGCCAGCTCAAGCGGGCCGGCGCCTACCTGCTCGACCCCGGGGAGCGGGACCGGGTGGCCGGAGTGCTGTTCCCGGCCGGGCGGTTCGACATCAGGTTCGTCGGCCAGGACGCGGCCAGGATCGCGGCCGAGGCCGGGGTACGCGTGCCGCGCAGCACCAGGATCCTGCTGGCGCCGTTCGGCAAGGCCGTGCCGGAGGAACCGCTGGCCCACGAGAAGCTCTGCCCGGTGCTCGGCATGGTCACGGTGCCCGACGCCCGGCGCGGCATCGACGCGGCCCGCGCGGTGCTGCGGATCACCGGGCGCGGCCACTCGGCCTCGATCCACAGCCAGGACCCGGCCACGATCATGGAGTACGGCGCCGCCGTCGAGGTGCTGCGGGTCTCGGTCAACGTGGGCAACAGCCTGGGCAGCGCGGGCCTGGAGACCGGGCTGGCCCCGACCATGACGATCGGCACCGGGTTCTTCGGCCGGTCCTCGGTGGGGGAGAACCTGCACCCGGGCCACCTGGTCCAGTGGACCCGGCTGGCGTACAACAGCGATCCGGCCGAGCCGTTCGGCGACTTCACCGGGCTCAGTCCCTGGGCCGCCCCGGCCGGCGCCGTCCCGGCGTACCCGGTCGCGTCCAACCAGCGGGACGTCCCGCCGGACGCCAGAGCCAACGGGCACCGGGGACCGGGGCACGCGGCCCAGCCCCGTTCGGCATATTCATCACGCCAGCCACAGGCGGGCCCAGACGTCTCAGCCCTGCGGGACGAGATACGGCGCATGGTGATCGAGGAACTGGCCCAGCTCACCGGGCGCCAGGGCGGGAGCCGGTAATGGCCGAACTGCGCTCGTTCATCTTCCTGTCCCGGCTCCAGCCGCAGACCATGTGCTACCTGGGCACCTGGATCCGCGGATCGCTGCCCCGCAGCCACGTCGCCGCGCAGGTCATCGAGGTGGCGCCGGGCCTGGACATCGAGCCGCTCACCGACGTGGCGGTCAAGCACGCCGACGTGAAGGCCGGGATCCTGGTCGTCGAGCGGCAGTTCGGCTACCTGGAGATCCACGGCGGGACCGACGAGGTGCAGGCGGCGGCGTCGGCCGTGCTCGGCGCGCTGGGCGCGACCGTCCGCGACGCCCGGCGGCCGGAGATCCTCGCGTCCAAGATCATCACCATGCTCGACCCGCAGCAGGCGTTCCTGGTCAACCGGAACAAGATCGGCTCGATGGCGCTGGCCGGGGAGTCGCTGTTCGTGCTGGAGATGCAGCCGGCCTCCTACGCGATCCTGGCGGCCAACGAGGCGGAGAAGGCGGCCCGGGTCAAGCTGGTCGACTACCGGATGATCGGCGCGACCGGCCGGCTGTACCTGTCCGGCTCCGAGGCCGACGTCCGGCAGGCGGCCGAGGCCGCCGAGGGCGCCCTGCGGGACCTGGCATGAGGCGGACCGGGGGCACCGCATGAGCGACCTCGACGCGCTCCGCGCGCTGGTGCGCGAGGTGATCCGGGACGTGCTGCCCAGTGGTTTCTCCAACGGCCTGCCGGTGACCGAAACGGTTAACCTTTCAACCGACGCGGACCTGGCCGCCTTCGTGGGACGGCTCCTGGACCTCGAACCAGAGGAGCGCGAGGAGCTGCGGGCCGGCCGGAAACGGTTCATGCTGGCGGCCCCGGGTACCGCGCCAGCCGAGGCCGGCCCGCGAACCCGCCCGGCGCGGGCGGCCCCGGCCGGCGAGGCCGTCCGGGCCGGGGAAGTCACGGCGGTGCGCCGGATCGAGCGCGGCGCGGTGACCGAGGCGGTCGTCAGCGCGGCCGTCCGGGACGGCCAGCGGCTGGTGCTCGGCCGCGGCGCCGTGCTCACCCCGCTGGCCCGCGACCGGGCCCGGGCGAGCGGCGTGCAGATCGAGAAGGAGCGCTGATGCTGACCGCAACGGTGATCGGGAACGTCTGGGCCTCGCGCCGCCTGGCCGAACTGCCCAACGGCGCCTTCCTCGAGGTGGAGGCCGAGGGTACCGGCCAGCGGCTGATCGCCTTCGACGTGCTCGGCAGCGGGGTGGGCGAGCGCGTGCTCGTCGCCCAGGGCTCGGTCGCGGCCGGCTGGTTCGCCGGGAAGCCGCCGCCCGTGGACGCGCTGATCATCGGCTCTATTGACCCGGACGACAGAACAGGAGAGTGAGATGGCGGACAACGCGATCGGGCTGATCGAGACCAAGGGGTACGTGGCCGCGCTGGCGGCCGGGGACGCCATGGTCAAGGCGGCGAACGTGACCATCATCGGGCGCCAGGAGGTCGGCGACGGGCTGGTCTCGGTGACGATCACCGGCGACGTCGGGGCGGTGAAGGCGGCCACCGAGGCCGGTGCCGAGACCGCGTCGACCGTGGGCGAGCTCGTCTCGGTCCACGTGATCCCGCGCCCGCACCCTGAGCTCGCCAGGCACTTCAAGCTCAGCGGTGACTAGCCCGCCCGACGCCGGCCCGCCCAGCGCCAACGGCGCCGAGCTGCGGGTTTATCTCCTGGTACGTGACCTGCAGCCGCAGTTCGCTGCCTACCTGGGCACCCCGACCCGGGCGCGGGGATACCCGCCGTTCGCCGGGCAGCACGCGCTCATCGTCGAGGTGGCGCCCGCGCTGGCCATCGAGCGGGTCACCGACCTGGCGCTGCGGGCGGTGCCGGCGGTCGAGCCGGGCATCTTGTTCGTCGAGCGGCAGTTCGGCGTGCTCGAGGTGCACGGCCGCGACCTCGGCGACGTCCAGCGGGCCGGGGAGGCGATCCTGGCCGGGCTGGGCGCCGACGAGAAAGACCAGCTGCGGCCGCACATCCTGTTCTCTGACGTGATCGAGGACGTGACCGACGCGCACGCGATCATCATCAACCGGAACCGGTCCGGCTCGATGATCATCCCCGGCGACGCCCTGGGCGTCAGCGAGGTCACCCCGGCGCTGTTCGCCGCGGTCGCGGCCAACGAGGCCGAACGGGCCGCACCGGGTGTCACGCTGGTCGACGTGTCGATGATCGGCATGGCCGGCCGGATCTACCTGAGCGGCGCGCCCGCGGACGTGCGCCGGGCCCAGCGCGAGATCATCGAGGTGCTCTCCGCCGTGGCCGGGCGGGAGCGATAGCCGTGGCCAGGCGGGAGCGGTAGTCATGGGAGAGCACGACCTGTCGGCCGGCGGTGACGTCATGACCCGGGTGCGGGGCTGCGCGCAGGACGCGCTGGCCGCCTACGGCGCCCATCCCGCGGCCTCGGTCGAGCTGATCAACGTCTCGGAGAACGCCACCTTCCTGGTCACTGACCCGGACACCGGGCCCTCGGTGCTGCGGGTGCACCGGCTCGGCTACCACACCGAGGAGGAGATCGCCTCCGAGCTGGCCTGGATGGACGCGCTGCGGGCCGAGGCCGGGGTCCGCACGCCCCGGGTGCTGCCGGCCACCGACGGGCGGCGCGTGGTCACGGTAACCGAACCGGGGGGCGCGGCCGATCGGCACTGCGTCCGCTTCGAGTTCCTGCCCGGCACCGAGCCGAGCGGCTCCGGCGAGCCGGGGAACACCGGGGACTCCGGGACGGAGCCCGCGCTGGCCGCCGCGCACTACGCCGAGCTGGGCGAGATTACCGCGCGGATGCACCGGCACGCCCGGGAATGGGACCGCCCGGCCTGGTTCACCCGGTTTCACTGGGACTACGCGTCGGCATTCGGCCGCCAGGCCCGCTGGGGCCGCTGGCAGGATGGCGTCGGCGTCGGGCGGCCCGAGCGCGAGATCCTCACCCGGCTGGACGAGGCGCTCCGGGACCGGCTGCGGGCGTTCGGCTCCGGGCCGGAGCGCTATGGCCTGGTGCACGCGGACACCCGGCTGGCCAACCTGCTGGTGCAGGACGGGGCGGTCAGCGTCATCGACTTCGACGACGCCGGGTTCAGCTGGTACCTGTACGACCTGGGCACGTCGGTGAGCTTCTTCGAGCACGAGCCCCAGGTTCCCGGCCTGGTCGATGCCTGGCTGCGGGGCTACCGCCGGGCCGGGGAGCTGTCCGCCGCGGACGAGGCGGAGATCTGGACGTTCATCATGTTCCGGCGGCTGCTGCTGGTCGCGTGGATCGGCTCGCACCAGGGCGCGGACATCGCCGCCGAGCTCGGTGCCGGGTACACGCGGGGCAGCTGCGACCTGGCGGAATCGTACCTGAGCACCCACTGAAAGGGACCAGCCATGTTCACATCGATCGCGGGCCGCGCCGTGGTAGTGACCGGGGGCACCCGCGGGATCGGCAAGGGGATCGCCAGCGTGTTCGCCCGCAACGGCGCGAAAGTGCTGATCACCGGGCGGGACGCCGAGACGGCCCGGGCGGCCGCCGAGGAACTGCACGCCCAGGCCCAGGCGGCGCAGGCGCCCGGCGAGGTCTCCTACCTGCTGGCCGACACGGCCAGCCGGGAGGACTGCCGCCGGGTGGCCGCGATCGCCACCGAGCGGCTGGGCGGCGTCGACGTGCTCTGCGCCAACGCCGGGATCTTCCCCGACGGCCGCCTGGAGGACCTGACCGAGGACGACCTGGACCGGGTGTTCGCCGTCAACCTCAAGGGCACCTTCTGGTCGGTGCAGGCCTGCCTGCCCGCGCTGACGGCATCGGGCCACGGCCGGGTCATCCTCACCTCCTCCATCACCGGGCCGATCACCGGATTCCCGGGCTGGACCCACTACGGCGCGAGCAAGGCCGGCCAGCTCGGCTTCATGCGGACCGCCGCGATCGAGCTGGCCCTCAAGGGCATCACCGTCAACGCCGTGCTGCCCGGCAACATCGCCACCGAGGGCCTGGCCAGCCTGGGCAAGGAGTACGAGGCGGGAATGACCTCTGCGATCCCGATGCGCCGGCTGGGCACGGTCGACGAGATCGGCTACGCCGCGCTGTTCCTGGCCACCGACGAGGCGGCCTACATCACCGGCCAGACAATCGTGGTGGACGGCGGGCAGGTCCTGCCCGAGTCACCCGACGCCATGGCCGCGGTCACGGAATGAGCGGGCACAGACCATGACCGAGGTTCCCTCCTCGCGGACGTCCGAGGAGGTCAGGCGGGCGCTGGCCGAGCAGATCGGCAGCGGCCGGCTGCGCCCCGGGCAGCGCCTCGGCGCCGAGCGGGCGCTCGCCGCCGAGTTCGGGGTCAGCCGGGCGACGCTGCGCCAGGCGCTGGCCGTGCTGGCCGACGGCGGCGTGGTCCGCCGGGTGCCGGGGCGCGGCGGCGGGACATTCGTGGCCAAGGGCAAGATCGAGCGGGACCTGTCCCGCATCGTCGGGGTGCCGGCGTTGCTGCGCAGCCAGGGGGTGGTGGCCGGCACCCGGGTGCTCAGCGCGCGGCTGGCGGAGGCGGACGACCTCACCGCCCAGGCGCTGCGCGGCCGCCCCGGCGAGCTCGTCGTCGACCTGGTGCGGATCAGGCTCGCGGACGGCAGCCCGTTCTCCCTCGAGCACGCCAGCTTCCCGGCCCGGCGCTTCCCCGGGCTGCTCGAGCTGCCGCTCGGCGGCTCGGTGTACGAGCTGCTCGAGGAGCATTTCGGGGCCGAGCCGGCCGACGCGGTGGAGCGGATCGAGGTGGTCCAGGCTTCGGCCGGCGACGCGGCCATCCTCGATGTCGAGCCGGGTGCGCCGCTGATGGCGATCACCCGGACGACCACCGATCCCGACGGGGAGCCGATCGAGTTCTCCCGTGACCTGTTCCGGGCCGACCGGACCCGCATCGTGGTGCGCACCGAGGGCGGCGGCGTACGGGCCGCGGCCAGCCGGGCCCGGGTGGTCGAGCTGCATCCGCAGGAGGCGGTGTGAGCGAGCTGCAGGGGCGCGGCGCTGCCTGGACTGAGGAGCGAGGAACGAGCGACGAGGGAAGGCAGCGCCTAAAGGCGCTCCGGAAGCGAGCGGAGGTCAGAGCGTGATGAACGAAGAGCCCGTGGGGCGGATCCGGTTCATGGACCAGCAGCGGGTCAACCTCGACGGCTTCGCGGTCGAGAACGCCGAGCTCGGGCTGACCGCGCTCCGCTCGCCCGCCGACCCCGCGCCGAGCCTGGTCATCACCGCCGGCCGGGTGACCGAGCTGGACGGGGTGCCGGAGGCGGACTTCGACTCGATCGACGCCTACATCGCCCGGCACGGCCTGGACCTGGGCGTCGCGGAGGAGGCGATGACCCTGTCCGACCTGGCCTTCGCCCGCCTGCTGGTCGACCCGGCCGTGCCCCGGCCGGAGATCGTCCGGCTGAGCGGGGGAGCCACCCCGGCCAAGCTGACCCGGGTCCTCGGTCTGCTCCGCCCGGCCGAGCTGGTCATCGCGATGACCAAGCTGCGGGCCCGGCGCACCCCGAGCAACCAGGCGCACGTCACCAACCGCCTGGACGACCCGCTGCTGCTCGCGGCCGACGCGGCCACCGCCGCGGCGTTCGGCTTCCGCGAGGTCGAGACCACCGTGCCGGTCCTCGCCGACGCCCCCAGCAACGCGGTGGCCTGCCTGATCGGGGCGGCGTTCGGCGCCGACGGGGTGCTGATCCAGTGCTCGGTCGAGGAGGCGCTGGAACTCGAGCTCGGCATGCGCGGGCTGACCTCCTACGCCGAGACCGTCTCGCTCTACGGCACCGAGCAGGTCTTCACCGACGGCGACGACACGCCCTGGTCCAAGGCCTTCCTCACCTCGGCCTATGCCTCCCGCGGGATGAAGATGCGGGTGTCCTCCGGGGCCGGCGCCGAGGTGCTGATGGCCGGGGCCGAGGGCAAGTCGATGCTGTACCTCGAGGCGCGCTGCGTCGCCCTGGCCCGCGCCATCGGCGCCCAGGGCGTGCAGAACGGCGGGATCGACGGGGCCAGCGTGGCCGCGGCGGTGCCCGGCGGGCTGCGCGAGCTGATGAGCGAGAACGTCATGGTGATGATGCGCAACCTGGAGTCCTGCTCGGGCAACGACGCGCTGATGAGCGAGTCGGACATGCGCCGCACCTCGCGCACGCTGCCGATCGCGCTGGCCGGCTCGGACTTCGTGTTCAGCGGGTTCGGGTCCATCCAGCGCTACGACAACATGTTCGGCCCGAGCAACTTCAACGCCGAGGACATCGACGACTTCCTGGCCATGCAGCGGGACTGGGGGATCGACGGGGGGCTGCGCACGGTCGCCCCCGCGCGGATCGCCGAACTGCGCCGCGAGGCGGCCCAGGCCTGCCGCGCCGTCTACGCCCACCTGGGACTGGCCGACTTCACCGACGAGCACGTGGAACTGGCGGTGGACGCGGCCGGGTCGAAGGACCTGGGCGAGACCGACACGCTCGCCGTGCTCGTCGCGGCCCAGGCCATCCGCCAGCGCGGGCTGACGGTGGTGGACATCGTGGCGGCCCTGGACGAATGCGGCTACTTTCATGAGGCCGAACGGACCATGGCCTTTGCCCAGGCCCGGCTGTCCGGGGATTATCTCCAGACGTCGGCCATCTTCGACGAGCAGCTGCGGGTGCTCTCCCTGGTCACCGACCCGAACGACTACGGCGGCCCCGGCACCGGCTACGAGCCCTCGCCGTCCCGGCAGCGCGAGATCGACGCGATCCGCCAGGCCCGCGGCGTCGCCGACCTGCGGGCCGAGCAGGCGCAGTTCTCGGTGCCGCTGCTCGCGGCGGCCGGACCGGCCCGGCCCGGGCAGGGGCCGCGCGACGTGGTCATCGGCGTCTCGCCGGCCGTCGGCCGGGACGTGTGGCGCTGCCTGTCCGGACTGGCCGTGACCGACGTGCTGCGGGAGATGCTGGCGGGCCTGGAGGAAGAGGGCTGCACCGGCCGGGTGGTCCGCTTCGGCGACACCGTCGACCTGGGCCGGATCGGCCTGGCCGCGGCCCGGCTGGCCGGGTCCGGGATCGGCATCGGCCTGCAGGGCAAGGGCACCGCGCTGATCCACCGGCGGGACCTGGCGCCGCTGGCGAACCTGGAGCTGTACTCGGTGGCCCCCTCGGTCACGCCCGAGCTGTACCGGCTGCTCGGCGCCAACGCCGCCCGGCACGCCAAGGGCGGGACGCCCGACCCGGCCAGGAACCCGTACTCCGACGAGGCGATCGAGGCCCGCTACCACACCACGGTGATCGCCCTGATGGAACTGGAACGCCGGCGTATGGTCCCGGGCGTACCCCCGGAAGAACTCTCGCTGGAGGGACTCACGTGACGACCGAGGCTGACGTGACCGACGGGACCGGTGTCCGGGCGCTGTCGGGGAAGCCGGTGGACACCCTCACCGTCGAGGCGGTCCGGTCGGGTGAGGTCGGCCTGGCGGACCTGCGGATCCACCCGGAGACGCTGGAACGGCAGGCGGTGGTGGCGGAGCGGCACGGCAATCCGCAGCTGGCCGAGAACCTGCGCCGCGCGGCCGAGCTGACCGGGCTCCCCGACGACGAGGTGCTGGCCGTCTACGAGGCGCTGCGGCCGGGCCGGTCGACCCCGGCCCAGCTGACCGAGCTGGCGGCGGGGCTGGCGGCCCGGGGACTGCCCCGCTGCGCGGCGCTGCTGGCCGAGGCGGCCGAGGTCTACGCCCGCCGGGGCCTGTCCGGTTAGGAGGCAGCCGGGTGACGGTGATCGCCGGGGTCGACGTCGGCAACGCCACGACCGAGGTCGTGCTGGTGTCCGGCGGCAAGATCCTCGGCGCGGGCCGGGCGCCGACGCGCGGCCGCAAAGGGTCACCGGGCTCGCTGCGGGGCGCGGCGGCGCTGGTCCGCCGGCTGGAGCGCCAGTTCGGCTGCACGGTGACCGAGGCGCGGATCGCGCCGCTGCGGGCGGTGGACACCGCGGTGGTCAGCGTGCCCGATGCCGCGGCGCCGGCCGGCCGGCTCCGGGTACTGGCGGCGGGCGTGCCCACGCCGGGCGGAACCGGAGCCTGCGTCGGCGTGCCCCTGTCCCTCGGCGATCCGGCCCCCGGTGACCCGCCTGCCCCGGACGGGATGGCGGTGGTAGCGGTCGTGCCGCCCGGCCCGCGCTACGACGAGGCCGCCGCCCGGCTGCGGGCCTTGCTGGCCGCCGGGACGCCGGTCGGCGCGGTGCTGGTAGCCGGCGATGAGGGCGTGCTGGTGGCCAACCGGCTGCCCCGTGACCTGATCAGCGGCCTGCCGGTCATCGACCAGGTCGATACCCGCACGGCGGCCGCGTGCCGGCTGCTGGCGGTCGAGGTACGCCCGCCCGGGCACACGCTGCGGCTGCTGGCCGACCCGGTGGCGCTCGGCGCCCGGCTCGGCCTGGCCGAGGGGGAGGCGGGCGACGCGGTCGCGGTGAGCCGGGCGCTGGCTGACCACGCCAACGCGGTGGTGGGGCTGCTGCCCGCCGTCCCGGACGGGCCGGAAGTCCCGGACGAGCCCTGGGTGATGACCGCCGAGGCGGGCCGGCTCACGCTCCGGGCCGCCTGCCCGCGGCTGGCCGGCTGGCCGGTCGGCGCCGTATCGGCCTTCGGCGCGGGGGCCGGCCCCGGGGGAGCCGAGGTCGATGACCTGTTCGCGGTGGACCTGGCCGCCGCGGCCGAAGCGGCCACCGCCCGGCAGGGCAGCACCGGCCGGGCGGTACTGATCGCCTCGCTGAGCCGCGCGGGCGACAAAGATGCCGCATCCGTCCTGCGCGACCTGCTGGATGTACCCGTGCACAGCCCGCTGGGCGAGCCGGACGCGGCCCGGATCGGCGCGCTCACCACTCCGGGTGCCCGTGACGACGCGGCCGTCGTCGACCTGGGGGCAGGCACGATCGACGTCACCGGGACCGGGGGGACCGTGGTAGCCGCGGGCGCCGGGGAGCTGCTGACCGCCGCCGTGGCGGAGATGCTCGCCATCCCGCGCGCGTCCGCCGACTGGGTCAAGCGCGGGCCGTCCGTCCGGGTGGACGGCGGCCAGCGGTTCGAGGGCGAGGACGGCCGTCGCGGTTTCCTCGACGTCCCGGCGCCCGCCTCGGCGGCCGGCATGCTCGTGGTCGAAGGGCCGGGGGGCTGGCTGCCGTTCGACCGTCACCGCGGGCCCGGCGAGTGGCGCGCCATCCGGCTGCGGCTCAAGCAGGCGGTGCTGGCGGCGAACTTCGGCCGGGCGGTGCGGACCATCGGCCATGACCCCGCGCAGGTCCTGATGGTCGGCGGCCCGGCCGGTGACGAGGAACTGCTCGGCGTCCTGTCCCGGTCGCTGCCGGACGGCGTGGCCGCGGGCCGCGGCGACGTCGGCGGTACCTGCCCGGGCGCATCGCTCGGCCACCGCTACGCGGTCGCCCTCGGCCTGGCCCTGGCCCGCCCGGACTGAGCGGCTAGGCGGGCGGCCACCGCTTCGCGACCAGGGTCAGCACGTCGTAGGTGGCCACCGGCTTGCCGTCCTGGTTGGCGACCTCGGCGTCCCAGCGCACCTCGCCGTGCCCGGCGTCCTCCCGCGGGGTGATCTCCTTGCAGGTCAGCGTCACCGTCAGCTCGTCGCCGGGGTAGACCGGCGTGAGGAAGCGCAGGTTCTCCAGCCCGTAGTTGGCCAGCACGGGACCGGGATCGGGGTGCACGAACAGCCCGGCCGCGAACGAGACGATGAGGTAGCCGTGCGCGACCCGGCCGTCGAAGAACGGGTTGGCCCGGGCGGCGTCCTCGTCCATGTGCGCGTAGAAGTTGTCCCCGGTGAACTCGGCGAAGTGCTCGATGTCGGCCAGCGTGACCGCCCGCGGCCCGGCCACCACCGTGTCGCCGACCCGTAGGTCCGCCAGCGGCTTGCGGAAGGGGTGGCCGCCACCGGCGTTCCGCTCGGTGCCCGGGATCCAGCGGCCGGTGACGGCGGCCAGGACCCGCGGGCTGGCCTGCACCGCGGTGCGCTGCATATGGTGCCGGACGCTGTGCATGCCGCCCAGTTCCTCGCCGCCGCCGGCCCGTCCGGGGCCGCCGTGCACCAGCGTGGGCAGCGGCGATCCGTGCCCGGTGGACTCGGCCGCGTCGTCGCGGTCCAGGACCAGGATCCGGCCGTGCCAGGGAGCCAGTCCGAGGACCAGCTCGCGGGCGAAGGAGACGTCGGCGGTGACCACCGAGCCGGCCAGGCTGCCCCGCCCGCGCGCCGCCAGTTCGATCGCATCCGCGGTGCCCTGGTAGCCGATGATGGTGGCGACCGGCCCGAACGCCTCCACCTGATGCGGCTCGGGCCGGCCCGCGTCGCCGGCCCGGAGCAGCACCGGCGCCATGAACGCGCCGCGCTCGGCGCTGGCGCCGGTCACCTCCACGCGGTCGGGGTCGCCGGCCACGATCCGGGCCGCCGCCAGCAGGGCCTTGACCGAACGGCGTACCTCCTCACGCTGCTCCAGACCGGCCAGCGCGCCCATCTGGACGCCCTCGGCGGCCGGATTGCCCACGACCACCTGGGCCAGCCGCTCCCGGGCCGCCTCGGCCACCTGATCCGCCAGCGCGGCCGGGACCAGGGCGCGCCTGATCGCGGTGCACTTCTGCCCGGCCTTGACCGTCATCTCCGTGACCAGCTGCCCGACGTACAGGTCGAATTCCGGTGTGCCCGGCCCGGCGTCGGGGCCGAGGACCGAGCAGTTCAGCGAGTCCGCCTCGGCGTTGAACCGCACCGACCGCTCGACGATGGCCGGGTGGGCACGCAGCTGCCGGGCGGTGGCGGCGGACCCGGTGAAGGACACCATGTCCTGCTCGCCGAGATGCCCGAACAGCCCGCCGATGCTCCCGCAGACGAGCTGGATCGATCCCGGCGGCAGCAGGCCCGACTCCACGATCAGCTCGACCAGCCGGGCCGTCAGGTACGCGGTCGGGGTGGCCGGCTTGACCAGGCTGGGCACGCCGGCGATGAACGCCGGGGCGAACTTCTCCAGCGGTCCCCAGACCGGGAAGTTGAACGCGTTGACCTGCACCGCGACCCCGGGCCGGGAGGTGAGGACATGCTGGCCGGCGAAAGTGCCGCCGCGGCCGAGCGGCTCGGCCGCACCCTCTGGCAGGATCGTGTCATTCGGCAGCTCGCGCCGGGCCCGGCTGGCGTAGCTGAGCAGCACGCCGATGCCGCCGTCGACGTCGAACTTAGCGTCGGCCAGGGTCGCGCCGGTGCGGGCCGAGAGGGCGTACAGCTCCGGCCGGTGCTCGCGCAGCAGCTGCCCGAGCGACTTGAGCAGCCCCGCCCGCTGGTGGAAGGTCAGCGCGCGCAGCGCCGGGCCGCCGGTGCCGCGCCCGTAGGCCAGCGCCGCGCCCAGGTCGATGCCGTCCGACGACACCCGGGCGACCTCCTCGCCGGTCACCGCGTCCAGCACCGGCCGCCCGTCGGCTGGCCCGGTCCACACTCCGCCTACGTAACTGCGCAGCACCGTCATCGTCAGCTCCTTACCGGCCGGTTCCCTCAGTTACCGTATCTGCGCCGTGAAGCCCATCCTTCACGGCGGGCGCCGGGTCACTTCTGGATCTGTGCCTGTCCGGTCGTCAGGTCAAAGGTGAGCCGGGCTACCCGGTGCTGCCGGTTCTCGCTGGCGGAGTGCACTATCGGCTCGTAGTCGCACCGGAAGAAATCGAACCACGCGCAGGTGGCCCGCGGCACCGGCCGTTCGTACACTTCGGCCTCCGAGCACGCGGTGTTCCAGCCGGGCGGGGAGACGTCGGCGCCGTAGTCCATGCTGGGCCAGCGGCTCCCACCTGCACATTGTGGCAGCACGAGGGAATCCCTGTCCTCAGGGCGAGGAGGATGTCAAGCTATCTCCCGATGGGTGGTGGTGATGCGGCGGCCGAGGCCGCCAGCATGGTGGCGGCCGTGCGGGACGATCCGGCCCGGCGGCTGCGGCTGGCCAGCCGTTTCTACGATGACCGGCCCGGCCAGGCGCCGATCCGGGCGTACCGCCGGGCCGAGGTGGCCTTCATGCAGTGGCAGGTCCGCCGGGGCCTGCTCGCCGGCCCGGATGCCGTCCAGCCCGGCAGCGCCTGGTGGCGCGCGGTCAACGAGGGCCTGCTGCGCGACGCGTGGGAAGCGGACCGGCTGGCCGCCGGCGCAGCCGGGCCCGCGAGCAGCCCGCCGGTCTCCCGCTGGGCCGATTTCCTGCGCCAGCCCAGCGCCGTGTCCTGGTACCGGGCCCACAACGCCAGCATCGTCGCGGGCTACCTGCACCACCAGGAGCTGTGCGCGGCCGAGCTCCCCATCGAGCGGTTCTTCATGAACGTGACCCTGAGCCGGGTGCTGTACGCGCATGCGCTGGTCGCGCGGCCGCGGCTCGCGCTGGGCCGGCTGCGCGCCGTCAGCCGCCCGCTCGGCGACCCGCGCTGGCGGGGCGCCGACCTGTTCCTGTCCCTGCACAACATCCTGCCGGACCGGTACCCGCTCGACGGCATCACGCTGAGCGAGATCCTGGTCATGGAGAACCACGCCGGCCGCCTGATCGACTACGGCGTCATCGTGCCCCGGATCCAGGCGCTCTACGGCTGGGCCGCGGCCGACCTCGGCGAGCCCCGGCTGCTCGGCCTGGTCCGCGACGGCCTGCCCGCCTACGCCTGGACTAACAGCGAGCACCATCCCTGGACGCCCGTCCGCGGCCACCGGATCATGCCCGTCCTGACCTGGCTGACCTCCTAGTGCTTGAAGGACTCGCGCTTGTGCTGGATCTCCGGCGGCGGCTGGGTCTGCGGGTGGTGCTCCAGGATCTGGACGTGCTTGCGCAGGTCCGCGAGCAGCAGGTTGGCCAGGTCGGTGCTGAAGCCGTTCCTGACCACGATCCGCATCACCGCGGTGCCGGCCATGTCGTCGGGGAAGGTGTAGGCGGGCACCTGCCAGCCGCGCATCCGCAGCCGTTCCGACAGGTCGAACACCGAGTAGCCGGTGACGTCGTCGCGCAGCTTGAAGGCGAACACGGGCAGGTCGCGGCCCTCGGTGAGCAGCTCGAACGGTCCGATCTTGGCGATCTCGCCGGACAGGTGCAGGGCGATGTCCTGGCAGGTCTGCTGCACCCGGCGGTAGCCCTCGTGGCCGAGCCTGACGAAGTTGTAGTACTGGGCGGCGACCTGCGCCCCGGGCCGGGAGAAGTTCAGCGCGAACGTCGGCATCTCGCCGCCCAGGTAGTTGACCTTGAACACGAGGTCGCCGGGCAGCGCGTCGGGGGACCGCCACAAGACCCAGCCCACCCCCGGGTACACCAGGGCGTTCGTGTGGCCGGTGGCGTTGATCGAGGGCACCCGCGGCACCCGGAAGTCCCTCTCCAGTCCGGGCTGCAGGATCGGGGAGACGATGCCGCAGGTCGCCCCGTCCACGTGCTCCGGGTATTAGTGGCGGTGGT
>JAICWX010000059.1 GCA_025934635.1 Streptosporangiaceae bacterium | reverse complement strand
GGGGTGATGCCGTGCGCGGAGATGCCCCAGAAGTGCTCGCCGGTCCGGCCCCAGCCGGTCTGCACCTCATCCGAGATCAGCAGGATGCCGTGCTCGTCCAGGACCTCCTTGTACGCCGCGAGCAGGCCGTCCGGCGGCATGGTGAAGCCGCCCACGCCCTGCACCGGCTCGGCCAGCAGGCAGCCGACGTCGCCGGGGTGGACGCCGCCGGACAGCAGCGCCCGCAGGTCGTCGGTGCAGGCCTTGATGTAGTCGGCGTCGGACAGCCCGGCGTAGGCGGCCAGGTGCCGGTCCGCGCCGTGCAGGTAGTGGGTGCCGAACGGGCTGAGGCCCGACATCTTCCAGGCGGCGTTGCCGGTCACCGAGACGGCGCCGAACGAGCGGCCGTGATAACTGCCGCGCATGGCGAGGACCTGGTTGGCGCCGCGGGCGGTCAGCGCGGCCAGCAGCGCGGTCTCGTTGGCCTCGGTGCCCGAGTTGGTGAAGAAGACCTTGGCGTTCTCGATGCCGGACAGCCGGGCGATCTTCTCGGCCAGCTCGACCTGGCCGCGGAGCAGGTACAACGTCGAGGTGTGGACGACGCCGCTGGCGATCTGCCGCTCGACCGCGTCGCGCACTTCGGGCACGTCGTAGCCGAGCATGTTGGTGAGGATGCCGGCGAAGAAGTCGAGGTAGCCGCGGCCCTGGGCGTCGGTGACCCGGCAGCCCTTGCCGCTGACGATCTCGATCGGCTGGTCGTAGTAGACGCCGACCCAGTTCGGGATGACCGCGCGATGGCGGGCGAGAAGCTCAGACTCAGACATGGTCCCTAGTCTTCCTGGTCGCGGGGCTTGATGTGAACCGACAACGTGTAAGCATTCCTCGTTCGGGACTTACTCTTTGTCTTATGCTTCCCACCGTCGCGGACCTGCTCGGCCTGGACGTGATCCGCCGGGGCAGCCCGCGGGTGGTGACGGGCCCGGACGGCCTGGACGCCCAGGTCCGCTGGGTGCACGTGCTCGAGCTGGCGGACGCGGCCCACCTGCTGCGCGGCGGCGAGCTGGTGCTGACCACCGGGGTCGCGCTGCCGGCCGAGCCGGTCCTGCTGGCCCGGTACGCGGCCGAGCTCGCCGCCGCGGGGGTGAGCGCGCTGGCGGTGGAGCTCGGCCGCCGGTACGTCGGGACGCTGCCGGCCGCCCTGGTGGGCAGCGCGGCGGACAGCGGACTGACGCTGATCGCCTTCGAGCACGAGGTAGCGTTCGTCGAGATCACCGAGGCGGTGCACGCCCGGATCATCGACGCGCAGCTCGAGGAGCTGCGCGCCTCCGAGCGGATGCACGAGGTCTTCACCGAGCTGTCGGTGGCCGGCGCCACCCCCGACGAGATCGTCCGGCAGGCCGCCATCCTGGCCGGGCAGCCGGTGATCCTGGCCGACCTGTCGCACCGGGTGCTGGCGTGCGAGCCCGGCCGGGCCGACCCCGCCCGGCTGCTCGCGGGGTTCGCGCGGCGCAGCCGGGCGCTGCCCGCGGCCGGGCGGACGGCCTACGACGAGGTCTCGGGCTGGCTGTACACGCCGGTCGGCGCGCGGGGCGAGGACTGGGGCCGGGTGATCCTGGCCTGCGACCGGCCGCCGCGCGACGCCGACACCGTGCTGATCGAGCGGGCCGCCACCACGCTGGCCCTCGGCCGCCTGCTCACCCGGCACGCCGAGAGCCTGGACCGGCAGGCCCACCGGACCCTCATCACCGGCATCATCAGCCAGGCCCTGGCCGACCCGGCCGAGGCCGCGGTGCGAGCCCGGGCGCTCGGCGTCCCGGTGGACGGCCGCCAGCTCATCGCCATGGTGCTGCGGCTGCGCGATCCGGCCGGAGTCTCCGCGGCGCTCGGCGTCTCGGCCCATGCCCGGGTGCTCGACGTCGCCGACGCGGCCGCCGCCGCCTGCCGCGCCGAGCGGATCCCGTCCCTGGTCGGGACGCTGGACGACGCCCGCGCGGGGGCGATGCTCTCACTCAGCCCGCGGGCCGACGCCGATCGCGTGCTGGCCAGCCTGGCCGCGCGGCTCGGCTCGGACTGGGACGGGCTGATCATCGGGGTCGGCACGGCGACCGGCTCGATCAGGGACGTCCGCCGCTCATTTCTCGAGGCCAGCCAGGTCGCCGACGTGGCGGCGGAGCGGCCGGACGGCTGGAGCCCGGCCGGGCCTGCCCCGGGGCGGCCGCCGTTCTACCGGCTGGCTGACCTGCGGTTGCGGGGGCTGCTGCACCTGCTCAGGGACGACCCGCGGGTGCAGACGTTCGTGGAGCGCGAACTCGGCCCGCTGCTGGCCGCCGAGCCGGATACCTCGCTGCTCAGCGTGCTCGCCGCCTACCTCGCGGCCGGCGGCAACAAGGCGGAGGCGGCCAAGCAGGCGCACCTGGCCCGGCCGACCTTCTACGAGCGGCTGCGGCGGATCGAGCGTATCCTCGGCGCCGATCTCGGGTCGGCCGAGTCGCGGACGTCCCTGCACGTCGCGCTGCTGGCCCTGGAGGCGCGCGGTCCCCGGTAAGGATCCGGGCCAGACCAGGGCGATGAGGCCGGCGTTGGTGGGGGTGAAGCCGCAGGTGCCGAAGTAGAACGGGCGGAGGTGGTCCTCGAAGTCGACGTGCAGCCACTCGCAGCCCGCCTTTTTCGCTTCGCCGGCGGCGATGGCGACCAGCCGGGTGCCGACGCCGTGGTGCCGGGCGCGTTCGGTGACCAGGGTGTCGAGGATGAAGGCGTGGACGCCCCCGTCCCACGGGACGTTGACGAAGCCGGCGAGGCCCTGGTCGTCCCGGGCGCAGGCCCAGCCCAGGCTGTGCCGGGTGACCTGGGCCTGCCAGTCGTCGTCCAGGACCTGGTGGCCGAAGCCTCCGGCGTGCAGGACGTTCAGCTCGGCGTTGGTGAAGTCGCCGCGCCAGGAGTACTCGATCATCTGGCTCAACTTACGAACCACGCTGGCCCTGGGGCCACTGGTTTTCGGGTCAGGCGTCAAGGACCTGGTTGGCTCGGTCGACGACGGGGGCCTCGGAGCTCCACGGGAAGTTGATCCAGCGGCCGGTCCGCTTCCAGACGTACTCGCACTTGATCACGGACTGCGGCTTCTCGTAGATCACGGCCGAGCGCACGTCGTCGACCTGGTCCTTGATGAAGGTGTGGACGAGCTCGATGGTCCGGCCGGTGTCCGCGACGTCGTCGGCGATGAGGACCTTCTTGGCCGAGAAGTCCACCGCGCTCGGCACCGGCGGCAGCATGACCGGCATGTCGAGCGTGGTGCCGACTCCGTCGTAGAACTCGACGTTCATCACGTACAGGTTCTTGACCGAGAGGGCGTAGCCGAGGGAGCCGGCCAGGAACAGGCCGCCGCGGGCGATCGACAGGATCAGGTCGGGCTCGAAGCCGTCCGCGGCGATAGCCTTGGCCAGCTCGCGGGATGCCTCGCCGAACCGCTGCCAGGTGAGATTCTCGCGTTCGTCGCTCATGGCCGCCTCACGGTCTCCGGTGCTCGTAGATCATGGTGTCATGCCAGCTGGGTTACGGTTCTCTCAGGTGGTGTGGAACCGGTGATGTCCGATCCCTTCGGTGAGCCAGGCCCGGCCGACGTCATCAGCAGCGGCCGCGAGAATTCCAGCACGTCGTGTTCGCTCGCGGCACCGCCGGCGGGCACCCGTGGCGACTCGCCGGGCAGGACATCGCCGGCCCTGGCCGAAGCGCCGGACCGCGGGAAGACCTGGTCGATGACGCTGATGTTCAGCGTATCGGGCGACTGCTACGACTTCAGCTCGCAGGATACGGCCGACGTCCCGGAGGTGGGTGTGTGCGGCCCGATCAGCACGCCGGACGGCCCGGAGACCATCGAGGTACGCGGCCTTCTCCGTCGGCTCCGCCCTCCGGGTCAAGCGCCTGACCTGGCTCGACGTCGCCGGTCAGGCGTTCGCGAGCACCACCGCGCTGCCCCGGTACGGCTACACGCAGTTCCAGCCTGAGCCAGCCCGCCGCTAGAGTGCCACGATGGCTGAACTGCTGCTGCTGTCGAATTCGCGGGCACCCGGGCAGGGGTTCCTCGAGCATGCCGCCGACGCGATCAGGTCCATCCTGGGCGACCGCGCCCGGATCTTGTTCGTCCCCTTCGCCAGCGGCGACCCGGCCGCCTACGCCGAGCTCATGCGCAAGGCCCTGGGCAGCCTCGGCATCGCCGTCGCGGTCGACAGCCTGCACGAGATGGACGATCCGGCCCGGGCGGTGCGCGCGGCGCAGGCCTTCTTCACGGGCGGCGGCAACTCATACCGCCTGCTGCGGGCCCTGCACCGCCTGGCGGTCCTGGACGGCATCCGCGCGGCGGTCCGCGGCGGGGTGCCCTACCTGGGGGCGAGCGCCGGCTCGAACGTGGCCTGCCCGTCCATCCGCACCACCAACGACATGCCGATCGTGGAGGTGCCGGTGCTCGGGCTGCGCGAGGGCGCCTGGCTCGGGGTCAGCGACCAGCGCGCGGTGCTGGCCGGGGCCAGCACCGGCCGCCTGTTCCGGCGCGGCGTCCCGCCGGCCAACGTGCCGGCCGGCACCGACCTGTCGTTCCTGCTGGAAGGCGTGCCCCGGTTCGACGTCAGGACCGGCGGCTAGCCGGGCAGCGCGGGCCTAGCCGGCCTCGCGGGCCACCGGCTCGGCTTCGCGGGCAGCCTGCTCAAGCCTGCTCCGGTAGTCCTCCCACCACGCCTTATCGCCCGGGGCCATGTTGTCGTTGCCTTCGCGCAGTCCGGCCGCGCCGTCGATGAGCTCACGGACGATGTCGGCCTGCCCGGCGTGCCGGTCGGTCTCGGCGATCATGTGAACGAGGATCTTGTGCAGCGTCACTTCGCTGCGGCTGGCCGGCCACCACGGCACATGACCGACCGCGTCCAGCGGGAGCGCGCCGATGGTGGTGTCGGAATGGGCCCAGGCCCGCCGGTACAGGCCGGTGACCTGCTCCCGCGTCTCGCCGGGGGCGGCCCACATGTCCGCGTTGGGCTCGGCCGCGTCCTCCAGCCAGGGCAGCGGCTCGTCATAGGGCCGTCCGAAGCAGTCGCCGAAATACCCCAGCTCCACGCTGGCCACGTGCTTGACGAGTCCCAGCAGGTTGGTGCCGGTAGGCACCATCGGGCGGCGGACGTCGTACTCCGTGAGGCCGTCGAGCTTCCAGAGCAGGGCTTCGCGCGCGTCCTGCAGGTAACGGTGTAGGTCCGCTTTCGGATCCGATGCGGTCATGCGGCCAGTCTGTCACGCAAGCCGGGCGGGGAATCCTCCGGTCGCCACCGGCCCCCAGCGCACCGGCGTGACGCGGAGCAGCGACTTACCCTGGCGCACCATGGCCTGCCGGTACTCGTCCCAGTCCGAGTGCTCGCCGGAAATCGACCGGAAATACTCCACCAGCGGCTCCACCGCCTCCGGCACGTCGAGCACCTCGGCGGTGCCGTCGACCTGCACCCAGGGACCGCCGAAGTCGTCGGACAGCACCAGCACGCTGACCTGCTCGTCGCGCCGGGCGTTGCGGGTCTTGGCCCGCTCGGGATAGGTCGCGACCACGATCCGGCCCTCGCTGTCGACCCCGCAGGTAACCGGGGACGCCTGCGGCCGGCCGTCGGCCCGCGCCGTGATCACGATCGCGTGGTGCCGCGGCCGGATGAAGTCGGTCAGCTCGTCCTTGCTGACCGAGGTGTTCGTCGCGATCTGAGGGCTCATGAGCGCAATCCTTCCGGCAGGAGCTCGGGCGGGAAGTCCTGGTAGGCCCGGGGGACGAGCCAGCGGCGGATGGCGGCGGTGCCGACCGAGGTGTAGGCCGGGGCGGTGGTGGCGGGCCAGGGACCGCCGTGGTTCTGCGCCGCGACCACGGCCACGCCGGTCGGCCAGCCGTTGCAGACGATCCGGCCCGCGACGCGCTCCAGCACCGCGACGACCTGGCGGGCCAGGTCCAGGTCCTGCTCGGACTCGGTGTCGACGTGGATCGTGCCGACCAGGTTCCCGGCCAGGGAGGCGAGGACCGGCAGCAGGTCCTCGACCGACGGGTAGGTGATCACCAGGCCGGCCGGGCCGAACCGCTCGCGGGACAGCACCGCGAGGTCGTCGGCGAACTCCTTCAGTGTCAGCTGGAACACCCGGGGGGTGGCGCCCCACGGACCGGGGCCCGGCTTGCCCTCGGCCAGCTCGGTGACGCCGGGGTGGTCGGCGGCCTCGGCCACCGCGTCCTGGAAGCCGGCGAAGATCCGGCCGGACAGCATGGCGCCGCCCGCCGAGGCGCCGGCCGCCTCGGCGATCGCGGACAGCAGGCCCACGTCCTCCGGGACGAACAGCAGGCCGGGGTTGGTGCAGAACTGGCCGGCGCCCAGCGTCAGCGAGCCGGCGTAGCCGGTGGCGACCGCGGCCGGCCGGGAGAACGCGGCGCCGGGCAGGACCACGACCGGGTTGACCGAGCCGAGTTCGCCGAAGAACGGGATCGGCACCGGGCGCTCGGCGCAGATCCTGGCCAGGGCCAGGCCGCCCGCGGTCGAGCCGGTGAACCCGGCCGCCGCGATCAGCGGGTGCCGCAGCAGGCTGAGCCCGGCCTCCACCCCGTGCACCAGGCCGAACGTGCCGGCCGGGGCCCCGGCGGCGGCCAGCGCGCCGGTCACGATCTCGGCGCACACGTCGGAGGTGACCGGGTGCGCCTCGTGTGCCTTGACCACGACCGGGCACCCGGCGGCCAGCGCGGACGCCATGTCCCCGCCGACGACGGAGAACGCGAAGGGGAAGTTCGACGCCGCGAACACGGCGACCGGGCCGATGGGCCGGTCGATCCGGCGCAGGTCCGGCACGACGCCCTCGGCCGCGGTGACGGCGGTATCGAGGTAGCCGCCGTCCCGCAGCACCGACGCGAACAGCCGCAGCTGCCCGGTCGCCCGGGCCACCTCGCCGGTCAGCCGCTCGCCGCCGAGCGCGGTCTCGGTGTCGGCGATGGCCGCGAGCTCGCCCTTCCTGGCGTCGAGGGCGTCGGCGACGGCCTCGAGCGCCTCGGCCCGGCCGGTGAACGCCGACCAGGCCGGGAGCGCGGCCGCGGCCGCGGAGACAATCGCGTCGACCTCGGCGGCGGAGGTCTCGGCGACCGGCTCTCCCACTGGCTCGCCGGTGCGCGGGTCAAACCCTTGGATCATCGGTCCTCCTCAGCAGACGACCCGAGATTACCGGGGGTTGGGCTCTGGATTGCGGCCGGGCCGGGCCAGGAAGCCGAAGTCGCAGCCTTCGTTGGCCTGGGTGATGTGCTCGGTGTACAGGGCGCCGTAGCCGCGCTCGAACGTCGGCTCAGGAGGCTGCCAGCTGGCCCGCCGCTCGCGCATCACCCGTTCGGGCACATCGACGGAAAGCAGCCGGGCGGCGACGTCGAGGGTGACCGGGTCGCCGGTCCGGACGAGGGCCAGCGGGCCCCCGACGAACGATTCCGGGGCCACGTGCAGGACGCAGGCGCCGTAGCTGGTGCCGCTCATCCGGGCGTCGGAGATCCGCACCATGTCGCGGACGCCCTGGGCCAGCAGGTAGTCGGGGATGGGCAGCATGCCGTACTCGGGCATGCCCGGGCCGCCCTTGGGGCCGGCGTTCTTCAGCACCAGGACCGAGTCGGCGGTGATGTTCAGGGCCGGGTCGTTGATGCGCTTTTGCAGGTCGGCGTAGTCGTCGAAGACGACGGCGGGGCCGGTGTGCTTCACCAGCCGCGGCTCGGCCGCGATGTGCTTGATCACGGCGCCGTCGGGGGCCAGGTTGCCGCGCAGCACCGCCACCCCGCCCTCGGCGGCCAGCGCGGTCTGCGGCGAGCGGATGACGTCCGGGTCGTGCACGGCTGCGTCAGAGATATTCTCCCCGAACGGGTGGCCGTTCGCCGTCATCCGGTCCAGGTGCAGCGCCCCGGGGACGGTCGCCAGCTGGCCGAGCAGCGCGGGCAGGCCGCCTGCGACATAGAAGTCGTCCATCAGGTACTTACCGCTTGGCCGGATGTTCGCCAGCCACGGGACGCGGCGCGAGATGGCGTCGAAGTCGTCCAGCGTGAGGTCCACCCCGGCCCGGCCGGCCATGGCGATCAGGTGGATGAACGCGTTGGTGGAGCCGCCGAGCGCGAGCACGGTGGCCACCGCGTCCTCGAACGCCTCGCGGGTGAGGATCTTGTCCGGGGTGAGGTCCTCCCAGGCCATGCCCACGATGCGCCGGCCGCTGGCCGCGGCCATCCGGTAGTGGGCGGAGTCCACCGCGGGAATGGAGGCCATCCCGGGCAGGGTCATGCCGAGGGCCTCGGCGGCGGATGTCATCGTCGAGGCGGTGCCCATCGTCATGCAGTGGCCGGGCGAGCGGGCGATGCCGCACTCGAGCTCGGCCAGCTCGCACTCGCCGATCAGCTGGGCCCGGGCGTCGTCCCAGAATTTCCACAGGTCGGTGCCGCTGCCCAGCGGCTGGCCGCGGAAGTTGCCGCGCAGCATCGGGCCGGCCGTCACGTAGATCGCCGGGATATTGGCGCTGGCCGCGCCCATCAGCAGGGCCGGGGTGGTCTTGTCGCAGCCGCCCATGAGCACCGCGCCGTCGGCCGGGTAGGAGCGGAGCAGTTCCTCGGCCTCCATGGCCAGCAGGTTCCGGTACATCATCGGGGTCGGCTTCTGGAACGTCTCGCTCAGCGTGGCCACCGGCATCTCGATGGGGAAGCCGCCGGCTTCCAGCACGCCGCGCTTGACCTGCTCGGCCCGCTGGCGCAGGTGCATGTGGCAGGGGTTGATCTCGGACCAGGTGTTGAGGATGAGGATATGGGGCTTGCCCAGGTGCTCCTCGCCCTCCACGCCGAGCTGGCGCATCCGCGAGCGGTGGCTGAACGACCGCAGCCCGGAGGTGCGCTCGGCGCCGAACCAGCCGAAGCTGCGCAGTTCTTCCGGCTGCTTCATGCCAGGCCCCAGCCGCCGAGGATGTCCGTGATCTCCTGCCTGATGGCCGGGGGAAGGAGCCGGCTCGGCGGCCGCACATCGGGGCGGCACAGGCCCAGCTGGGCCAGGGCCTCCTTGACCACGCTGACGTTGTCGGCGTTCGCGCCGGCCGCGCGGAGCTCCTCGAACCGGCGGACCTTCTCCCAGGTCTTCATCGCCGCGCCGTAGTCGTTGCCGCGCAGTGCGGTCAGCATGGCCAGCGGCAGGGCGGGGTCGACGCTGGCCAGGCCGGAGGTGAAGCCGTGCGCGCCGCTGGCCCAGTACGAGGGCGCGGTCAGCTCGGCCGCCCCGGCCAGCCAGGTGAACCGGTCGATCCCGGCGTCGGTGGCTACCGCGGCGAACGTACTGGCGTCGCGGATGCCGTACTTGACGGCGATGACGTTCGGCGCCCGGTCGGCCAGCGCGGCGATGTCCGCCCCGGTGATGCGCTCGTTCCTGACGTACAGGACGACGCCCAGGCCGGGGACCGCGCCGGCGATGGCGGCGTGGTAGTCGATCCAGCCTTCGCGGGAGACGTAGGGGTGCACCGGCTGGTGGATCATGATCATCCGGATGCCCTGGTCCCGCGCGTGCCGGGCTGCCTCGACGGCGCTGGCGATATCGTGGCCGACCCCGGCCAGCAGCTCGGTTCCCTGGCCCCGCGCGGCGCAGGTCCGGGCCGCCGTCTCGGCCGCCTGCCTGGCCTCGGCCGGGCTGAGCGCGTAGAACTCGCCGGTGTTGCCGTTCGGCGTGATGACCGTGATCCCGCCGTCGATCAGGCGCCCGGTCAGCGCGGCGTAGGTGTCCCAGTCGGGGCTCCCGCCGGCCTGGAACGGCGTGACGGGGACGGCGACCACCGTGGCGAGGACCTGCCGCAGGTTCTCCGCGTCGGCCAGGGTGAGGCTCATCGTGTCTGGTTCTCCTGTGATTTAAGGGAAATTCCGGGCGACGAAGGACGTGATGTGGTCGCGGAGCAGGAGTGCCGCGCGCTCGGCGTCGCCGTCGTGGGCGGCCGTGAGCACGGCCTGGTGCTCGGCCGCCTCGTGCTCCCAGCTCGGGGTCGGCCGCCAGCCGGGTTCGCGGTGCCACGCCGCCACGCTGACCAGGGCGGTCTGATCGCGCAGGTCATCGAGCATGCGGACCAGCAGCGGGTTGCCGCAGCCGGCGTAGAGCTCGCGGTGGAAGTCGCGGTTGGCCAGGCTGCGCCCGGCCTGGTCGGCGGCGCCGTCGGCGCGGGTCAGGGCCTCGTGCGCGGGCCCCCAGTCGTGGCCCCGGGTCACGGCGCGGGCCACGGCCTCGGGCTCCAGCAGCAGGCGGGCGTCGTAGACGTGCCGGGCCTGCTCGTCGTCGACCACGCGCACGCAGGCACCTTTGTACGGGCTCATGGTCACGAGCCGGGCGCCGGCCAGGGTCTTGAGCGCCTCGCGCACCGGGGTCTTGGATACGCCGAGCACCTCGGCCAGGTCGGTCTCGACCAGGGCCTGGCCCGGTCTGAGCTCGCCGGCCAGGATCGCGTGCTTGATCGCGTCGAGCACGGCCACCGTGCGCGACGGGAGGGCACCCGCGCCGTTCAGGACCAGATAAGGAGCAGACATCATGTACCGCGTCTCGTATATGACGTATGAGATCGTAGGCAGGGTGCGGACGGACTGTCAACGGCCCGCGAATGTCAGCAGTCGGTGGTGTGATGGTCCTCATGGAGACGTTCACCCTGGTCCCGCGCGGGCCGTTCTCGCTGGCGGCCAGCATCGCGTTCCTCGAGGGCTTCACGCCCGCGTCGTACGGTGGCGCGCCGGCCAGCGTGCTCGAACTGGCTTTTCCGGTCGAGGGCAGCTGGCGGACGGTCGGCGTCCGGGTGCGGCAGGACGCCGACGGCCTGGTGACAGCGGAGGTCGTCAGCCCGCCGGACCCCGGCCCGGACCTGATGGCCGAGATACGTCCGCAGCTGGAGCGGATCCTGTCGCTCGACGTGGACGGCTCGGATTTCCCCGCGGTGGGCGAGCGGGATCCCGTGGTAGGCGAGGTCCAGCGGAAATTTCCCGGCCTGCGGCCGGTCGGCTTCTGGTCCCCGTACGAGGCGGCGGCGTGGACCATCATCGTGCGCCGGATCCGCATCACCCAGGGGGCGGTGATCAAGGCGCGGATGAGCGAGCGGCTCGGCGAGCCGGTCAGCTTCGGCGGCCAGGTGGTGCACGCCTTCCCGTCCCCGCAGCGACTGGCTCAGCTGGACACGTTCCCCGGGCTGGCCGCGCCCAAGCCGGAGTGGCTCCGGTCGGTGGCCCTGGCCGCCCTCGACGGGCAGCTCGACGCGGCCCGGCTACGCGCCATGCCCCCGGAGGAGGCCCTGGCGGACTTGAAGAAGCTGCCGGGGATCGGGGACTTCTCGGCCGGGCTTACCCTGCTGCGCGGCGCGGGCTTCCCCGACGCCGTGCCCAGCGGCGAGCCGCGGCTGGCCCGCGCGGTCGAGCTGGCCTACGGACTGCCCGGGCCGGCCACCCCCGGGCAGATCCTGGCGATCAGCGAGAACTGGCGGCCCTACCGCACCTGGGTCACGCTGCTGCTGCGGACCATGCTGGGGTTCGGGAACCCGCAGAGAGGTTAAGCTGTGGTTAGCACGTGGTTGCGCCTAGGGTTCCGCTGGCTGTCCGCTAGGTAACGCCGACAATCAGGGCGGCCGGGACTGGACCGAGCGGCGCCGCGACTCAGGCTGGCCCTGGCGAGCAGTGCTCGCTGGGAAGGCCGGGGAACACCTGACGGGATAGAAGCCCTGAGGGCTCCTGTTCAGCCTGCCTGAGGAGCCCCGTTGGACCCGTCGACTACCCTCTCCGCCGCCGTCACCTGCGCCGTTCTCGGCGCCGCCGTCACCCACGCGATCTGGAACGCCATCGCGCACGGCATCAAGGACCAGACGCTCGCCTTCGCGCTGATCGGCGTGGGCGGCATCGTGGTCGGGATCCCGCTGGTCATCGTGGCTGCCCTGCCCCGGGCGGACTGCTGGCCGTACCTGCTCGCGTCGGTCGCGATCCACATCTTCTACAACGTGCTGCTGATGCAGTGCTACCGGCTGGGCGAGTTCGGCCAGGTCTATCCGCTCGCCCGGGGCACGTCACCGCTGGTGGTGACCATCCTGGCGCTGATCTTCGTCCACGAGCACCTGGCGCTGCTGCAGGTGGGCGGCATCCTCGTGGTGGCCGCCGGGCTGGCCGTGCTGGTACTGGCCGGCCGGCGGCCCGGGCGGGCGGCGTTCGCGGCCGCGGTCGGCACCGGCCTGACCATCGCCGCCTACACGACGGTGGACGGCGTGGGAGTGCGCATGTCGGGCAGCCCGGGCGGCTACATCGGCTGGCTGATGGTGCTGGAGAGCCTGGGCGTGCCGATGTTCGCCGTGGCCCGCCGGCGTGAGGTGCTGCTGAAGCAGCCGCCGCGGATCCTGCTGGCGGGCCTGGCCGCCGGGGCGCTGAGCGTGCTGGCCTACGGCCTGGTGCTGTGGGCGCAGACCCGGGGTGCGCTGGCCCCGATCGCCGCGCTGCGCGAGACCAGCGTGATCTTCGGCGCGATCATCGCCACCCTGGTGTTCCGCGAGCCGTTCGGCCGGACCCGCATCGCCGCTACGGTGCTGGTCGCGACCGGTATCGGGCTGCTCAATGTCACCTAACGGGGATAAAGGGGATCAGCGGGCGGCACTGTGGCCGGACCTGGCGCCGTGGCGGTCCTCGCGGGCGTTCCGGGTCGACACTGGGCGGGGTGCTGGCGGTGGCGCCCGGCCCGTGGCTGGTGTACGGGATCGATGCGGTGGGTTTCGCTGCCTCGTTCGGCCTGTTGTCCTGGCCGCCCGCCATGCCCGGGGCGGCCGACGCCGGGCCGCCGGCCCTGCGCGGGATCACCGGCGGGCTGCGGTACGCGGTCCGCCGCCAGGACCTGCTGGGCTCCTACCTGGCCGACCTGGCCGCGATGATCTTCGCCTACCCCAATGCGCTGTTCCCGTTCCTGGCGGTCGAGCTGCACGCCCGCTGGGCGACCGGGCTGATGTTCGCGGCGCCGTCGGTGGGGGCGTTCGGGGTGACGGTGTTCAGCGGCTGGATGGGCCGGGTCCGGCGGCACGGCCTGGCCATCGCCCTGTCGGCCGCGGGCTGGGGGCTGGCGATGGCCTGGTTCGGCCTCTCCCCCGACATCTACCTCGCGCTAGCCGCGCTGGTCGCGGCGGGTGCGGCCGACATGATCAGCGGCATCTTCCGGCAGACGCTGTGGAACCAGACCATCCCGGACGAGTTCCGCGGGCGGCTGGCCGGGGTGGAGCTGCTGAGCTACGGGGTCGGGCCGCCGGCCGGCCAGCTCCGGTCGGGCGTGGTGGCGAGCCTGGCCGGCCCGCGGGTCTCGCTCGTCTCCGGTGGGCTGCTCTGCGCGGGGGCGGTGGCGCTGGTCGCGGCGCTGCTGCCGGGGTTCGTCCGGTCCGGGACGGCCCGGGGCGAGGCCCCGGAACACGCCCCGGAACAGGAAGGTGCCCGGCGGCGCAGGGTTCCGCCGGGCACCGGGCCGATGGGGTCTTAGGTCGGCCTGTTCCTACCCAGGGGAACGGCTTGAATGCGGAAATGGATCGATAAATAGTGCCCCACGTAAGCGTTTCGTCACATTGAGGGACCAGCAGGCACGCGCGACACGTGGTTCACACGGCGGCCAGCCCGGACGGGGCCGGTCACGGCGTCGTATGATCCCGGCAGGAGGCCGACCGCGATGGCTCACGAGGTAACGACCACGGTGGAGATCGCCGCCACGCCGCAGAACGTGTGGGCGGTGCTGGCCGACCTGGACAGCTACCCGAAGTGGCATCCGGCGTTCCTGTCGGTGACCGGGCAGCTGGCCCCCGGGAGCACGCTCACCATCACGACCACCCACCCGTCGACCGGGCGGAAGATGACCGCCAAGGTCAAGGTGCGGGCGGCGGAGCCGGATACCGAACTGCGCTGGTGCTCGAAGCTGGCCGGGATGACGATCAGCGAGCGCGTCTTCCGGCTAAGCCCGGAGGCCGGCGGCACCGTGCTCGAGCAGTCCGGGACCTACCGGGGACTCGGCGGCAACCACGGCGGCGGCCGCCTCGCGGCCAATTCGATTACCCGCATCGAGGACGCCTTCGCGGCGATCAACCAGGCCATCAAGTCCGAAGCCGAGACCCGGCAGCGGGCCTCGGGCTGAACACAACGGAATACTGCGCCCCCGGAGGTCGGTCATGATCGAGCCCTACCAGGCCATCGGCCTGGTGCCCACCATGCGGGGCATCCGCCACCGCGACGAGATCAGCGTCAACATCGAGCACATCTCGCACCTGATCAAGGCGGCGTCGTGGCTGTCCAGCCTGGACCTGCCGGTCCGGCTGATCGCCATCCCTGAGGGGGCGCTGCAGGGCTTCAACGACGAGGTGCTCGACCTCGACCACGAGACGTTCGCGCGGGAGTGCGCGATCGACATCCCCGGCCCGGAGACGGACGCGCTGGGCGCGCTGGCCCGGCAGTGGGACGCGTTCGTGATGGGCCAGGCCAAGGCGCGGCACCCCGAGTTCCCCGGCCGCTTCTTCAACGTCGGGTTCGTGCTCGACCCCGAGGGTGAGATCGTCCTGCGGCACCACAAGGTGGTGCCGCTGCTGCCGGTCGAGCACTCGGTGACCCCGCACAACGTGTGGGACCGGTGGATCGAGCTGTACGGCCGCAACCTGGACGCGTTCTACCCGGTGGCCGACACCGCGATCGGGCGGCTCGGGTTCCTGATGGCGAACGAGGGCTCGTACCCGGAGAACGCCCGCGGCCTGGCCATGAACGGCGCCGAGGTGGTGTACCGGGGCCCCTACCCGCACCCGCACGTCGGCAACGGCCTGTTCGAGGTGCAGAACCGCGCCCGGGCGCTGGACAACAACTTCTACCTGATCGCCTGCAACGTCGGCACCTACTACCTGCACACGGACTCGGACGTGCCGATCGACACGTTCGGCGGCGGCTCGGCCGTGATCGACTACCGGGGCCAGATCATCGGCCGGCACGACTACAGCGCGGGCTCGTCCTGGGTGGCCGGGACGGTCGACGTCGAGGCGCTGCGCAAGTTCCGGGCCAGCGCGCAGTGGGACAACTGGATCAAGGACCTGGCCACCGAGCAGTACCAGATCATCTACGAAGAGCCCGTCTACCCGAAGAACCTCTACCTCGACCGCGCCCCGTACACGCACGCCGAGTACCGGCGCGAGGTCATCGACCGGCAGATCGAGCTCATGCACGAACGCGACGTCTGGCGCCGCCCGTCCAAGGACTTAGGTACCCGGGGTGCCACCGGCTACCTGATGCCTGCTAGCCGATGAAGCTCATGACGTGCTTGATGCGGGTGTAGTCCTCGAAGCCGTACATGGACAGGTCCTTGCCGTAACCGGAGTGCTTGAAGCCGCCGTGCGGCATCTCGGCCACGACCGGGATGTGGGTGTTGATCCACACCGCGCCGAAGTCCAGCCGCTTGGCCATCCGCATCGCGCGGCCGTGGTCCTTCGTCCACACGCTGGAGGCCAGGCCGTACTTGACGTCGTTGGCCCAGCGGACCGCCTCGTCCTCGTCGGTGAACCGCTGCACGGTGATGACCGGGCCGAAGATCTCGTCCTGGATCATCTCGGCGTCCTGCCGCAGCCCCGACACCACGGTGGGGGCGTACAGGTAGCCGCGCTCCCCCACCCGGTGGCCGCCGGCCACGACCTCGGCGTGGCCGGGCGTGCGCCCGAGCATGCCCTCGACCCGGGCCAGCTGGTTCGGGTTGTTCAGCGGGCCGAAGTAGGCGTCGGGCACGTCCAGGCCGCCGGTCCTGGTGCGGCCGGCCTGCTCGGCCAGCGCCGCGGTCAGGTCGGCGGCGATGCCGGGGGCGGCCAGCACGCGGGTCGCCGCGGTGCAGTCCTGCCCGGCGTTGAAGTAGCCCGCGCCGGCGATGCCCGCCGCGGTGGCCTCGATGTCGGCGTCGTCGAAGACCACGACCGGCGCCTTGCCGCCGAGCTCGAGGTGGACGCGCTTGAGGTCATCGGCGGCCGCCCGGGCCACCTCCATGCCTGCCCGGACCGAGCCGGTGATCGACACCATGCTGGGCACGGGGTGCGAGATGAGCTCGCGGCCGGTGTCCCGGTCGCCGCACACCACGTTGAACACGCCCGGCGGCAGGAACTCGGCCGCGATCTCGGCCAGCAGCAGCGTGGATACCGGGGTGGTGTCCGACGGCTTGAGCACGATGGTGTTGCCCGCCGCGATGGCCGGCCCGAACTTCCAGACCGCCATCATCATCGGGTAGTTCCACGGGGTGACCTGGGCGCACACGCCGATCGGCTCGCGCCGGATCATGGAGGTGTGGTCCTTCATGTACTCGCCCGCGCTGCGGCCTTCCAGGAGCCGGGCCGCGCCGGCGAAGAACCTGATCTGGTCGACCGCGGGCGGCACCTCCTCCGAGGTCATGAAGGCGACGGGCTTGCCGGTGTTGCGGGTCTCGGCCTCGATGATGTCGCCGGCGCGCTTCTCGATCGCGTCGGCGAGCCGGAACATGGCCAGGCTGCGCTCGGCCGGGGTGGCGTCGCGCCATCCCGGGAACGCGTCCGCCGCCGCCCGCATGGCCGCGTCCACGTCCTCGCGGCCGGATACCGGCGCCTGGGCGTAGACCTCGCCGGTACTGGGGTCGATGACGTCGCTGGTGCGGCCGTCGGCGGCGTCGGTGTACGTGCCGTTCACGAAGTTCTGCAGCGCGCGGTCTGCCATCTTGCGCCCTCCGTCCCATGATCCTCTGCGACGAGCTTCGCAGAGGAGGACTATCTTCACAAGCGATTCAGTTGCTATTCTGACTAATACCTACGAAATCAGTTGACTGGAAGGCGACAAGCCCGAGTTCGGGAGAGGAGACGGCGGGATGGCGCGCAGCGCGAGGACGTCCCCGTACCAGAATTCCGGCGGTGTCGTCCCCGACGATGTCTCCAAGCAGATCATCGAGCAGCTGCAGCAGGACGGCCGGCGTTCCTACGCAGCGATCGGCAAGGCCGTCGGGCTGTCCGAGGCGGCGGTCCGGCAGCGCGTGCAGCGCCTGCAGGACGCCGGGGTCATGCAGATCGTCGCCGTGACCGATCCGCTGACGCTGGGCTTCCGGCGGCAGGCCATGATCGCGATCAAGACCGATGGCGACCTGGAGAAGGTCGCCAGCCAGCTCTCCGACATGGAGGAGATCGACTACGTCGTGATCACCGCCGGCTCGTTCGACGTGCTGGCGGAGGTCGTCTGCGAGGACGACGACCACCTCCTCGAGATCCTGGGCCGGGTCCGCGGTGTGCCCTGCGTGACCAGCACAGAGACCTTCGTCTACCTCAAGCTCCGCAAGCAAACCTACTCATGGGGAACAAGATGACATCCTTCGACGCCATCGGGGACATCCAGGAAGCCGCCAAGCGCAATCTGTGGCTGCACTTCACCCGGATGTCCTCCTACGCGGACCACGAGGTTCCCGTGATCGTGCGCGGATCCGGTGCCTACGTCTACGACCAGCACGGCAAGCGGTACCTGGACGGGCTCTCCGGCCTGTTCGTCAGCCAGGTCGGCCACGGCCGGGCCGAGATCGCCGAGGCCGGGGCGCGGCAGGCGGCCGAGCTCGCCTACTTCCCGCTGTGGTCCTACGCGCACCCCAAGGCCATCGAGCTCGCCGCCCGGCTGGCCGACATGGCCCCCGGCGACCTGAACCGGGTGTTCTTCACCACCAGCGGCTCGGAAGCCGTCGAGTCGGCGTGGAAGCTCGCCAAGCAGTACTTCAAGCTGACCGGCGAGCCCGGCCGGTACAAGGTGCTCAGCCGGGAGCTCGCGTATCACGGCACGTCGATGGGCGCCCTGGCCATCACCGGCCTGGCCGACATCAAGCACGCGTTCGAGCCGCTGCCGCCGGGCGGCGTCCGGGTACCGAACACCAACTTCTACCGCGCGCCGGATTTCCTGGCCGGGGACGAGGAGCAGTTCGGGCAGTGGGCGGCGGACGAGATCGAGCGGGCCATCCTGCGCGAGGGCCCGGGCTCGGTCGCCGCGATCTACCTTGAGCCGGTGCAGAACTCCGGCGGCTGCTTCCCGCCGCCGCCCGGCTACTTCCAGCGGGTCAGGGAGATCTGCGACCAGTATGGCGTGCTGCTCGTCTCCGACGAGGTGATCTGCGCGTTCGGCCGGCTCGGCCACTACTTCGGCTCCGAGCGGTATGGCTACCAGCCGGACATCATCACCTTCGCCAAGGGCGTCACGTCCGGCTACTCGCCGCTCGGCGGCATGATGGTCAGCGACCGGCTGATGGAGCCGTTCACGGCCGGGACGGCCACGTTCCTGCACGGAATCACGTTCGCCGGGCACCCCGTGTCGTCCGCGGTGGCGCTGGCCAACCTGGACATCTTCGAGAAGGAAGACCTGCTGGGGAACGTCCGGGCCAACGAGGCCGCGTTCCGCGCCACCCTGGAGAAGCTCTACGACCTGCCGATCGTCGGCGACGTGCGCGGCGCCGGGTACTTCTACGGCATCGAGATGGTCAAGGACAAGGTCACCCGCGAGACGTTCACCGACGACGAATCCGAGCGGCTGCTGCGCGGGTTCCTGTCCCAGGCGCTGTTCGACGCCGGGCTGGTCTGCCGGGCCGACGACCGTGGCGACCCGGTGATCCAGCTGTCGCCGCCGCTCATCTGCGGCCAGGAGCACTTCGACGAGATCGAGCGCATCCTGCGCGAGGTCCTCACCGAAGCCTGGACGCGCCTGTAAATGGCGCTCAGCTGAGCCAACGTTCACCGGATGGCGGCGCGCCTAGGCGGGCGCCGCCATCCGGCGTTCACCCGCGGTCGTTACTTTTCCGTTATGCCGGAGAAGCCAGCCAGAACGCGGCCCCCGCGCTCGTCGATGTCACGCCGCCAGGTGCTGGCCGGGGCGGGCGGCACGGGCTTGATGGCTGCGGCCGCCAGCCCGGCGAGGGCGGCGATGCGGGCGCGCCGCTCGCGGGCCGCTGCCGCCGACGGCACGCCCGAGCAGATCCACCTGACCTGGGGTGACAACCCGGCCACGAGCGTGGTGGTGTCGTGGGCCTCGCCCGGCCAGGCGGTCCGGGCCCGGGACGTTCACCCTGGTCCGCCCGCGCTAGGCCCGGTCCGGGAGCACGGGATACGGTCGGCTCATGGACGTTCTCGTAATCGGGGCCGGGGCAGCCGGCCTCACCACGGCGATCAGCCTCGCTGAGGCCGGGCACAGCGTGACGATCAGGACGGCGGAGCTGCCAGGGCAGACCACGTCGGTGGCGGCCGGGGCAGTCTGGGGCGCGGTGAAGGTGGGGCCGCCCGACCGAGCCCTCGCCTGGGGCCGGACCGGGCTCGAGGTGCTGTCCAAGCTCGCCGCCGAACCCGGTACCGGGGTGCGGATGGCGGCGGGCCGGGAGATCTCCCGGGCCCCGTTCGAGCCGTACTACTGGATGCGGCTCCTGCCGGACCTGCGGCCCTGCGAGCCGCCGGAACTGCCCGACGGCTTCAGCGACGGCTGGTTCTTTACCGCTCCGCTGGTGACCATGCCCGTCTACCTGGAGTACCTGCGCGCCCGGTTCGAGCGGGCCGGCGGCACGCTCGAGGTGTCGGCGGTCACCTCGCTGGCGGGGCTGGCCGGCGTGGCGCCGGTGGTCGTCAACTGCTCCGGCACGGCCGCCCGCGACCTGGTGCCCGATCCCGCGGTGGTGCCGGTGCGCGGGCAGGTGGTGATCGCCGCCAACCCCGGCATCGGGGAGTTCCTCATCAACCGGGACCCCGAGCCGCCCTGGATCGTGTACATGTTCCCGCACGGCGACACCATCTTGCTCGGCGGCACGAACGAAGAGGGCAACTGGGACCGGCAGCCCAGCGCCGAGGTAGCCGAGCGGATCATGGCAGGCTGCATCGCGGTCGAGCCCCGCCTGCGCGGCGCGGAGATCCTCGGCCACCGCGTCGGCCTGCGGCCGGTCCGGCCCGAGGTACGGCTGGAAGCAGAGCCGCTCGGCGACGGCGTGCTGTGGCACAACTACGGCCACGGCGGGGCCGGCATCTCGATGTCCTGGGGCTGCGCCGCCGAGATCGCCCGGGCCGTCGCGGGCTAACTGTCTAGCTGCGCGATCAGGCGGGCAGGGGCGATGACGCGGTAGGCGTCCTGGCAGAGCTCGGCGATCTCGGCCCAGTCGGTGCCGCGGTCGAGGCGGACGCCGATCCAGCCGCGGCCGCCGACATAGGGCGGCCGGAAGAAGCGCTCCGGCGCGGCCGCGGTGAGCTCGGCCTGGGCGCCCGGCGGCGCCGCGCACCACAGGTGCGGGAACTGGTTGGCGTGATGGCCGTCGGCCCACAGCGTCACGAAGGAGCTCTTGTCCCTGACGAACCAGGTCGGCGCGCCGTGGCTGGGCCGCTCGGTGACCTCCGGCAGGGCCAGGCAGATCACCCGGAGGCGTTCGGCCAGGCTGGTGTTCGTATCGTCCACCAGAACGATTCTGGCACCAGCGGTCCCGCTACGCTGCTAGGCATGAAGTTCGCGATCGCGATCCCGCAGTTCTACGCCGACGGGGAGTTCGACCCCGCGACCTTCCGGGAGTACCTGGCGCGGGCCGAGGAACTCGGGTTCGAGAGCGCCTGGACCCAGGAGGGCACGCTTAACGTCGGAGCGCAGATCAGCCCGGTCGAGGCGATGACCTACGCGGCCGCGTGCACCGAGCGGATCCGGCTCGGGTGCGTCGTGTTCGTCTCCACCCTGCACAGCCCGGTGCACCTGGCTAAGAGCCTGGCCTCGCTCGACCAGCTCAGCCGGGGCCGGGTCGAGGTGGGCGTGGGCACCGGCGGCCCGGGGCGCCCGTTCGCCGCCTTCGGCGTGGACCCGTCCCGGTACGTGGCCCGGTTCACCGAGGGCGTCACGCTAATGAAGGCGCTGTGGACCGAGTCCCGGGTCACCTTCGAGGGCGAATTCTGGCAGCTTGAGAACGCGCCGATGGAACCCAAGCCGTTCCAGAAGCCCTACCCGCGGCTGTGGTTCGGCGGAGCCAGCGAGCCGGCCCTGCGGCGCGCCGTGCGGATCGGCGGCGGCTTCTTCGGCGCCGGGTCCTCCCCCACGGACAAATTCGCCGACCAGGTCCAGGTCGTCCGGGCCGCGCTGGCCGAGGCGGGCCGGCCCGCGGCGGACTTCCCCATCGCCAAGCGCGTGTACATCGGGATCGACGACGACGGCGAGCGCGCCCGGGACCGGATGAACGCGGCCCTGGCGGGGATCTACGGGCAGCGGGTGCCCGCCATCGAGGCCGCCGCGGTCACCGGCACGGCGGCCGACTGCGTCCGCCAGGCCAGTGCGGTGGCGGCGGCCGGGGCGGAGCTCATCTTGTTCACCGCGCTGTTCGACCAGCGCGAGCAGATGGAACGGCTAGCGGCCGCGGTGCTCCCTGGACTGGGCTGACGCCGGGCCCACCTCGGCTAGCCGCCGCGCGGCCCGCGCGGTACTGAACGCCCAGGCCCCCGCCACCATCACCGCGAGGGCGAACATGACGAACACGAGGCGGTGCACCCGCTCGTCGGCGTTACCGCCGACGGCGACGATGGCCACGATCGAGATGGTGACGCCGATCGCGATCCCCCGCAGGAGCGTGCGGCGGCTGTCCTCGGCGGCGGGGACCGCGGCGCGGCGGGGCGTCTCGGCGGGCCGGGGCAGCTCCGCCAGACGGGCTTCCACCCGGGCGGTGATCTCCTCTTCGACCCGGTCCAGGAACGATGCCACGACCGCGTCGCTGTACTCGGGCCCTAGTTCCTCGTGCGCCGCCGCGGCCGCGCGGATCTCGGCCAGGACCTGGCGCCGGGCGGTGGAGTACGGCTCGCCCGTGCGCGCCATCCGCTCGCGGGCCGCGGTCTTGAGCTTGTCGTGTGTCATCGGATCCCCAAACCGGTGGCTCCGCCCGGCGCCCGCCACCGTCGTGATCAGCGATGAAGGAGAACACCCACGCGAGGGCTGGGCCGCTCTTGTCCTCGGGCGTTGCGATCGGCGCCGGGCCGTCACAGCTCGGATCGGGCAGGCGTGGCTGCCTCCGGCTAGGATACATCGCCGTGGCCCGCACGCTCGCTCAGGTGTACCGGCATTTCGGTGAGGCCGGCGCCGGGACGTCGCCGCTGTACCAGCGCGTCGCCGTCGCCCTGAGCGAGTCCGGCGCGGCGCTGCGCGCCATCGAGACGGCGCCGGCCCGCCGGCGGCATCCTGCGGTGATCCTCGCCGCGCTGCACGACCTCGCTCTCGGCGGGCGCGCCCCGGCCCTGGCCGCGGCCTATGCCGCCGCGGACGGCGACGCGGCCGCGGGCGCGGCGGTCGAGGTGCTGCTGCAGATGACGGACGCGGTCGTGGCCGCCGCCGTGCGCCGGCCGGTGCGGGCTGACGAGACCGGGCACGGCGCCGTGCTGTACCCGGCCATCGCCGAGGTAGCGCGCCGGGTGGGCGCGCAGGCGGTCGGGCTGATCGACGTGGGCTGCTCGGCCGGGCTCAACCTCACTGTCGACCGGGTTGGCATCACGTACGGCAACGGGCAGTCGCTGGGCGACCCGTCATCGCCCGTGCAGCTGGCGGCCTCGGCCGTGGGAGGCCGGCCCCTCCCGGAGCGGGTGATGCCCGAGGTCGCCGCCCGGGTCGGCATCGACCTCGATCCGGTCGACGTGACCGATGCCGGTGAGGCCCGGTGGCTGCGCGCCTGCCTGGCACCGGATCAGCCGGAGCGGGCCGCGCGGCTCGACGCGGAGCTGGCGCTGGCGGCAACGGTCCCGCCTGTGCTGCTGCGCGGGGACGCCCTCGAAGTGCTGCCCGGCGCCCTGGCCCGGGTGCCCGCGGACGCCCTGCCCGTCGTCACCACGACGTGGGCGCTGTCGCGCTTCCCGCTCGAGAGCCGGCTGCGCTTCCTGCACCGCCTGGGCGACGCGGCGGCCAGCCGGGCGGTGGCGTGGGTGTCAGTGGAGGGCGTCGGCGTCGCGCCGGCGATACCGACGTTCGGCGATCGCCGCGCCTCCGGTCACAGCATCATCGGGCTGGCGGTGTTCGGCCAGTCGGCTCTGCGCACTGAGGCCGTGGGCCGCTGCTGGTCGCGGGGGCGCCTGCTGGCGTGGCTGGCTGACTCCTAGACGCCGGGGCCGGTGCGAGGCGGGATCATCTGCTTCAGGATCTCCAGTGCGGGCGGGTTGGCGAGGCCGCGCCAGTCCGGGGCGAGCAGGCCCCACGGCTCCGGGTCACCCCAGTGGGAACGGTGCCGGCCGGTGCCCGGGACGGTTCCCCGGGGCTGGGTCGGGTTGAGCGGCCACCAGCACCAGTCCACGTCGCGGTCGGTTACCCACGCCTCGAAGTTGTTCCACCACACGCCGGAGAAACCGGCCATGGACCGGGTGTCGGTGCCGCACTCGCCGATCCACAGCGGGGCGAGCTGCTGGCTGAGAAGGTAGCCGCCCATCCGTTCCATCTGCTCGAGATACGCCGCCCGGGGCTGTTCCCGCGGGTGGAACCAGGCGTAGTCGTGCAGGCTGTAGACGACCTTGCCGGGACGGTCGAGCCGCACCGGGTGCCGGGCCACGCCGGTCAGGTCGGCGGCGTAGTCCAGCCCCTCGCAGATGATCAGCACCTCCGGGCTGACCTCGTGGATGAGGTTCCCGGCGGTCGTGTACATGGCGGCGATGTCGGTCCGGGATCCGCTGCCCCAGGTCGGCGTGAGAGCCCGCCAGGTCGCCCGGGTCCGGCGCGGCTCGTTCGTGATGTCCATCGCGGCGACCAGCGGGGTGGACGCGTACCGGGCGGCCATCGCCCGCCAGGCGGCGAAGAACTTCCCGGCCGGCCAGCGGCTGTTATGCCACATGCCGTTTTCGTCGTCACTCCCGCAACACCAGCCAGGGTCGAGAGTATGGCAGTTGGGGATGACGATCAGGCCCGCCTCGGTGAGCGCCTCGACGCAGGCGTCGTACACCTGCATCGGCGCCGCTCCGGTCAGGTCAGGGTTGGCGGCCAGGTACTCGGCGGGCACCGGGTGCGTCTGCTCGGTCATCCACAGGCTGAACGGGAGCCGGACGCTGTTGAAGCCGTGTGAGGCGATCCGCCGGGCCAGCGCGCGGCGGTCGGTGCGATCCAGGCCCGGGACCACGCCATCGTCCTCGTGGGCGCCGTACCAGTTCACCCCGGCCAGGCGCACCCGCTGGCCGCGCGCGTCCACGATGTAGCGGCCGCTCGTCGACAGCGGCGTCTGGACGGTCATGGCGGCTAGCCCAGGGCTCGGCGGGTCCGGGCGGCGATGTGCGGGGGCAACGGGATGTCCGGGGGGAGCACCGGGTCGGGCTCGGGATCGCCCCAGGCGGCGGCCAGCGGCAGCACCCCGGCCCAGACCGGCCGGGCCGCGTCCGGCGAGTCGCCATCGTCGGGCGGGCCGGTGCGGATCTTCACCGAGGCCTCGGTCAGGGCCAGGGCCAGCAAGGTGGTCTTGGCCAGTTCCTTCTTGTTCGGCTGGCGGGCGTAGTCCCATTGGCCGGGCACGATGTGCTCGGACAGGGCACGCAGGCCGGCCAGCTTCTCCTCGCGGCCGGTCACCAGCCGGGGCGTGCCGTAGATCATCGCGCTGCGGTAGTTGACCGCGTGCTCGAACACCGACCGGGCCAGGACCAGCCCGTCCACGTGGGTCACCGTCACGCAGATGGTGGCGTCCGGGGCCGACACCAGGCTGCGGCTGGCCACCGAGCCGTGCAGGTACAGCGTGTCGCCGTCCAGCCCGTAGACGGTCGGCACGACCATCGGGTACCCGTCCACCACGACGCCGAGATGGCAGATCACCCCGGCGGTCAGGATGGCGTCGAGGTCACCCCGTTCGGTGCTGCCTTGCTCGCGCAGGCGGCGGTGCCTGGTGCGTTCGGTCACGGGCATCGGCGGCAGGTCGGGCATAGCTGGAGTCTAAGAGCCGCCGGCCGGGCCACCCGGGAGCCACCCCATAGGGTGAGGGTATGAAGATCGGATTCGGTGCCCCGGTCGCGGGGGCGTGGGCGACGCCGGAGTTCCTGGCGGCTTTCTCCGAGCGGACCGAGGAGGCCGGGTACGCGTCGCTGTGGACGTTCACCCGGCCGCTGGTACCCGAGGGTTCCAGTATGGAGCCGGTGTACCGCAGCGTGCTCGACCCGCTGGTGGCGCTGGGGTTCGTCGCGGCCCGGACGTCGCGGATCAGGCTGGGCGTGGCCACCATCAGCCTGCCGTTCGTCGCCCCCGCCTACCTGGCCAAGCAGGCGACGACCGTGGACGTGCTGTCCGGCGGCCGGCTCGACCTCGGGCTCGGCATCGGCTGGATGCCGGAGGAGTTCGAGCTCATGGGCGCGTCCACGGCCCGGCGCGGGCCGCGGACCGAGGAGTACCTGGCGGTGCTGCGGACGCTGTGGGCGGACGAGGTCAGCTCGTACCAGGGCGAGTTCTACCGGGTGCCCGCCGGGCGGCAGGACCCCCGGCCGGTGCAGCGCCCCGGGCCGCCGGTGCTGCTGGGCGGCATGTCCCGGCCGGCCATGGAGCGGGCCGGACGGATAGCGGAAGGCTGGGTTACCTCCAGCCGGGCCGACCTGACGAAGATCAGCGAGGCGGCCGGCGTGATCCGGGAGGCCGCCGCGGCGGCGGGCCGGGACCCGGACGCGGTGCGCATCGTCTGCCGGGGCGTGGTGCAGGCCGGAGCCGAGGCCAAGGGCCCGGACGGCAGCCGCCGGCTGCTCTCCGGCAGCTACGAGCAGATCCTCGAGGACGCGGAGTGGATCGCCGGGCAGGGGGTCACCGAGCTGTTCTACGACCTGAACTGGGACCCGCAGATCGGCAACCCCGCGGTCGAGCCGCAGGCCGCCGCCGACCGGGCCGGCGAGATACTTTCCGAGCTGGCCCCGCGCTAGCCCCGGCTCCCTCCGCCTGAGCCCGCGGCCCAGCGTGCTCGGTGTGCCCCCGCATACCCTCTTTCGTGCCCAGGGGCACACCGAGTCGGCTTTCCGCTTGCCCGGATGTAGCACACCTGCTATCTTTCGTTGCAGGGTCAATATACGGGTGGTGGGTGCTTGTGTCGGTGCTCAACTGGTCAGGGATTCTGTCCGCGCCCCTCGCGCGGGCCGCGCTGGAGGAACCCGCCGAGGAGCTCGTGCTCGACGTGCGCGACCTGCGGATGCGGTACGGGCGGACCGATGTCCTCAACGGCGTGACGTTCACCGCGCGCCGGGGAGAGGTGCTGGCCCTGCTCGGACCGAACGGGGCAGGCAAGACGACCACGATCGAGATCCTCGAGGGCTTCCGGATGCGCTCGGCCGGGCAGGTCAGCGTGCTCGGCGTCGATCCCGCCCACGGCGGTGAGGCGTGGCGGGCCCGGATCGGCGTGGTGCTCCAGTCCTGGCGGGACCACGCCAAGTGGCAGGTCCGCGAGCTGCTGACCCACCTGGGCTCGTACTACGCGCCGTACGCGGCTCCTGGCCGGCCACGGCCCTGGGATGTCGATGAGCTCCTCGCCGCCGTCGGGCTGACCGGGCAGGCCCGGCGGCGGGTCCGCCGCCTGTCGGGCGGCCAGCGGCGCCGGCTCGACGTGGCCATCGGCATCGTCGGGCGGCCCGAGCTGCTGTTCCTGGACGAGCCGACGGCCGGGTTTGATCCCGAGGCCAGGCGCGAATTCCACGACCTGGTGCACCAGCTGGCCGACCGCGAGGAAGCCACCATCTTGCTCACCACCCACGATCTCGACGAGGCCGAGAAGCTGGCCGACCGGATCCTGATCCTGGCCGGCGGCCGGATCATCGCGGACGGGTCGGCGGACGAGCTTTCCCGGCGGATGTCGACCCAGGCCGAGGTGCGGTGGAGCCGCGACGGGCAGCGGTTCGTGCACGCGGCGGACGAGCCGACGCGGTTCGTCCGCGACCTGTTCCGGCAGTACGGCGAGTCCATCGAGGACCTGGAGGTGCGCCGGGCCAGCCTGGAGGACACCTACATGGCCATGGTCCGGCAGGCCGAAACGGGGGCCGGCCTGGATCGCGGTGCCGCGGTGCGCACGCTCTCGGTGGTGACCAGGTGAACGGAGGCTGGGCGGTGGCCGTGCGGGCCGGGGTGCGGCGCGGCTGGATCGAGCTGAAGCACTCGTTCACCACCCCGGGCGACGTGATACCGCTGGTGATCTGGACCGCGTCCTTGCTCGGCGTCATGCTGTGGACCCGCACCACGACGGTGCCCGGCACGCGCTTCTCCCTCGGCACCGCGATGATGGCCAGCGCGATCGGCATGAACGTCGGCTTCAACGGGCTGGCCACGCTGGGCGGGGTGCTCGCGGTGGAGCGGGAGGACGGCACGCTGCTGCGGGCCAAGGCCATCCCCCACGGGACGACCGGCTACCTGGTCGGCAAGGTGGTCACGGTGGCCGCGACGATCCTGATCAGCGTTACGATCACCCTCATCACGGCGCCCTTCCTGTTCAGCGGGCTGGCGCTGGGAAGCGCGGGCACCTGGCTGATGCTGATCCCGGTGCTGCTGCTCGGGCTGGCGGCGACCCTGCCGATCGGCGCGGTCCTCGGCTCCCTGATCCCGAGCGCCCGCAGCGCGGGCCTGCTGACGCTCGCTTCCGGCGCCCTGATCGCGGTCTCCGGCATCTTCTACCCGATCACCCACCTGCCGCAGTGGCTGCAGTGGACCGGGCAGGTGTTCCCGTTCTACTGGCTGGGGCTCGGGATGCGCTCGGCGCTGCTCCCGGCCAGCCTGGCCTCGGTGGAGATCGGCCATTCGTGGCGGCACCTGGCCACCTTCGGCGTTCTCGGGGCGTGGGCCGTCATCGGCCTCGTGCTGGCCCCGGTCGTGCTGCGCCGGATGGCGCAGCGGGAGTCCGGGTCGAGCGTGGCCGCCCGCCGCGAAAAGGCCATGCTACGAGTAGGTTGAGGCCCGTCATGAGTGAGAACATCTACAACCGCATCGCGATGCTGCGGGCCGAGCGGGGCATCTCGCGCCGGCAGCTGGCCGAGGCCCTCGACGTGCACTACCAGACGGTGGGCTACCTGGAACGCGGCGAGTACAGCCCGAGCCTGCACCTGGCGCTGCGGATCGCCGCGTACTTCGAGGTCCCGGTCGAGGTGATCTTCTCGACCGAGCCGTTCCCGCGGATCGGGAGCGCCGGGGTCTCGGCGTCCTGAAGGTTCAGCGTCCTGACGGCTGGGCGGTGATGCCCTCGCGGTGGGCGATGGCGGCGGCTTCGGTGCGGCTGGCCGCGCCGAGCTTGCCGAGGATGTTGGACACGTGCACGCTGGCCGTCTTGGGCGCGATGAACAGCACCGAGGCGATCTCCCGGTTGCTGCGGCCCGCGGCGATGAGCCGCAGGACCTCGCGCTCGCGGCTGGTCAGCGCGGACAGGACCGCGCCGTCGCCGTGCTGTTCCGCGGTCCCGATCCTGGCCCGGCGGGCGAGGTCGTCCAGGACCCGGCGCAGCGGCCGGGCGTGCAGCTCGTCGGCGGCGCGGGCGGCCAGCCGCCACTGCTCCTCCGCCTCGTCCCGGCGGCCCGCCTCGGCCAGCGCCTCGGCCAGCCGCCAGCGGGTCCGGGCGATCTCGTAGGCGTAGACCGGGCCGAACTCGGCGATGGCCGCCTCCCACGCCGCCGGGTCGTTGTCACCGCTGGCCCGGCGGAATTCCGCCTCCCCGCGGGCCAGCCAGCCGCGGCCCTCCGGGCCCAGGATGAACATGGGGCGCTTGGGGAACGCCGCACCCTCCCGGGCGACCGCGAGCAGTTCCCTGGCCGTGGCGACTTCGGCCCGTGCGGCCTCCTCGTCGCCGGCCGCACGGGCCTGGACTGCGCGGTCGGCCCGGGCGCTCAGGGCGATCACGGCCGGCCTGATGCTGGACGGGTGGAAGCCCCAGGGCGGCTCGAAGGTGACGTCGATCGCCAGCTGGGCCTGGGACAGGGCCTGCTCGACGTCGCCCTGCCACAGGGCGTGCTCGGCGAACAGCCCGCGCGCGATGAACCCGTCGAACCCGTGGGCGGTCATGAACGGCTCGATCCAGGCGCGCCGCTCGGCCGCCACCGGGTTGCCCCGGGCGACGTCGATGAACAGGGCCATCGAGGACAGGTACGCCTCGCCGATACTGGTGGCCCGGACCGCGAAGCCGTCCGCGATCTCCTGCGCGTGGTCCCACTTGCCGTCGGCGTAGTGGCACTGGAAGTGGAGGTGCTGCACGTCAAGGCCGTACGGCGCCAGGCCGAGACCGGTCTGGTTGGCCCGCTTGGTGCCCTCGTAGGCGATCTTGCCGCCGCTGGTCAGGTCGCCGCGCTCCAGGTGGGCCCGGGCCAGGTGATAGGCGGCCCGCAGCTCCACGCCGAGGACCTTTGCCGCCCGCGCCTGCTTGTGCGCCTGAGTCAGCAGCTCGATGGCCTCGTCGTTGTGGCCCGAGCGGTTGCTGACGAATCCGAGGGTCACCAGCGCGTCGGCCTGCACCCACGGCGCGTCGGCGGCGCGGGCCGCGTCGAGCCCGCGGGTGGCCCACTCCCGGACCGCGGCGAAGTCGTCGTCGATCAGCAAGGTGTTGGCGTAGGTGGCCACGGCCCGGGCGTACTGCCAGCTCGGCGGATCCGCGGGCGTGGCCTCCACGACGGCATGGGCGACGTCGACGGCCTCGGCCTCGGCTTTGAAGTCGTCCATTGTCATCAGGTAGAACGCCAGGCGCTCCCCGATCCGGCTGGCCAGGAAGACGTCCACGGGTGCCTCGCCCCGCTCGGCCACGTCGACGATCGCCTGGCGCAGCCGGCGGAGCAGGTGGACGGCGCGCTCGACGTCGCCGCTGTCGGCCGCGTTGGCGGCGGACAGCAGGCCGAGCTTGCCGCGGGCCATGCCGGCCGTCTGCTCCGGCTCGTCCACCCGCTCCCACAGGGCGAGGGCCTGGTCGTAGTGCCGGTGGGCCTCGGCGGGCGCCCCCAGCCGCTCGGCCTCGTCCCCGGCGCGGACGGAGGCGGCGAACGCACCGGGAATGTCGTGGCTGGCCAGGCAGTGCTGGGCGAGCTCGGCGGCCGTTCCCGGCACGGCCAGCCGCTGCTTGTCGGCCAGCAGCGTGCTCATCGTGCCGTGCAGCCGGGTCCGCTCGCCGGGCAGCAGGTCCCCGTAGACGGCCTCGCGCAGCAGGGCGTGCCGGAAGACGTAGCCGTCGGCGCCGTCGGGCACCAGCAGCTGCTGGGTGACCGCCTCCCGGACCGCCGCCTCGTACTCGCTGGCCGCCAGGCCGGACGCGGCCTGGACCAGTTCGTCGTCGGCCTTGCGCCCGGCCACCGCGGCCGCGCGGAGCACCCGCTGCGCCGTCTCGGACAGCCGTTCCACCCGGTTGAGCAGCAGTGCGGCCAGCCCGGCGGGCAGCGAGCTGCGCTCGGACGGGTCGCCGTTCACCGACGCGGTCAGCAGTTCCTCGGCGTAGTAGGCGTTGCCCTCGGCCCGGGTCACGATGTCGTTCAGCGCGGTGGCGTCGATGCGGCCGGGCCCCGCCGCCTGGCCGGCCAGTGCCGCACTCAGGTGCTCGGCCAGCGCCGACGGGGCCAGCGGGGCGAGGTCGACCGCGATGACGCCGGGCAGCCGGAGCAGCTCGGCCACCACGGGCCGCAGCGGATGCCGCCGGTGCAGGTCATCGGTCCGGTAGGTGCCGATGAGGGCGACCCGTTCCCGGTGCAGCATCCGGGACAGGAACGTGACCAGGTCCCGGGTGGAGGCGTCGGCCCAGTGCAGGTCCTCCAGCACCAGCAGCACCGGGGCCGCGGCCGCGAGCTCAGCGAGCAGCCCGAGGACCTCGCCGAACATCTGCTGCCGGGCCAGGCCGGTACGGTCCCCGTCGGCCAGCTGCCCGTAACCGCCCTCCGGCAGCAGCCGCCCCAGGGCCGGGCGCGAGCTCAGCGCGTCCCGCACCTCGCCGCGCTGCGCGGCACCGCGCAGCGCATCGGCCAGCGGCAGGTACGGCACGCTGTCGCCCAGCTCGGCGCACTGGCCGGAGAGCACGGCGAATCCGCGCTCCTCGGCGAGCCGGGTCACCTCGCTGACCAGCCGGGACTTGCCGACTCCGGCATCCCCGCTGACTAGTGCGGCCACCGACTGGCCCGCCTCGGCGTCGTCGAGCAGCGCAAGCAGGCGACCGAGCTCGCCGTCTCGCCCGACCATGCGCCCGGCTGACACCCGTAGGACCATGAGGACGAGTATCCCATCTGGGGAGGCTAAATCCGATTAGATAAGCGCCCGGCGTACTGTGCCTGGTATGAGTCATGACGACACCGGCACTCCTGATCCTGGCGGCGGCGGGATCGTGCGGCTGATCCCGGGTGATTCGCTGTCGGCCGCGACCGCGCAGACCGGCGGCATGATCCGGTCGGCTGCCATCTCCGGTGAGCTGGTGGGGGCCTCGGCGCTGTGGATGGGCCGGACCGTGGTGCTGCCCGGCACCTCGTCTGGCGATCATCACCACGGTCACTCCGAGACCGGCATCTACGTAGTGTCGGGGCATCCGGTGTTCGTGTTCCGCGACCCGGGCTCCGGGGAGCTGACCCGGCTGGAGACCTCACCCGGTGACTACGTGTGGGTGCCACCGCATGTTCCGCACCGGGAGGAGAACCCCTCCCCCGACACCGAGGCGGTCGTGGTCATCGCCCGGTCGACGCAGGAAGCGATCGTCGTCAACGTGCCGTCGCTCTGAGGACGGCCCTTACTCCGGGTCTGGCCGGCCGGACCGGCCGCGCTTGACCGCGCCGCGGCTGCGCTTGGCTTCCACGCGCCGCTCGTTCGCCCGGCGGCTGGGCCTGGTCGGCACGCGCGGGCGCTGCGGCGGGGCGGCCGCCTCGCGCAGCAGGCCGGCCAGCCGCGCCCGGGCGCTTTGCCGGTTCGCGAGCTGGTTGCGCTGCTCGGAGGCGGCCACCGTGAGGACGCCTGCGGCCAGCCGGCCCGCCAGCCGCTCGGTGATCCTGGCCCGGGCCCAGTCGGGGAGCACGGCCGAGCACCCGACGTCGAAGGACAGCTCGACCCGGCTGTCGGCGGTGTTGACCGACTGGCCGCCGGGTCCGGATGACCGGGAGAAGCGCTCGTGCAGCTCGGAGCCGGGTATCAGCAGCCAGCCGTTGACCCGGAGATCATCTGCCATGGCCCCTAGACCAGGCTGGCCACCAGCTCACGCACGGGCTTGCGGCGGCCGGTGTAGAAGGGAATCTCGACCCGGGTGTGCAGGCGGGCCTCGGCCCCCCGCAAGTGGCGCATCAGGTCCACGATCCGGTGCAGCTCGCCGGCTTCGAAGGCGAGGATCCACTCGTAGTCGTTGAGCGAGAAGCAGGCCACCGTGTTGGCCCGCACGTCTGGGTACTCGCGGGCCATCACCCCGTGCTCGGCCAGCAGCCGCCGGCGCTCGGCGGGGTCCAGCAGGTACCACTCGTACGAGCGCACGAACGGGTACACGCTCACGTACGCCCCCGGCTCCTCCTCCGCCAGGAAGGCCGGGATATGGCTCTTGTTGAACTCGGCCGGGCGGTGCAGGGCCATCGCCGACCAGACCGGCTCGCTGCAGCGGCCAAGCCGGGTCCGGCGGAACCGCACGTACATGTCCTGCAGGTCATCCGAGGTCGGCGCCACCCACCAGAACATGTAATCCGCGTCCGCCCGCAGGCCCTGGATGTCGTAGCAGCCCCTGGTGACGATGCCCTTGGCCGCCGCCTGCTCGATCAGTTCGGTCACCTCGGTGGCGGCGCTGCCGAGGCCGCCGGCCTCGAGCGCGACCCGGTCGGGCACCCGGAACACCGACCACATCGTGTAGCGGACCAGCTCGTTGAGGTCGCGCGCCTTCGGCTTGCGGGCCTCATCCGCCGCCGGTACGTCGTCAGTCATGCCTCTATTGTCGGCTAGCGTGATCACCAGCCCGTACGGCGGCCCTCAGTCAGCCGGCGGCCGGGCCGCAAGGAACGCCAGGACCTGGCTGACCGCCGACCGGGCCGTCCCGATGCAGGCGGGCACGCCGACCCCGTCGTAGGCCGCGCCGCAGACCGCGAGGCCGGGCTGGGCCGCCACCGCCGTGCGGATCGCGGTCACCCGGTCCAGGTGCCCGACCGTGTACTGCGGCAGCGCGCCGCCCCACCGGGTCACCCGGCTGGCGGCCGGGCCGCCCCGTACCCCGGTCGCCTCGGCCAGCTCGGCTGCCGCCAGCGCGGCGAGCTCGTCGTCGGACCGCTGCAGCAGCGCCTCTTCGCCGATGCGGCCCACCGAGCAGCGCACGATCTCCAGGGGGCCTTCTCCCCCGGCGGAGGTCTGGGCGAGGTGCGGCCACTTGACCGAGGAGAAGGTGACGGCCTTAACGACCCGCCCGTCCACGGCCGGCACCAGGTACCCGCTCCAGCCGAGGGCGGTCAGGCCGGGGGCGGGAAAAGCCGGCCGCGGGTAGGCGAGGGTGACGATGGCCATGCTCGCGTAGCCGATATCCCCGAGCGCGGTGACCGCGGCGGATGCGCCGGGGACGGCCGCCAGCAGGCGGCCCGCGGGCCGGGCCGGGATCGCGATGATCACCGCGTCCGCGTCGATCCGCTCGGGCTCAGCTGCCGATCCCACCGTGAGCCGCCAGCCGTCCGGAGCTGGTGCGAGCTCGCGGACCATCGCCGAGGTGCGCACCTCCGCGCCCGACGCCTTCGCCAGGTAGGCGGGAAGCATCCCCAGGCCGCCGGCGAGGCTGGTGAACACCGACCCGCCTGCGCGTGTCCCTGATGCGGCGGGCGGGGGCGCCCCGGCGGGCGGGGGCATCCCGGCGGCCGGGGGCGGCAGCAGGGAGGCGGCCGCCTCGGCCAGGGACCGGTGCTGGCGGGACGCGGCCGACAGCGCGGGGAGCGTGGCGTCGAACGACAGCTCCGCCGAACGTCCGGCGTAGACGCCGCCCAGCAGCGGGTCGACCAGCCGGTCCACCACCTCCGCGCCGAGCCGCGCGCCGATATAGCGGGCCACCGGCACGTCGCCGTCCCGTTCGGTGGCTGGCAGCTCGAGATCCTGGCGGGCGCGAGCCACGCCGTCGCCGGAGAGCACGCCGGACCGGGCCAGCTCGGCCAGGTCGGACGGCACGCCCATGAACTGCCGCCGCGGCAGCGGCCGGAGCGCGCCCAGCGTCCAGATGGCGGACGACGTGGGGCCAGGGGCGGTCCGCTGATCGCCGAGGCCGGCCTCGGCGATCAGCGCGGTTCCCTCGGGGCGGGTGACGAGGAGCGCCTCGGCGCCTTCGTCCACGGCCACGCCGCCGACCTCGGAGACGGACAGCTTGCCGCCCAGCCGCGGCGACCCTTCGAGCACCGTCACCCGCACCGGCTCGTCCCGGAGGGAAAACGCCGCCGCGAGCCCGGCGATCCCGCCGCCCACGATCACCACGTGCGGTTGCGATTGCGTACGCTCCATGATTCCAGCCTGGCAGACGTCACCCGATGCGATGTACCCGTGGCCCCTGCTCGTCGCGGGACACCTGATGCCCGTGATGCGGCCGGCACCGCGTCCGCATGCTCTAGAGACCGTGTAGACAACCGCGTTAAACGACATCAACATGGCATCGATGTTGCTGGGACGATCCTGGGACGACATCGATGGGGCATTGATGCTGCTGGAGCGTGGCATAGGAAGCGCCCCTTAGGTAAGGACCGGGTGCCAGGGGCTGATGGTGCCTGTGATGCGCCCGTCTCGGCCCGACGCCTCCCGGGCGACCGCGGCTGACGGCATTGATGGAGCATCCATGCTGTCATCGCGGCATTGATGGAGCATGGGTGCGTTTCTTTTGGGGGGAGGCTTGGTCCGTGGCCTGCTGCTGGCGGGGGGTGTGGGGAGGGCTCCGTCCTGTTACGTTCCGGTTGGTCTAGAACCTGGAAATGACAGGAGGAGCCCGATGTCAGGGTATGTGTCGTACGGGGTTTTCGCGCGGTCGGAGCGGGCGTTCGGGCGGGCGGTGGGGTGGCTGGCCGGGCCGGGGGCGGCCGGGCTGGGGCTGGCCGGGCTGGAGGACCGGCTGGCGGTGCTGGGCCGGGAGATCCAGCGGCAGCTGCTGCAGGATCACCTGTGTGCGCTGGCGGCGGCGGAGCCGCGGCTGGCCCGGGTCACCGGCCCGGACCAGATCACCCGGACCCGGGCCGAGGCCGGGCACGGCCGGGCCCTGTCCAGCATCTTCGGGCCGGTCACGGCGTCCCGGATCGCCTACCGGGCGGCGGGCGCGCCCAATGTGCACCCGGCTGATGAGCAGCTGGGCCTGCCGCCGGGCAGGCACTCGCAGGGGCTGGCCAAGATGACCGCGGGCGCCGCCGCGACCGGGCCGCTGGCCGGAGCGTGCCAGCTGGTCAGGGAGCGGACGGGATGCAGGCTGGGGACCCGGCAGGCCCAGCAGCTCGTCCGGGCCGCCGCGGCTGACTTCGATGCGTTCTATGCGGCCCGGCCGCGGCCGGGCCCGGGCCCGGGGCAGGTGCTGGTGCTGTCGTGTGATGCGAAGGGGATCCGGATGCGGCCCGGGCAGCTCCGCGCCCGCGCCCAGCGGGCCGCGGACCGGTCCGCCCCGAAACAGGACGGGCGGCTGTCCCAGGGCGAGGTCCGGACCCGCCGGCGGATGGCCGCGGTCGGCGCGGTCTGCGTCATCACCCCGGTCCCGCGCACAGCCGCGGACATCACCGGGCCGGGCCGGCGCCGCCGGGGGCCGCGGGCCCGGCGCAAGTGGCTGACCGCCAGCGTGACCGCGACCACCGCCGAGACGGTCGCCGCCGTGTTCGCCGAGGCAGACCGCCGCGACCCCGCCCGCCAGGCCAGGTGGATCGCGCTGGCGGACGGGAACAAGGACCAGATCCGCCAGGTCAAGGCGCAGGCCGCCGCCCGCGGCATCGATGTCACGATCATCGTCGACCTGATCCACGTCAGCGAGCACCTGTGGGACGCCGCCTGGTGCTTCTTCCCGGCGGCCAGCCGCCGCGCCGGGCGCTGGGTCCGGAACCGCCTGACCGCCCTGCTCGCCGGCGGCCCCGACGCCGCCATCGCCATCGCCGCCGCCCTCCGCCACGCCGCGGCCGGCCTGGGCAGGGCCCGGCGCAGGGCCGCCGAGGCCACCGCGGGCTACCTCGAGGCCAAGGCCCCCCACCTGGACTACCCCGCCGCCCTCGCGGCCGGGTGGCCCATCGCCACCGGCGTCATCGAGGGCGCCTGCCGCTACCTGGTCAAAGACCGGATGGACATCACCGGCGCCCGCTGGGGCACCGAAACCGCCGACGCCATCCTGCGGCTCCGCGCCATCAGGGCCAACGGCGACTGGGACGCCTACTGGAACTGGCACCTCCAGCAGCAACACCAGCGCACCTACCCCGGCTACGCCCTCGCCGCCTGACCTCCCCGCAAAGGAAACGCACCCATGGAGCATCCATGTCGTTGTCGGGTCCGGTGCGAGCCGGGATGGGTGACGGGTGAGGGCTGTGAGGTGGACGGTGTAAGTGAGTCGGGTGGTAGAGAACGAAACTTGGCAGGCGGAGTTGCGTGGCGGGCGGACCTACGTGGCGGACGACGTTGCGTGGTGAGCGGCGCTGGCGTAGTGAGCGGCGCTGGCGTAGTGAGCGGCGCTGGCGTGGTGAGCGGCGCT
>JAICWX010000139.1 GCA_025934635.1 Streptosporangiaceae bacterium | reverse complement strand
GGTGAACATCTTCCACACCTCCCCCACCGCGATCCGGATGCTGCGCAAGGTCGGCCCGGACGAGCCGGCCAAGTACGACTTCCACTTCAAGTGCATGACCACGGTCGGCGAGCCGATCGAACCCGAGGTCTACCGCTGGTACTACAAGTACGTCGGCAAGGGCGAGGCGATCATCACCGACACCTGGTGGCAGACCGAGACCGGCGGCTTCATCGGCACCGGGCTGCCAGCCCTGTTCGCCATGAAGCCGGGCAGCTGCGGCCCGGCCGCGCTCGGCATCTACCTCGACATCCTGGACGAGAACGGCGAGTCGATCCCCCAGGGCAGCGGCAAGGCCGGCAACATCGTGTCCCGCGCCCCGTGGCCCGGCATCTTCCAGACCATCTGGGGCCAGCCCGAGCGGTTCGTGTCCACCTACTTCGCCAAGTACAACAAGGACCCGAAGAGCACGGACTGGCACGACTGGCCCTACTTCGCCGGGGACGGCGCGGTGCAGTCCGAGGACGGCTACTTCCGCATCCTGGGCCGGGTCGACGACGTCATCAACGTCGCCGGGCACCGGCTGGGCACCAAGGAACTCGAGTCCTCGGCGCTGGCCGTCGAGGAGGTCGCCGAGGCGGCCGCCGTCCCCGTCGTCGACGACGTGCGCGGCCGGGTGGTCGAGATGTACGTCGCGCTCAAGCCCGGTAACGAGGCCAGTGAGGAGATCGAGGGCAAGATCAAGCGGGCCATCGAGACCGACATCGGCAAGATCGCCCGGCCGAAGAACATCTGGATCGTGCCGGACATGCCCAAGACCAGGTCCGGCAAGATCATGCGCCGGGTCATCGCCTCGGTGTCCAACTTCACCGACGTCGGTGACATCACCACGCTGGCCAACCCCGAGGTCGTGGACAAGATCCGGGAGCAGGTGCAGAGCGCCAAGCGCGCCAAGGGCGAGGAGCCGCGCGAGCTGAGCGAGACGGAGCAGCACGAGATCAAGTCCTTCGGCTCCGAGTAAGCCGTTCAGCTCCGAGTAAGACCGTTCGCCGCAGGTGGCGGGCCGCCGTACCCCGGTGGCCCGCCATTCGCGGTTTTTTGATGCCGAACGAGGCGTGTTCTTGCCCCGGCAGCTGGCTCGTCCCCCCGGTCGTGCCGCGGGTGGCTCGGTCAGGAGGGGTCGCCTATTTCTATGGTGAGGTCGTCGTGGAGGAAGGACTGGTGGCCGGCGATGGCGGCGGAGTCGCCTTCGGCCTTGGAGTAGGACCAGACGGCGTCGGTGAGCTTGCGGCCGTCGGCGTTGACGGTCCAGTACGAGGCGTTCCCCTTGTAGGGGCAGTAGGTGCGGGTGTCGCTCGGCTCCAGGAGGTCCTGGCGGACGTCGGCGGCCGGGATGTAGAAGCGGTTCGGCAGGCCGGTCTCGGACAGCAGCAGGGGGTGGCTGGTCTCGGCCAGCACCGTGTCGCCGAGCAGGACGCGGACGGGGCGGGAGGAGCGGCGTACGTCCACCCGGTGGTACGGGTCGGTGAAGCTGCCCTCGACGCGCTCGTCCTCGTCGTACCACTCGTCCATGGCGCCCCAGTAGAAGCCGGCGTAACCGCGCAGCCAGGGCGTCTCCTCGTTCGGCTCGGGGTAGGACCAGATCGCGTTCTCGGCCACCTGGCCGCCGGCCGTCACCGTCCAGTAGGACGCGGTGCCCTTGAACGGGCAGTAGGTGTGGTGGTCGGTGGCCTGGATGAGGTCGGCCCTGATGTCCTCCAGGGGCACGTACACCTGGGGCAGGATCCCGGTCTCGTGCAGCAGCACGGCACGGGTGGTGTCGGCCACGGTCTCGCCGCCGAACCGGGCGCGCACCCGCCGCGGGAACTCGTGCATCAGGAGCCGGTGGGCGGGACCCTCGATCCGGTAGTTGACGGTGTCCGGCGCGTGGCCAGCTAGCGGACCCGAGGAAAAGGTCAGGGACATGGGGGCTCTCCAAACCGATCGTCGTCGACGCCTGTGCTAACCCGCGGCCCCGCCGCCGTCATTCCTGGACGGCGTTCCGGGCCGGTCATTCCGGGCCGAGTGCCCGCTACAGATCGCCCGGGGAGGCATAGGCGACCAGCCGGGCCCGGGCGAGGGACAGCGCGGCCCAGTCGCCGTCGAACTCCAGGATGGCCACCGCGGCGGTGGGGAAGCGCAGGCCCGGCGATCCGGGCGTCTCGTCTCCGGCGGCCTCGAGCAGGTTGCTGGCCAGTTCCGAGACGCCGGGGTTGTGCCCGATGAGCAGGGCCGCGCGGCAGCCGGCGGGCAGCTCCCGGACCAGGTAGAGCAGGGTGAGCGCGCCGGCCGCGTAGGCCCGCGGCTCGAACGTCACGGACGGGGCGCCGCCGAGCTCCGGCGCCACCAGGTCCCAGGTCTGGCGGGACCTGAGGGCGGCCGAGCAGATCACGATCTCGGGCTGGTAGCCCTGGTCGTGCAGCCAGCGGCCGATGACCGGGGCGTCGCGCTGGCCGCGCTTGGCCAGCGGCCGGTCCCGGTCGGGTACGTCCGGCCAGTCCGACTTGGCGTGCCGCAGGAGCATCAGCCGCCGCGCCGTGTCACTGGCCACAGCACCAGCGTGTCACGATTAACCGCCAGGCGCGGGGCGGACGAGCATGAAGTTGATCGCGGTCGCCCGGAACGCCGGCTGGCCCTCGGCGTTGACCGCCTCGATCAGCGTCTTGACGATGCCGCGGTCCGGCTTGCTCAGCGAGCGGCGCGTCTCCACCACCGTGGCCCGGACACGGAGCGTGTCGCCCGCCCGGACCGGGTGCGGCCAGCGGATCTCATCGAGGCCGGGACTGCCGAGGCTCGACTCGGCGGCCAGGTAGTTATCGACCAGCACGCGCATCACCGCCGATGCGGTATGCCAGCCGCTCGCGATCAGTCCGCGATAAGGCCCGGCCGCCGCGGCCACCGGGTCGATGTGGAAAGGCTGAGGGTCGAACTCCTTGGCGAAAGTGACGATGCTAGCTTGATCGAAGCTGACGCTGCCGCACTCGTAGGTCGCGCCCCGCCCGTAGTCCTCGAAGTAGCTCAGCCCGTGATCGTTCACCCCCGCAGTATCTCAGCCGGCCCCCCTTCCGAGCTGCAAGATCACGGGTATGTCACAGAAATACTTCAATTTCCCTGCGAGCCTCGCGCGGTTCCTGCCATGCTTCCGCAGACGGCACAGACCGCCGAAAGCCGAGAAAAGCCACATCGGTCACCAAAGGTGACCTTCTAGGCCCGAGAAAGTCCCCGGTCCGGGGGACGAGTAAACGGGTGAGGAAACTACTTGGGGAGTTCTGTGGACTCACTGCACCTGCACCGCCGCCCGCACAAGATCAGGCGGACCGGCCGGCACACCACCCCGTCGCAGGTAGAGAAGGTAGCTGGGACGGCCGTCAAGGCCGCTCCCGCGGTCGCCATCGCCGGCGCCCTCGTCGCGCTGCCGCAGTCGGCTCACGCCTCGGTGCGTACGCCGGCCAGTGCCACCGCCGTGACGGAGCAGGCCCAGTCGGAGCAGGCACAGCAGGCGCAGACCACCGCGGTCCGGCACGCGGCCCAGTCGGTCACCAGCACGTACACGGTCCGCTCGGGCGACACCCTGACCTCGATCGCGAAGCACTTCTACGGCACCACCAGCAAGTGGAACTGGATCTTCCAGGCCAACCGGTCGAAGATCCACAACCCGAACAGCATCTTCGTCGGCGAGAAGCTGACGATCCCGAACCACGCGCCCGTCGCCACGGCCTACTCGGCCAAGCACGCCAAGAAGCCCCCGACGGTGCTCACCGCCAAGGCGGGCAAGCTGAGCGGCAACCTCAGCTGCTCCGGCCTCGAGGCCCTGTGGGAAGCGGCCGGCGGCTCCAGGGGCGAGGCGTTCATCGCGGCCGAGATCGCGATGGCGGAGTCCGGTGGCCGGCAGTTCGCGCACAGCCCCACCAACGACTTCGGCTACTGGCAGATCAACGGTGGCCACGGGCCCGCCATGGCCACCTACGACCCGCTCGGGAACGCCAGGGCCGCGATCGCGATCTCCAGCAACGGGCACAACTGGCGTCCCTGGACCACCTACACCTCGGGTGCCTACCACGGCCGCTGCTAGCACGGCCGCGGGTGCCCACGTGGGCTAAGAGCCCCAGGTCAGCTGCATTCGCGGGGTCCGCGTAGGTTCGCGGTATGGACACACCGGACGTGCTCACCTGGCGCGACGGGCACATCGAGGCCCTGGACCAGACCGTGCTGCCGCACCAGGTCCGCGTACTGCGCATCGCCACGGTCGATCAGCTGATCGAGGCGATCACCACGCTGGCGGTGCGCGGCGCGCCGCTGCTGGGCGTGGTCGGCGCCCTGGGTGTCGCCCTGGCGGTCCGCCAGGGGGACGCCGAGGGCTGGGACCGGGCGCGGCTGGACGCCGAGGTCACGCGCATCGCCGGCGCCCGGCCGACGGCCGTCAACCTCCGCCGCGAGGTACTCATCGTCGCGGAGCGGATACCGCAGGGCCGGGCCGCCGTCGAGTCGGCGGCCCTGGCGGCGGCCCGGACCGCCGACGAGGTGAGCCAGCGGCTCAGCCGGCGTGGCGCCGGGTGGCTCCGGCAGGCCTGCGGCGGCGGGCGGCTGGGTGACGGGAGACTGAGCATCCACACCCACTGCAACACCGGCGCCCTGGCCTGCCTGGGCTGGGGCACGGCGCTCGGGGTGATCCGCGCGCTGCACTCCGATGACGCGCTCAGCCACGTGATCGTGGACGAGACCCGGCCGCTGCTCCAGGGCGCCCGGCTGACCTGCTGGGAACTCGATCAGCTGGGCATCGAGCACCGGCTGGCCTGCGACGGCGCGGCCCCGTTCCTGATCAGCCAGGGCATGGCCGACGCGGTGGTGGTGGGCGCCGACCGGGTGGCCGCCAACGGCGACGTGGCCAACAAGATCGGCACCTACAGCCTGGCCCTGGCCGCCCGCGAGGCGGGCATCCCGTTCGTGGTCGCGGCGCCCGAGTCGACCCTGGACCGGGCCACCCCGTCGGGCGCGGCCATCGCGATCGAGCAGCGCGCCGACGACGAAGTCGCCGTCCCGGCCGCTCCGGCCGGGACGCGCGCGCTGAACCTCGCGTTCGACATCACGCCCCGGGCGCTCGTCACCGCCATCGTCACCGAGGAGCGGGTCATCACCGGGGAGCAGATTTTCAGGTAGCCGCCCGCGCGAAGCTGACCTGGGTCTGCGCGTCGGCGAACCCGCAGTCCCGGTAGACCCGGATGGCCCCCTCGGCCGGGTCGGCCACGATGACGAGCGTGTCCGCGCCGAACCGCTCGCGGGCGAACCGGCCCGCGTGCCAGACCAGCGTCCCGGCCAGGCCCCGGCGGCGGGCCGCCGGGTCGGTCTCGACGTCCTGGTAGCGGGCCAGCCCGGCGCCGGCGTCGCCCACCCCGAGCTGGGCCAGCAGGCGGGCGCCGTCGAACGCGCCGAACCAGGCCGCCCGGCCCGCGGCGACCATCCGCCGCCGGGCCGCGACCCGGCGGTACTGGAAATCGGTCGGCTCTTCCTCGCCGTAGCAGCGCAGGTTCAGCTCGACCGACTGCCGCCAGTCCTGGTCGGACTCCAGCGGCCGGAGCTGCGCCTCGGTGCTGACGTGCCGCGGCGCGTGGATATCGGTGCAGGTGAGCACGGTGGAGTACTCCGGCTCCAGGGTGGCGAACTCGGCCGGCGTCCCGCCGCCCGGCTTGGTGACGTCCACGCCGATCGCCGCGTGCTTGGCCTGCGGGAACTCGGCCGCGAAGCGGGCCAGCCAGCCGTCGCCCTCCCCTGGCCAGGCGGCCAGCAGCAGGAAGTTGCCCCACCAGAAGGCGGGGTTGTCCGGAGTGCGGATGACCAGGCAGTCGCCGCGGTCGGTGACCTCGGCGCCCTCGGCGATCCGCAGCGCCAGGTCGGTCCGGAAGCCGAGCGACATTACCTGCATTCGGTGAGCTTAACGGCCACGCTTAGCTAGCAGTGGCATCCTCGTCCGCGTAGGCGGTCCGCAGCGCGCGCAGGAACGTCTCGGGCGACTGCGCGCCGGAGATGCCGTACTTGCGGTCGATGGCGAAGAACGGCACGCCGCTGATCCCCATCCGCCGGGCCAGGCTGATGTCGTCCAGCACCGCGTTCTCGTAGTCGCGGCCGGCCAGCACCTCCCGCGCCCGCGCCTCGACGGTGCCGGCCTGCCCGGGTGGCCCGGCCTCGACCACCAGCCGGGTCAGCGTCTCGTGGTCGGACAGGTTGGCGCCCTCGGTGAAGTGCGCGCGGAGCAGCCGTTCCTTGGCCGCGTCGCCGAAACCCAGGTCGGCGGCCAGGTGCAGCACCCGGTGCGCCTCCAGCGTGTTCACGGCCAGGGAGGAGGAGCCGAAGTCCAGGCCCTCGGCCTTGGCCAGCGCGGCCACCCGGGCGGTCATCTCCTGCGCCTGCGGTCCGTACTTCTTGGTCAGGTACTCCAGCGTGGGCACCGCGGTGCCGGGCAGGGTGTCCGGGTTGAGCTGGAAGCTGCGCCAGGTCACCTCGACCTCGTCCGCGTGCTCGAACTCGCCCAGCGCCCGCTCGAGCCGGCGCTTGCCGATGTAGCACCACGGGCAGACGACGTCGGACCAGATCTCAATCTGCATCGGTGGCCTCGTCCTTCACCGGCGCGGGTACCTCGCAGAAGCCGTCGGCGCACACGGCCGCGTCCTCGTCACCGAGCACGAGGAGGGCGGGCGGTGGGGTGGTGTCACCCGTTTGGTCCATGTGGTGTTCTAACCGGCGGCCGGGCGGGCTTGTTCCGATAGGTTCGCTGGTGTGAAGGAGCGTATCCAGCAGGCGGGCTTCGCCGCCGTGCTCGGCGGGCTAGCGGGGGCCGCGCTCTGCGCACCACTGGCCGCGCGCCGGGGGCGGGCGGCGGTGGCGGCGGGCGCGGTGGCGGGCGCCGTGGGCCTCGGCACGGCGGACGCGGTGGCCCGGGCCCGGCTGGGACCGAACGAGATACCGGCCTTGTGGTCGCGCATCCTGGCCAGCGGAGCCGTGGCGGCGCCGCTCGGGTGGGTGGCGGACCGGGTGACGCGGGGCCGGGGCTCCGGGGACGGCGCTCCCCCGGGCGGGCTCGGGCCGGGCGGCGCTGGCCCGGGCGGGCTCGGGCCGGTTCCGGTGGCGGTGGTGGCGGGGACGGCGGCCGGGGCGCTCGGGTTGCGGCCGCAGAAGGTCGCGCTCGGGCCGGTGGTCGGCGCGGCGGTCGGGCTGGGGTTGCGGCCGGCCCGGGCGCCGGGGGCGGTGGCCGCGGCGGCGGCCGTGGTGGGATTCCGGTGCGTGTCGGCCGTGCTGTTCCGCGACGCCCAGGTGAGCCTGCTGGCCGAGCGGGCGGCGCCCGCGGATCTTCCGTTCGTGGTGCCGCTGGCCAGCCCGACCCGGTACGTCGGCACCGGGTACGTGCGGTCCCTGGCGGGGGTGCTCGGCGGTACCTACTCCCCCGACGTGGCGGACATCGGCATCGTGGCCTCGCTGGACGAACTGGCCGGGCCGGGCTTCGACCCGGCCGGGGTCGACCCGCTGGTCCGCGAGTTCTACGAGCACACCACCCGGTTCGCCCTGGATATCGTGCCGCAGTGGCGGCTGTGGGTGCGGCCCGGCTACCTGCTGTACCGGACGCTGGTGGCCCGGCCGCTCGGCCAGGCCAACGTGCCGATGAGCCAGCGGGAGGCGCAGCACGGGGTCCGCAGCCGGATCGACACCATCAGCGACGTCGACGGGACCGTGTCGGTACGCGGCTGGATCCGGTCCCGGGCGGATACCGGCGAGCCGATCTACGTGGGTATTTACACCACTTACCGGCGGGCGGGACGGGGCTACGTCAGCGTCGGCTTCCCGCTGCCGCAGGCCAGCTTCACCGCGACGCTGGCGCCTTCGGCTCGCCCTGGTGGCGGCCTGGTGCTGGACAGCCGCAGCGAGCTCGACCAGCCGGGTCACTACCTGACCTACATCGACGCCGCGACCGGGGAGCTCACCACCGTCGCCGTCCGCGGGTTCGCCGAGCGGCTCGACGTCTACTCTTCCGGGGCGGGTGAGCTGCGGGCGGAGCACGCGTTCTGGGTGTTCGGCTTCCCGTTCCTGGTGCTGCACTACCGGATCCAGCGCAAGGCGCGTTAGTTCTGTAGCGGGATCAGCTCGCGGATGAAGGCGTCGGCGAAGGGCCCGAACGGGCCGGGGTTGGCCGGGCGGACCACGAACTTGCTCAGCCCGGCCTCGACGTACTGGCCGATCAGGCGGCGGGCGCCGTCCCAGCCCTGGGCGACCAGCGTCGCCGGGTCGGCCTCGGGCCGGCGGCGGAGGATCGAGGCCTCCAGCGGGTCGGGGATGCCGTCCAGCGCGATCGGCAGGCTGAGCCCGAAGTGGTCGTCGTCCACGTGCCGGCCGGCCTGGGCCGCGGCCTCCTGGATGGCGGTGACCGCATGGCCCGCTTCGGCCGGGGTGAGCAGGGAGCCGAGCCAGCCGTCGGCGAACCGCCCCACCCGGCGCAGCCCGGCCGGGGCCGAGCCGCCCAGCCAGATGTCGAGCGGCTTGGCCGGCTTCGGGCCGATGGTGGCGCCGTCCACCGTGAAGAACTTCCCGCGGAAATCGACCTGGTCCTCGGCGAGGAGGCGGCGCAGCAGCGTGAGCGACTCGTCGAAGACCGCGGCGCGCTGGCCCTCGGGGACCTCGAACAGCGGGCGTTCGGCATCCTGGGCGGGCCGCAGCCCGAACACCGGCAGCACGCGGCGGGGCGCCAGCCCGGCCAGCGTCACCAGCTGCTTGGCCACCAGCACGGGATTTCGCCCGGGGAGCACGGCGACGCCGGTACCGACCTTGAGGTTCTGGGTTCGCGACAGCGCGAACGCCATCCCGGTGAACGGCTCCACCAGCGGGGAGTACACCAGCTCCGACAGCCACAGCGAGTCCACCCCGGCCTGCTCGAGCAGGTCGACCGCGTCCGCGAACTGGCCGGGGGCCCCGGCCGGCCCCAGGGATATGCCGATTCGGACCTTCATGTCCCTATCCGATCACAGCGCCATGTCCTGCTATTCACCGGTGGCGGCGGATCACGAGTACGGCGGAGTCGACCCGGGGTGGCGGCGCGAAGGCACGGCGCGGCACGGCCAGGCCGGGGGTGACATGGTAGCCGCGGACCCGCCGGGCGGCGTACTTGCGCACCGCGGCGCGCTGCAGCACCAGGTCGGCGGCGGTGAGCCCGCTGCCCGGCGCGAGCAGCAGCCCGAGCAGGTCGGCGGTGATCCCGTACGGCGGGCTGGCCACGACCCGGAACGGCTGGCGGGGCAGCCGCAGCGTCCTGGCGTCCGCGTGCACCAGCGTGATCTGCGGGAACCGGCTCCTGAGGGCCGCGGCCCGGCCGGGGTGCAGTTCGACCGCGATGACGCGTGCCCCGGCCTGGATCAGCGGCGCGGTCAGCGCTCCCTGGCCGGCGCCGATGTCGAGGACGAGCTCGCCCGGCCTTACGCCGGACGCGGCGACGACCCGCGCGGCCCAGTCGTCAGCGAGCCGGTGCCATCCCCACGATCCGCTGGCCCGGCGCGGTGGCGGTGATCCGCTGGCCCGGCGCGGCCCGCTCGGGTGCCCGGAGGCGGGCACGGAGCATCACCATGTAACAACCCATGGCCGCGACCCTAGATCCGCCACCGCGGCCCCGGCAATCCGTTTTCCGGGCGCTTCCTGACGACATCGATGGAACATCCATGTCGTGATTGCGACATGGAGGGAGCATCCATGTCGTTGCCGGAGCTGGATGTGGGCCGGAGCGGGTGACGCCGGTGAGCCGTGGTGCGCGTGTAACTAGCGGGAATCTGAACCAGCGGCTGGGTCGTGCTCCGCAGGAACCGAGCCAGCGGCTGGGCGCGTACCCCGCTGGAACGGGGGCGGGGGGATGCGGGAGGCTGGGGCGGTGAGCAGTGATGTGGCTGATCTTGTGTTCGTCGGCGGGAAGGTGCGGACGCCGGCGCATCCGTCGGGGTTCGTGCAGGCGCTGGCGGTCCGGGCCGGGGTGATCCAGGCCGTCGGGACCGACGACGAGATCCGGGAGCTGACCGGGCGGCGGACGCGGGTGATCGACCTGGCCGGGCGGCTGGCGCTGCCGGCGTTCGGCGACGCGCACGTGCACCCGGTCGGCGGCGGGCTCGAGAGCCTGCGCTGCAACCTGGCCGGGCTGCCGACCCGGGCGGAGTGCCTGGACGCGGTGGCCACGTACTGCGAGCCGGTGCCGCCCGGGGCGTGGGTGCTCGGCGGCGGCTGGACCATGTCGGCGTTTCCCGGCGGGCTGCCGGTGGCGGCCGACCTGGACGCGGTCACCGGCGGACGGCCGGCCATGCTGCCGAACCGTGATCACCACAGCGCCTGGGTGAACACCGCCGCGCTGACGCGGGCGGGCATCGACGCGCGCACCCCGGACCCGGCCGACGGGCGGATCGAGCGAGACGAGGCGGGCCGGCCGACGGGGGTGCTGCACGACGGGGCGATGCGGCTGGTCGCGGCGCACGTACCCGGGACGTCCGAGGCCGAGCTGCTGACCGGGCTGATCGCGGGCCAGACGCACCTGCACTCGCTGGGCATCACCAGCTACCAGGACGCCTGCGTGGGCGCGGCGGGCGAGCTCGGCATGCCGGACTCGTTCGCCGCTTACCAGATGGCGGCCGACTTCGGCATGCTCAGCAGCCACGTGGTCGGTGCCCTGTGGTGGGACCGGGACCGCGGCCTGGAGCAGATCGACGACCTGCTGGCCCGGCGCGAGGAGGCCGGGGACGGCCAGTCCGGGCTAGCACAGTTCGGGTCGCCACCGTCCGGGCAGGGGCAGTTCCGGGCGACCACCGTCAAGCTGATGCTCGACGGGGTGTGCGAGACGTTCACCGCCGCCATGTCCTCGCCCTACCTGGACCGGGCCGGGCATCCCACCGACCACTCGGGGCGGCTGTTCATCGAGCCCGAACTGCTGGCCGAGGCGGTCCGGCGGCTCGGCGCCGAAGGGTTCCAGCTGCACTTCCACGCCATCGGCGACCTCGCGGTGAGCACCGCCCTGGACGCCCTGGCGGCCCTGCCGGCCGGGCAGCGCCGGGCGGCCCGGCACCACCTGGCCCACCTGCAGTTCATCACGCCGCGGGACATGAGCCGGTTCGCCGAGCTGGACGTGGTGGCCAACTTCCAGCCGCTGTGGGCGTGCGACACGATGCAGATGGACGAGCTGACCCTGCCGTTCGTCGGGCCGGAACGCGCCCGCTGGCAGTACCAGATCGGCTCGCTGCTGGGGCTGGGCACCCGGATCGCGTTCGGCAGCGACTGGCCGGTGTCGAGTGCCGACCCGCTGCAGGAGATGCACGTCGCGGTCAACCGGGTGCTGTCCGAGCGGCTGGGACGGCCGGGTGAGCCGGAGTGCGCGCACCCGTTCCTGCCGGACCAGGCGATCACCGTGGACGCCGCGGTGGACGCGTTCACCGCCGGGGTGGCGTGGGTGAACCACGAGGAGGACGTGGCCGGGCGGCTGCGGCCGGGGATGCGGGCTGACCTGGCCGTGCTCGACCAGGATATTTTCGCAGTCCCGCCGGGTGACATCGGCAGCACCTCGGTGGTGACCACCGTGGCGGGCGGCACCGTGGTCCACGGGGACCGGTGAGCGCCTGAGCTACGGCTACGCGCTGTTCACGATCCGGTGACCGGCCCGCTGGTGACCGTACCGCCCAGATGTGCTGTGCTTGGGGCATGACCAGTGCACCTGCCGAAGATTTCAACGCGCTCCCGCTGGACTGGGCGTCCAACCGCGACCTGCTGGCCGGCCTCACGGTAGATGACGACGACGAGCACGACGACCCGGTCCTGCGCTGGCCGGACGGCCGGATCGTGGACACCTGGCGCGAGGACTACCCGTACCCGGAGAAGATGTCCCGGGACGAGTACGAGTACCTCAAGCGGCCGCTGCAGATCGAGCTGGTCCGGCTGCAGAACTGGGTGAAGGACACCGGGCAGCGGATCGTGATGGTGTTCGAGGGCCGCGACGCGGCCGGCAAGGGCGGCACGATCAAGCGCTTCACCGAGCACCTCAACCCGCGCGGCGCCAGCGTGGTGGCGCTGATCAAGCCGACCGAACGGGAGCGGTCCCAGTGGTACTTCCAGCGTTACGTGCCGAGCCTGCCCGGCGCCGGCGAGATCGTCATGTTCGACCGGTCCTGGTACAACCGGGCCGGCGTGGAGCGGGTGATGGGCTTCTGCACCGACGAGGAGTACTGGGAGTTCATGCGGGAGACGCCGGAGTTCGAGAAGATGCTGATCAACTCCGGCCTGCACCTGACCAAGTTCTGGTTCTCGGTGACCCCGGCCGAGCAGCGTACCCGCTTCGCCATCCGGCGCATCGACCCGGTCCGGCAGTGGAAGCTGAGCCCCATGGACATCGAGTCGCTGGACAAGTGGGAGGGGTACACCGAGGCCAAGGAGGCCATGTTCCACTACACCGACACCGAGAAGGCGCCGTGGACGGTGATCAGGAGCAACGACAAGAAGCGGGCCCGGATCGAGGCGATCAAGCACATCCTGCTAAAGTTCGACTACGAGGGCAAGAACGCCGACGCGATCGGCGAACCGGACAAGAACCTCATCGGGCCGGCCTCGGCGATGTCCGAACACGACCCCGACCTCGTCTTCCCGGAGCTGTGAGCTGATGGCCTGGTCTGAGATCTCCTCCGCGGGCGAACTGCGGGACCTGCTGGGCACGCCGAGCGGACGCGCGGTGTCCAAGGAACGCAGCCGGCTGCACGCGGTGGACCGGGAATGGCTGGCTGTTTCCCCGTTCTGCGTCATCGCCACCTGCGACGCCGACGGGAACTGCGACGCCTCCCCCAAGGGGGACCCGGCGGGGCACCTGATCCACGTGCTGGACGACGCCACCGTCGCCATCGCCGAACGGCCCGGCAACCGGCGGGCCGACGGCTACCTCAACCTCCTGGCCAACCCGCACATCGGGATCCTCTCGCTGACCCCCGGCCGGAACGAGACGCTGCGGATCAACGGGCGGGCCCGGCTGCTGCGGGACGCGCCGTTCTTCGACGACCTGGCCGTCCGCGGCCAGCGGCCGATCCTGGCCCTGCTGGTGGATATCGAGACGATCTTCTTCCACTGCCCCAAGTCGCTCATCCGGTCCCGGCTGTGGCAGCCGGACAGCTGGGAACCGGACGCCCTGCCGTCGCACGCGACCCTGGTCAAGCGGGTGCAGGAGACGCCGGAGACGCTGGAGGAACTCGAGGAGCACTACGCCCTGGCGAACTACCAGCGCCTGCTCTACTGAATGCTGCTCTACGAGGCCTGCCGCCGCCGCCAGGCGGCCACGCGGGCGCGGTTCTGGCAGGTCACCGAGCAGAACCGGCGCTGGCCGGCGGGGGAGGCGTCGATGTAGGCGTCGGCGCAGCGTAGCCCGGTGCAGACGCCGACCCGGGCCGGGTCGTGGCGGGCGAGCTGGTGGCGCAGGGTCAGGGCGGCGGCGGCGAGCAGGGCGTCATTCGGGTCGTCCACGTGCCAGGTCTCGCAGGGTACGTCGTCGGCCAGGGTCAGGCCCGGGCGTACTCCGGTGTCGGCGAGGAGGGTGGCGAGGAGCCGGACTCGTTCGGTGGGATGGGGGGCGGCGAAGATACGGTGCAGCCGGCCGGCCGACCCCGGCCGGTCTCCGACGCCGGCCGCACCCAGCGGGGCGGGATCCGGGTAGGGGGTACCTTCCTCGCCCGCCGCGGCGCGCGGCACCGCGCCCCACTCGTTGACCAGCCAGACCAGCAGGTCCGGGGACATCGGCTCGACCAGCATCGGTTTAGTGTAACGCTATAAAGGTAGTCTTAGCGTTACAAGCAAACCAAGGAGGCCGAACGGATGGGATCACACGCCTCGCAGATCAGCGTGCTGGGAGTTCCGACGAGCGCGGGTTCGCACAATCCCGGTCAGGAGAAGGCGCCGGCCGCCTGGCGGGCGGCCGGGCTGACCGAGTCGCTGCGCGCGGCCGGACTCGACGTCGAGGACCGCGGCGACCTGGCGGTCGAGCCGTTCCGGCCGGTCTCTCCGGAGGGCGGGCTGCGGGATGCGGACCGGGTGGCCGGGATCGCCCGGCGGGTCGCGGCCGCGGTCACGGCGATCCGGGAAGCGGGGCGGCTGCCGCTGGTGCTGGGGGGCGACTGCACGATCACGCTCGGGGTGCTGGCCGGTTCCGGCTCGGACGGCGGCCTGGTGTACTTCGACGGGGACGCGGACCTGCACACGCCCGTGTTGGCTGACTCAGCGCAGAGCGACTCCGCGGTGGCCGACACGATGGGGATGACCCACCTGCTCGGCGGCGGGTCGCCGCGGCTGGCCAAGCTCGGCGCCCGGTTCCCGCTGCTCCAGCCCGGGCAGGTGGTGCTGTTCGGCTTCGACCCGGCCGAGCTGGACACCCACCAGTGGACCGAGGTGGCCGGCCGGCACCTGTACGCGGCCCCGGCCCCGGCGGTGCGGGCCGACCCGGGCGGCGAGGCCCGGCGGGCGCTGGCGTACCTCGACCGCCGCTGCGACTCGTACCTGGTGCACTTCGACGTCGACGTGCTCCACACGGGCCTGTTCCCGCTGGCGAACTTTCCGCACTTCGCCGGGCTCACGCTGGATCAGGCGGGGGCCTGCCTGGAGGAGTTCCTGGGCGGGGAGAAGTTCGGCGGGCTGGTGATCACGGAGGTGAACCCGGCCAACGACCCGTCCGGAGAGCTGCTCGGCGCCCTGGTCAAGACGGTGGCCGGAGCGCTCGCACCTGCTCGATGAGGACCCGGGCAGCCGGGTTGGCGGACGGCTCCTGGCGCCAGGCCAGTTCCAGCCGGGAGCGGACGGCGGGATTGACGATGGGGACGATCACCGGCGCGTCCGGCCTGCTCGCCACCGATTCCGGGATCACGGCGAGGCCCAGGCCCTGGGCGGCCATCGTGACCACCATCGGCAGCGCGCTGGCCTCGAACACGATCCGCGGCGCGAACCCGGCGGCGGCGCAGGCGGCGTCGAGGGCGGCGCGGACGCCGGTGCCCGGGGGCAGGCTGACCAGGGGTTCGTCGCGCAGCGCGGTGACCGCGACCGTTTCCTTGCCCGCCAGCGGGTGACCGGCGGCGATCGCCGCGACCAGCTCTTCGTCGATGAGGACGGCGGTGTCGAGGCCGGGCACGGGTTCGCCGGCCACGCCGATCAGGGCGAGGTCGAGGCGGCCGTCTGTGAGCATCTCGATGAGGCGGTCCGAGTTGTCCTCGGTCAAGGTGATGGCCACGCCGGGGTACCGCTTGTGGAACTGGGCCAGGAGTTCGGCCAGGACCGGGAGGGCGCAGCCGCTCACCATGCCCACCGTGACCTGCCCGCGGATCAGGCCGGCCAGCTCGTCGATGGCCAGCCGGGCGCCGGCCACCGCGTCCAGGGCGGCGCGGGCGAACGGCAGCACGGCCGATCCGGCTTCGGTCAGCCGGACCGAGCGGCCCGACCGGTCAAGCAGCCGCTGCCCCAGCTCCGACTCCAGCCGCCGGACCTGCGCGCTCACCCCGGGCTGGGCCACGTGCACCCGCTCCGCCGCCCGGGTGAAGCTGGCCTCCTCGGCCACAACCACGAAACTTCTAAGCCACTTCAGGTCTATCGAGTTACCTGCATCTAGGCGCCGCTGGTCCGTGTCATCCATTGCACATCTCCTCAGCATCTCGCAATCAGCGGCATCGCCGGTCAAGGTAGGCAGGCCGGCCGAGATGTACCAGTCTCGCAACGGCCACCCCATGGCACGCAAATGGGACGTTCGACGTGCAGGCGTGATCACTATGCGGATCGTAAACTGGTCGTGGGCGATGAAGGGAGGGCGGCGCGGTGACCTTGGATGAGATCCGGGCACTGAGTGCGCGGCTCGCTGACTTGTGCCGTAAGTACGGGATCGCCGAGCTGGCGGTCTTCGGTTCGGTCGCGCGCGGCTCGGCGCGACCAGACAGTGACGTGGACCTGTTGTACGTGCGGGTTCCGGGCAATGACCTCGGCATGTCGTACTTCGCGTTGCAGGAGGACCTGGAAGATCTGTTCGGCCGGCCCGTCGACCTCGTCCCGAAGGACGGGCTGCACCGAGTGATCCGGGATCAGGTGCTGGCCGACGCCCAGGTTCTGTATGCGGCGTGAGGAACTGTACGTTGCCGATCTTGTCGATCACACCCGTGTGGTCCGGGAGTACCTCGACGGGGTGACCCGCGAGCGCTGGGACGCCGACCGGGTCCTGCGCGACGCCGTGCTGTACCGGATGCTCTTGCTCGGTGAGATCGCAAGCGCGCTCTCGGACGAGTTCCGCGACAGGTATCCTGACGTGGCGTGGCGGCAGATCCGCGCGTTTCGCAACCTGGCTGTGCACCGCTACTTCAGCGTCGACTGGGCCGTCGTCTGGAAGATCGCCCAGGAAGAGCCGCCGGTTCTAGAGGAACAAGCGCTGGCCATCATCCGCGCAGAGTTCCCCGACCTAGCGCAAGCGTACGGCCTAGCGGCAAAGCCGGAGACGGAGCCTGACCACCGCGGTGATGATCCCGACGCGTGAGACGAGAGCCAGCGTCCGCTCCATCCCCGACCCGACCCCCAGCTCTTCCCGCAGCGTCACTTCCCGGCGACCGCCACGAAGTACTCGAGCTGATGCAGTTCCATAACTGCTGATTCTAGATTGCTTGCTATTAGCCGCTAGTTGCTTATGGAGCCTCCGGACAGGGCTGATCGTCGGCTGCGCACTGCGAGATCATGACCGGTGTGAACAACATCGTGCTGCCGTCGGGCGGGAGCTGCCCGTTCTGCGCGTTTCTCCTGGGCGAGAAGCCGTACACCATCCTGCGGCGCAGCGAGCTTACGGCCATCCTGGTCACGCGGGAGCAGCGTGGCGTGTCGCACCTGCTGGTCGTGCCGGTCCGGCACTGCCCGACGATCCTGGACCTGAGGGACGAGGAGTCGGGGGCGCTGATGCGGGAGATCCGTCATGCGGCCCGGATCGTCGATGCGGCGGAGAGGCGGCCGGGGATCGCGATCTGGCAGAACAACGGGATAGCCGCCAATCAGGCCGTGGCCCATGTGCATTTCCACGTGGCGGGCACGCTGGAAGAGGGCGGCACTCAGTGGGGCGAGGTGCCCCGGCTATCCGTGGCGGAAACCGACGCCATGGCCGAGCGGCTCAGGCAGGCCGAGGCGGCCCGGCCGGACTGACGCGTTCGGGCGGACTATGTTCAGGGCTGGCCGAGCAGCCGCTCGATTTCCCCGATGACCGTGGCGTTGCCGGTGAAATGGACGGCGTGCAGACCCGCCTCGCTGGCGGCGGTCACGTTGGGGACGTAGTCGTCGACGAACACGGCCTCGCCCGCCTGCACGTCGATCTCCCCGGCCGGCAAGCCCAGCCGGGCCTCCCACGACCGGGTAATAGAGTCCTGTGATCTGGTCGGGCTCAAATCCTGGGTGATCTCCAGGACGCCGCCGATATCGAACACCACCGCGCGAATCGCCATGGGCAGACACCTCTTTCCCGGTGGGTGGCGCACAGCGTACATAAGAAGGTAACCGGGGGCACACCGAGTCCGCGGGGCGCTGGGGCCGGGTCACGTGAGCTGGGGAGGGGGGCGTGAGCCAGCCTCGTTCGGTCAAAAGATCTTTTTTCTGGGTGGTCACGGGTCGGGGTACGTCGTGGCCGGGGGCGGTGTTCCTGCGTTATCGTCCTGACATGCCAGGGATCGTGATCGTGGGAGCCGGGTTCGGCGGGATCGGGATGGGGATCGCGCTGAAGAAGGCCGGGTACGACGATTTCATCATCCTGGACAAGGAGGACGACCTCGGCGGGACCTGGCGGGACAACCAGTATCCGGGGTGCGCGTGCGACGTGCCGTCGCCGCTGTACTCCTACTCCTTCGAGCCGAACCCGGACTGGAGCCGGCTGTTCGCGCCGCAGCGGGAAATCTGGGACTACCTGCGCCGGTGCGCCCGCCGGTACGGGCTCGAGGCGCACATCCGCTACGGCAGCGTGGTCGAGCGGATGGACTGGGACGAGGACGCCCGGCGCTGGGATGTGCAGACCGTCGAGCACGGCGAGCTGGGCAGCTGGCGGCCGCGGGCGGTGGTGTCCGCGGCGGGCGCGCTGCACCTGCCGGCCTACCCGGACATCCCGGGGGCCGGGCGGTTCGGCGGGACCACGTTCCACTCGTCCCGCTGGGACCACTCCTGTGACCTGGCGGGCAAGCGGGTCGCGGTGATCGGGACCGGGGCGTCGGCCATCCAGTTCGTGCCCGAGATCGCGAAGCAGGCCGGACAGCTCACGGTGTTCCAGCGCACGCCGCCGTGGATCCACCCGCGCCCGGACGCGCCGATCCCCGGCCGGGTGCGGGCCGCGTTCCGGAAGGCGCCGGCGACCGCGCGGGCGCTGCGGGACGCGATCTACATGGGGCTCGAGCTGCGGGCGCTGGGCTTCGCGGTCAGCCGGAAGCTGATGGCGCCGCTGGAATTGGTGGCGCGGCGGCAGCTGACGTCCCAGGTCACCGACCCGGCGCTGCGGGCCCGGCTCACCCCGGACTACACCATCGGCTGCAAGCGGATCCTGCTGTCCTCGGACTACTATCCGGCGCTGCAGCGGCCGAACGTATCGCTGGTCACCGAGGGGATTGCCGAGATCACCGAGGCGGGCGTGACCACCGCGGACGGCCAGGAGCACAAGGCGGACGTGATCATCTACGCGACCGGCTTCCGGGCGATCGAGTCCGTCACCAGCCTGCACCCGGCCGGGCGGGACGGGCGCAAGCTGCTGCCCGGGAACCTGGAGGCCTACCAGGGCGTCACCGTGGCCGGCTTCCCGAACCTGTTCCTGCTCCTCGGCCCGAACACCGGTCAGGGTCACACCTCGGCCGTGTTCATGATCGAGAGCCAGATCCAGCACGTGCTGAGCTGCCTGCGCATCCTGTCGGCTGACAAGGCGAGCACCATCGAGGTCAGCGAGGACGCGCAGCGGCGGTACAACAAGGCGCTGCAGCGGCGGCTGCGCCGCGCGGTGTGGAGCAAGGGCGGCTGCCGCAGCTGGTACCTGGACGCCGACGGCGTCAACCGGACGCTGTGGCCGGGCTTCAGCTTCGAGTACTGGGCCCGCACCCGGCGGGCGCGGCGCGCCGACTATGCCATCACGCGCTGATCGTCATGCCCGTCGTCATGCCGTCGCGCGCTGACCGCCGGACGTGCTAGCTGGGTGCGTTCGCGCTGTACCTCGGGTTCCGGTACGCGGCGTTCAGCGTGGCCGGGCCGCTTCCGGCTAGTCCACGGACCAGGTGTGCACGGGCTCGTTCGAGTGCATCCGGTCGATGTAGGCCAGGGTCATCCGGCGCAGCGCCTCGCGGCGGTCCAGGCCGCCCTGGGTCATCTTGTCCACGGTGGCGATCTGCCAGGCGGAGCCGTTCTGGCCGGACAGGGCGCGCCGCTCGATGATGCCGAGCAGCCGGCCGGCGGCCGCGTCGTCCACCCCCCAGCGGTTCAGGCCGTCGCGGGCCAGCGGCAGCAGGCGGCGCAGGATCAGCTCGGAGACCGGCGTATCCCCCACGCCCGGCCAGTACTGCTGGGCGTCCAGGCCGCGCCGGGCGGCCTCGTGCAGGTTCTCGGACGCGGTGGCGAAGGACATCTGGGTCCAGATCGGCCGGTCCGCCTCGGCCAGGGCGCGGACCAGGCCGTAGTAGAACGCCGCGTTGGCGCAGACATCGGCGATGGTCGGCCCGGCCGGCAGCACCCGGTTCTCCACCCGCAGGTGCGGCCGGCCGGCCACGATGCCGTAGACGGGACGGTTCCAGCGGTAGATCGTCCCGTTGTGCAGGCTCATCTCGCCCAGCTCGGGGATGGCGCCCGCGTCGAGGGCGGCCAGCGGGTCCTCGTCCTCGCAGATCGGCAGCAGGGCCGGGAAGTACCTGATGTTCTCCTCGAACAGGTCGAACACCGAGGTGATCCAGCGTTCCCCGAACCACACCCGGGGCCGTACCCCCTGCTCCTTCAGCTCGTCCGAGCGGGTGTCGGTGGCCTGCTCGAACAGCGTGATCCTGGTCTCGTGCCACAGCTGCCGGCCGAACAGGTACGGGGAGTTCGCCGCCAGCGCGACCTGCGCGCCCGCGATGGCCTGGGCCGCGTTCCAGTAATCGGCGAACGCGTCCGGGCTGACCTGGATGTGCAGCTGCACGCTGGTGCAGGCGGACTCGGGCGTGATGCTGTCGGTGTGGGTGAGCAGCTGCTCGGCGCCGTCGATCTCGATCCGCATGTCCTCGCCGCGGGCGGCGAAGATCTGCTCGTTGAGCACCTTGTAGCGCTCGTTGGCGGACATGGAGTCCTCGGCCACGTCGTGTTCGGCCAGGGTGGGCAGGATGCCGACCATGACCAGCTGGCTGCCGACCGTGCGGGCCCGGGTGTCGGCCTCGTTGAGGTCGGCGCGGAGCTCGGTTTCCAGGGTGGCGAGCGAGTCGCCGTCGAGCGTCCGCGGCGGCACGTTGATCTCCAGGTTGAACTGCCCGACCTCGGTGTCCCAGGCCGGGCTGGCGATCGCGTCGAGCGCGGCGGCGTTGCGCATCGACGGCATCCCGTGCTCGTCGACCAGGTTCAGCTCGATTTCCTGGCCGACCGTCGAGGGATCCTCCTCGAACAGGCGCTCGCGGAGCATGCGGGCGAACACGTCGAGCGAGCGCCGCACCTTGTCCCGGTACCGGCGCCGGTCTTCGCCGCTGATCTTGATGGCCTGGATATCACGGCCCACTTCAGGCTCCGCTCAACGAGGTAGATCTGCCTTTGCTGTCAGCTTCGTACCCGTCTCACGCCGTGTCCAGCCGCGCGCTTTCGTCGCGGACCCACAGGTGCAGCAGTCCGCGCAGGTGGGCGATGAACTTGTCGTGCTCGTGGGCCGGGTAGACCGACTGGACCGTCCGGACCAGCAGCTGGTCGAAGTCGGGCCCGGCCACCCAGTCCAGCATCAGCTGGTCCAGGCCGGACAGTTCGGTCGCGCAGAAGTCCTGGTAGCGGTCGGTCTCGAAGAACTCGTCGGCCAGCTTGCGGTACTCGCCCAGCTTGTCCCCGTACGACAGGCCCGGCTCGTCGGCCACCGCGAAGTACCGGTCGGTCGCCAGGTCCAGCTTGGCCTGGCGGCCGGTGACCATGGCGAAGACGGTCCACTTGACCAGGGCCTTCATCGCCCACGGGAAGTAGTAGTGCAGGCTGGTCAGCGCGACGTCGGGGCAGGCGTTGGCGTAGTCGATGGGGTAGACCTCGCCGCCGGAGACCAGGGTCTCGCAGGAGTTGAACTCCCACCGGAAGAACGCGTTGACCAGCTTGCCGATCGTCACCACCTCGAGGCCCGCGTCCGGGGCGAGGAAGTCGTGCTCGACCGCGTAGCGCTCGTGCATGGGCTTGTCCGGCTGGAACTTCATCACCATCGTCTCGGCCCCGATGGACAGCGAGCGGGCGAAGACGTCGTAGTCGATGGCCTTCTGCAGGTGCATGAGCATCTCGCCGCTGGCGTCGTAGGCGG
>JAICWX010000435.1 GCA_025934635.1 Streptosporangiaceae bacterium | reverse complement strand
TTCTTCCAGCGGTTCGGGTCCGTGGCCCTCAACCTGGTCCGGGCGCCGCTGATGCTGGTGTCGCAGGTCATCGAGAACGTGGGGCGTGCCGCCTCGCTGCTACCCGGCCGCTTTGGCGCGGCAGGGTCGGCGATCCAGAGCTTCGGCGCGGATGCCCGCGGCGCGACGGCAAGCCTGTCCCTGATGGGCGGCCTGCTCATCACCGGGATCGGGGCCGGGATGGCGTTCCTGATCTACAAGGCCGTGACCGCGACGTCCACGATGCAGGACCTGGTCAGCTCCCTGGAGCAGGGCATCCAGAAGGCCTCCAACTTCGAGGTCTACAGCAAGCTCGGCAACGGCATGGCCGAACTGTCGCAGAGGATCTCCGCTACGGCGGCAGCTGAGAACGAGTACAACGCCACGATGGCGAAGGGCGCCCAGGTGACCCGGGGAGCTGCGGGATTTATCGGAGTCCTGCGGCAGAACATGAGCGTCGCCACGGGCGGCCTCGCGCAGATGGCGCAGCAGACCGCGACGGTCAGCAAGAACGCGCAGCTGCTCGCCAGCACCTACCACGTCTCGGTGCCCGAGGCGATGGCACTGGCCCAGTCAGCCGGCGTGAACCTCACCGGGCAGCTCCGGAACCAGGCCGGCCAGTGGACCATCCTCGGGGAGAAGATCCGCAACGCCTACCAGGGTTACCTGGCGATGGGCCAGTCCGCCGGGATGGTCGGCCACGACATGCTCGCCGTGGCCATCCAGTCCGGCCTGGCCGCCACCAAGGTGTCCCAGCTCAACCAGGCGTGGGACTCGTTCATGCAGAACATCACCGGGGGCACGGGCGCCCTGTCGCAGCTCGAGGAGTCCCTGACCAACATCGGGCACATCGTCGGAGACACCTCCAACCACCTGGCGAGCGCCACAGGCGGCATGGTCCTGTCCACGAAGCAGTTCGCTGACGCGATGACCTCGTTCACCGGCAAGGGCGCCCAGGCCTGGTCGAACTTCAACCAGATCGTCGGGTCCACGCTGCCGCAGATGGCCGACTGGTTCCGCACCGCCGGCGCCGAAGGAGCCATGTCCGGCGCGCAGATCAGCAAGGGCATCCTGGACGCGGCCTCCACGATGGTCCCGTTCGCCCAGAAAAGCAAGGTGGCCCAGGCCGAGCTGGTGGCGTTCGCGCAGTCCGCCGGGCTGAACATCCACACGTTCCCCCAGCTAGAGGCGGCCATCAGGAACACCGGGGCGAGCAGCAAGAACCTGGAGTCCCAGATCGCCTCGGCCACCGAGAAAATGGGCAACATGGCCCAGATCGCCCAGAACCTGGGCGATGTCATGAACTCCGACCTGACCTCGGCCATCTCGAATGCGGCACTGAAGGCAGCCGGGTTCTACACCCAGACCAGCAACCTGACGAATGCCCTGAAGACCTACGGGGCCAGCTCGCCGCAGGCCGAGGCAGCAGCCAGGGCCGTAACGCAGGCGTGGGACCGGGCTCAGGCGATGGCCGGCAGGGTGGCGTCGCAGGCCAGGAACGCCCAGGCCGCGATCAACGCCATGCACGGCAAGACCATCACGATCAACACCTACTACACCAGCACCGGCAGCAGCGGCGGCGTCGGCCACCGGGTGCCCGTCGGCGGCCATGCGGCCGGGGCGGCCTACACCGCAGGCGGGGCGGCGCTGGTCGGCGAGATGGGCCCCGAGATCGTGCACCTGCCTGCGGGGTCGAGCGTGACACCGTCCTGGGCGACCGAGCCTGTGATGCGCGGCGGGGGCGGCGGCGGGGAGCCCAGGGTTGAGGTCCACCTGCACGGCGACCTGTCTAACGACGCGATATGGGATCGCATGCAGGTGAAGACCCTGAACTACAACACCCTGAACAGTGGTTCAAGAACTGGCCGGTGGTCCCCCTAGAGACCGCCGGGATCCTCGCGTACATGCCATCGCCGACACATGCCATCCGGACTGCCTGAGCGGAGGTGATGCATGGCCGTCTTCGGCGTGACCGACTTCGCCAACCTCCCGTCGACCACTGTCTCCAGCGGCGGCACCGACGCCCCGGCGCCGGGCACCACCGAGACGTTCACCGTGGCCTCGGCCGCGGGCTGGCCGGGAGCCTCGAGCAGCGCCAGCCCGCCGACCGGGTTCTCCTTCGCCGATACCGCGCTGCCCGGCGAGGTCATGCGGTGCGTCAACCGGTCCGGGACGACGTGGACGGTCACCCGCGGGTCTGAGGGCACGACGCCGGTCTCCCATCAGGCCGGGTTCACGATCGTGCAGGTCACTTCCGCAGGTGACCTCACCGCGCTGGCGCGGGTGGACTGGCTCAATGCGGTAACCCAGTTTGGCGCGGACCCGACCGGCACGGCCGACTCCACCACGGCGATCAACACGGCCCTGACAGACGCCGCGCCCGGCCAGCCGGTGTACCTGCCGACCGGGACGTACAAGACCACCGCGCCGATCCTCATCCCCCCCGCCGGGGTGCTCACCGGGGATTTCAGCGATGAGGTCGCGACCTACCTGGACTCGCTGAACGGCACCGTCATCCAGCCGGCGGCGTCATGGAGCCACGGTGCCAGTGCCTGGAGCGGGATCATCTCCGTGCTCGGCCAGTCCGACGGCGGCTACAGCGTGATCAGCGAGGAGCAGAAGATCCTCGGGCTGATGGTGGACTGCCACCTGCTCACCACCGGCAGCGCGGACGGCATCCAGCTGTACGGCGGCGTCGGGCGCGCGCGGATCGAGAACGTGGAGGTGGCCCAGCCGCCGGGCAACGGGTTCAACCCGGTGGCCGACGGAGCCGGCAACGGGCCCGGCTCCTACCGCCTCAAGCGGTTCAACGTCCGCTATGCGGGCGGCTCCGGGTTCGTGATCTTCAAGACCAGCGACATCAGCGCCTGGGACTGCCTGGCCGAGAACTGCGCGGTTGACGGCTGGACGATCACTAACCTTTCCAACGGCATGCTGGTCGGCTGCCGCGCCGAGCACAACGGCACGCCCGGCACGGGCGGCGGCAACGCCAGCGGCAACGGCTTCACGTTCACCTGCACGAACTCGGGTACCGGCAGCGGCACCGCGAAGTTCGTGTCATGCTCGTCGGACCGCAACCAGGCCAACGGCTGGGAGATCACCAGCTCGAACAACTCGGGCATCCCCGTGCAGCTCGTCGGCTGCCAGGTGCGCCGCGACGGGCAGAACGCCACCGCCGCGTCCCCGAGCGGCGCCGGGGGCGGCAGCTTCGCGGGTGTCTACATCCACGCCTACCCGGGCGTGGTGCAGCTGTCGGGCACCAGCATCTGGCCCGGGGTCAACGACGACAGCACGGGAGCCAACAGCCCGCAGATCGGCCTGCGGATCGCCAGCAACAACAGCAATAACAACGTCATCGTCGGCGCCACCTACATCCAGGGCGCGTCCACGGGCCTGTCCGATGACCTGTCCGGCGGCGGGACCTACTTCGGCCTGGACGTCCTCGCCGCGACCGGCACGACCAACTCGCCGACGGTGTTCGGGCCCCGGGCCGGCTCCGCGTCGCTGTCCGGCGGGACGGCCACTGTCGCGTGCACCGCGGTGCGCACCCAGAGCCAGGTCTTCGTCACGCCGACCAGTCACGGCGCGAACTCAGGCGGCCTGTCCGTCACCAAGAACCCGGGTACCGGGTTCACGGTCACCTCCACCAACGGCTCTGACGGTAATTCCTTCGACTGGATGTGCACCACCCCCTAGGAGGCGGCCTTGGCTATCGCCCGCTCGTACAAGACCGGCGTGTTCGACACCTCGACCTGGACCGTCACGGGCGCGACGGGCACCACGGCCACCACCACGCCGATCCTGTACGGGGCCACCGGCAGCGCGTCGACCTGCAACATCTCCGGGATCAGCGCCGGGGTGATGGGCGCGGCCGGGTTCCCGGCGAACGCCAGCGTGGTCGTGAGCGTCAACTCGGTGTCGGGCACCGCGGCGGGCGGGAACTCGGCGACGGTGACCCACCTCGACGCGGGAACCGTCCCGTCGTCCACCACGTTCCTGACCGCCGGCGGGAACTCGGCGACCGCGATCACCGGCCTGACCGTCGGCGCGGCGTACTGGTCGCGGGTGATCTCGTTCACCGCCGGGTCGGATTACGGGGACTGGGAGTCGCCGGGCCTGGAGGTCACCATCCCGTCGTCGTCCAAGTTCGCGCTGTGCGTGACCCCGTCGTCAGCCGGGACTTCCACCGCGTTCGGCGGGGAGATCGCGTTCACTGAGTAGCCCCGTGACACCTTGATCTCATCATCGCGTCACGGGCGGGGGTGACCGATGGCCAGGCCGCACCGGGCGCGGGTACAGCGGAGGCTCCGGCCCGTCCGGCCGGTCCGCGAGGCCGGCACCCTTACCCCGGCGCTTGCCCCGGGGTTCACCTCGGTGCCCGGCTCGGCGGTGCCGGGCCTGGCCACGCCCGGCTACCCGGTCTACTCGGCGGTGACCCCCCCGGCGCCCCCGGTATCAGGGCTGGTGCAGTCGATCGCCGGGACTTCCTACGGGGAGTACGGCCTGCACGCCGTGGAGATCGACACCACGGCGGGCAACGGCCTGGTCGTGTTCGCCGGGTGGGACCGGAACTTCAGCCCGTCCCCCGCGCCGGTCCCCGCGGTGTACGTGTCCGACTCGGCGGGCAACCGGTGGTACCACCTCGCCACGAGCGACGCGGGCAACTCGGGGGCCCGGTGCGCGATCTGGGTCTGCCCGAACGCACGGGCGACCGGGACTGGCGGCCTCGGCTGGGTGTCGGTGTCGCTGACCGGGTTCGCGGCGTCGCTGGCCTACCTGGTGTGCGAGTTCAGCAACATGCCGGACCTGTCGGTCACCGACGTGGCCGTCACGAACACCGCGGCGCTGCACACCGCCGGGGCGATCACCGCCGCCGGGACCGCGTCGCAGGCCGGATTCGGCTTCTCCCTGGCCTGCTCAGGGTCGGCGGGAACGACGCTGACCACGCCGCCATCCGGCTGGGACGCCCTGACCACCGTGTCCGCGGGCGGGTCGGCGCCAGACGGGGTAAAGATCTTCCCGTTCGTCCAGCCTTCGGTCAGCGCGGGCAACATCACCGCCGCGTACAACGTGTCGGGCACGCCGCCGCTCGCCGCGGCGCTGGCGACTATCGAGGCCAGCCCGGCCGCGCCCGTGCAGCCCAACCCGAACTTCCCCGTGCTCGCGGTGGAGCTCGGCCTGGGCACGCTGCCCGGCGACGTGTCCGCCCAGCCCCCGGTGTGGACCGACGTGACGCTCCAGACCCTCGGCAAGGAAGACGACCAGTTCATCAGCGTCGACTACGGGCGCGAGTACGAGCTCGCGACCCCCGAGGCCGGCGAGATGACGATCGGCCTCAACAATCTCAACGGCCAGTTCACGCCGGGCAACGTGACCAGCCCATACTGGTCCAACGCGCTCAGCCTGAATCCCGGCTTCGTGACCTCGGCCCGGTCCGGGATCAACCAGGTGGTCACCGGGACCACCGCCGGCTGGGAGCCGCTCAATAACGCGATGCTCGGCGTCCAGCAGGGATACGTCTACGCCGACGGCTGGTCAGCGTCCCTGACGCCGGACGGGGTCACCACGAGCCCGGGCCTCGCCGTCGCCGCCGTGGCGACCGGCAGCCGGGACTACTGCGCGTCGGCGTGGTGCCTGTTCCCGGTCGCGTGGGCCGGCGGCGTGCAGGCCCTGATCGGCTGGTACTCCGGGGCGAGCCTGCTGGCCACCACGACCGGCGCGGTGACGGACGTCCCGGCCGGCCAGTGGACGCAGGTGTCCGTCCGGGCCTCCGCGCACCCCGGCGCGACCAGCGCCGTGGCGTACTTCCAGTATTTCGGCGTGCCCGCCGCCACGCTGGTCAGCTACTGGGACGTCGCGGGCCTGTGCCCCGGCGGGCAGACCGTGCAGACCGGGCTGCGCGACCTCACCCCTGTCCGCGTGTCGGCGTACTGGGCCGGGTCCTGGTACGACGTGGCCAGCCAGTACGTGCAGGCGTGGCCGGTGGAGATGCCGGACTTGCCGCAGTACGGGCTGTCGAAGATGCGGGCCGCCGACGCGCTCGCGGTCATGGCGTCGTGCACGATGCCGAGCGCCGAGCAGGGCCAGATCCTCATCGACAACCCCTACGCCTACCTGCCGTGCAACGAG
>JAICWX010000421.1 GCA_025934635.1 Streptosporangiaceae bacterium | reverse complement strand
TGGCCCCACGGGTCGGTCGGCGAGGCCACGAACGCGCCCGGGTAGGTCTTGTCCTCGTCCGCCTTGATCACGTTCGCCGACAGCCGGTACATGGCGCGGGTCCGCGAGCCAGCGGAGGCAGGCGGCGGGCGCAGGGTCCGGTCATAGGCGCGCCACCCGCTGAGGTAACTGCCCAGCATGGAACCGAACGAGTTCGACACACTCGCCCTGGCCACCCTGATCGCCGTCGCGGCGTCAGCGCCGAACCCGAGCGCCAGCGTGAACGGCCGGCCCGGCGCCGTGCTGATCTCGGCGGTCTGCGTGACGTTGCCGTTGCTTGCCGTCTGGTACTGGCTGACCAGCCGGTGGTGGGCGTCGAGCTGGGCCAGCCCGTCGCTCGGCGTGCCGGCGAAGCCGCTGGAGGCGGCCAGGAAGGGCCGGCTGGCCAGTACCGCGCCGGTGACCTGGGCCGCGAACGGGCCGCTGGGCGCCTGCGTGTCCGCTGACACCAGGGCGGTAGTGGCGGGGTCGATGGTCGCGTCGTTGGCGTCGGCGTTCTTGTCACCCCCGCCGCCCGTGTTGTCGATGGTGGCGTCCCAGCGGGCGTAGACCTTCAGGCCGGCCACCGAGGCTGCCTTCCCGGGCAGCGGCAGCAGCACCGTCCGCATCACCGCGCTGTCCCGGGCCGGGTCGGTCAGGTAGCTGGTGACCAGCTTGAAGCCGTGCGCGGCGTCGGTGCTCGTCACCTGGCACACCATGCCGCTGGGATCCGAGCGGACCGTGTACGTCATGTCCCGCTGCTGCAGGGCGGTGAAGCTCCGGCCGTCGGTGACGATGTACTGCAGGGTGGCGTCGTCGCTGTTCTCGATGGTGGGGCTGAAGACGTCGGAGAGCACGCCGTTCGCCACGGTGTACCAGGCCTTGGAGGCCGTGTTCCGGGCCGTGCCGAAGCAGTCCTTCCTGGCCGTGTCCATATAGGACTGGGCGCCAGGACCGCCCGGGGCCGCCCCGCTCGGCGCTGCCCGGCCCGGAGCTGATCCCGGCTTCATCACGGCGGATTGCGCCGATGGTGCGAACCCCGCCAAAAGTGCGGCCATGCCCAGCATGACGACGTAGCCCTTCATGTCGCCACGCACTGCCCCCCGGCCGGGGTTTTACACAGGTTCAGGCGTTGATCAGGGCGGCGATGGCCGGGTGGCGGCGCATCTTGCTCAGGTAGCGGCTGCGGTTCGGGCCGATGCTGCCGACCGGGATGCCCAGCTGGGCGCTGATGTCGGCGTACGGCAGCGGCGGGTCCGCGATGAGCAGGGAGATCAGCTGCTGGCCGTTCGGCGGCAGCTGGGCGAAGGCCTCGCGCAGCGCCGCCTGGCGCTCGGCCGCGAGCAGGCCCTGCTCGGCCAGCCCGAGCCGCTCGTCCGGGAGGGTCTCAACGTCCCGCGCGTACATCGCCGCGTGCGGCCCGTGCGCGTTGCACAGCACCCGCAGGCACTCCCGCCGGGCGGTGGTGGCCAGCCAGCCGGGCAGCGCGGCCGGATCGCGGACCTTGTCCAGCTGGTCAACCAGGCGCAGCCAGCAGCTCTGGGCCACGTCGTCGGCGTCGGTGCGGCCGAGCCGGTGCTTGCGGCAGATCGACCAGATGAGCGGGGCGTACCGCTCGACCAGTTCGTCCCATGCCTCGCTGTCGCCACCCCGGGCGCGAGCAACCAGGTCGCTGACCGTCAGCTCGGTAACGGAAGCCGCGGAATCGGCGGGGGCGAAATCCGCGAAGTCTGCGCAATCGGCGGGGGCGGCGGGCGATTCGAGGGTGCAGGCCTGAGCTGTCATGATCCGGGTTCTCCTCATCCGTTCCGAGTCACTACGCACAGACTCGGCGAACGGGCGTCCCGTCGTCATGGGGTACCTGTCACGACCTGGCCGGGAATTAAGAGCGCTTCCGGCCGGGAAACCGCGCGCGATGTCCCTTAGACCCGGGACTGTTGTCCCAAGCCCGCGTCCCTGGCCTGGACGATGGCCTGGGCCCGGTCGGCGACCTGCAGCTTGGTCAAGATGTTGGACACGTGGTTGCGCACCGTCTTCTGGCTCAGGCTCAGCTTGGCCGCGATCGCCGGGTTGGCCCGGCCCTGGGCGACCAGGTCGAGGACCTCGCGCTCCCGCTCGGTCAGCTGCGGGAACACCGGGGCCGGGGCGGCCGCGGGCGTGGTGAAGTAGGCGAGCATGCGGGCGGCCAGCTGCGTCCCGAAGATGATCTCGCCGTTGGCTGCGGCCCGGATGGCGGAGTGGATCTGGTCCTGGTCCGCCCCCTTGAGCAGGTAACCGCGGGCGCCGGCCCGCAGCGCCGAGAAGATCGAGTCGTCGTCGTCGAACATGGTCAGCACGAGCACCTTGATGTGCGGGCTGTCGGCCACGATGCGGCGGGTGGCCTCGATGCCGTTCACCCCGGGCATGTGCAGGTCCATCACGACCACGTCGGGCTGGGCCTCCCTGGCCAGCTCGATGGCTTCGGTCCCGCTGGTGGCGGCCCCGACCAGCTCGGTGTCCTGGCCGTCGGTCAGCAGGGCGGACAGGCCGTCGCGGAACAGCGGGTGGTCGTCGGCGATCAGGACCCGGATCGTCTCTGTCATTGTTTCTCCCGGGCAGGCATTCGTGCGTTGATCCTGGTTCCGTGCGGCAGGGCGGGCTCGATCACGAGGTCGCCGCCGAGCTCGGCCACGCGCTCGCGCATCGACGCGATGCCGACGCCGGCCCGCCAGCCTTCCGGCAGGCCCACCCCGTCATCGCGCACCACCACGTCCAGGTAGTTGTCGTCCAGCCGGATCCGCACCGAGCACTTCGTCGCCAGTGCGTGGCGCGTGACATTGGTCAGCGCCTCCGTCACGATCCGGTAGCAGGCCACCTCCGCCGCCGCGGGCAGGTCGGGCAGTTCGCTGTCCGGAGCCTCCAGCGTAACCGTGAGCGCCGGCGCCTCGTACTGCAGCCGTCCCACCTCCTCGCGCAGCGACCCGATCAGGCCGAAGTCGTCGAGGGCGGGCGGCCGCAGGCCGTAGACGATCCGGCGGACGTCGGTCACCGCCCGCTGCGTCTCGGCCTTGAGCTTGCCCAGCAGTTCGGTGAGCTCGGGCTGGCTGGCCGACCGGGACCGGGCGGTGTCCAGGCCCAGCGTCAGGCCGGCCAGCGTCGGGCCGAGGCCGTCGTGCAGGTCGCGGCGCAGCCGCCGCCGCTCCTCTTCCCGCGCGGTGACCAGGCCCGCCCGGGACGCGTCGAGCGCCCGGCGCAGCGCCACCACGTGCGCGGCCGGCCCGGCCTGACGGGCCAGGTCAGCCAGCAGCCGCACGTCGTCCGGGCCGAGCTGCTCGCCGCGCGACCGCATGCCCACCAGGAGCCGCCCCACGGTCTCCCGCTGGAAGGTCAGCGGGAACGCGACCACCTGCGTCGGGGCCTCGCCGTAGGTGGCCGCCGGGCTCCAGCCGTCGCCGAGCCGCAGCTCGAGGGCCGCGTACGGCAGCCGCAGGCTGTCCGCGATGGTCTTCACCACGGAGTTGAGCGCGGTCTCCGGGTCGGCGGCCTCCTCGACCCGGCGGCCGAGCCTGGCCAGGGCCTCGTAAGGCACCCCCCGGTCGCCGTAAAACAGCCGGTCCACCCGGCGCTGCACCCGGTCGTGCAGCGGCCACAGCGCACTGGCGGCCAGTACGGTCGCGACGACCTGCACGGGCAGGCCGGTGCCCTGCAGGCCGAAGACCGAACGGAAAGACTGGGCCGCCACGACCACCGCCAGGTAGACCCCGGCCATCCCCGCGGTCAGTATGCCGTACAGCACCGCCCGGTTCAGCAGGATGTCGATCTCGTAGAGCCGGTACCGCAGGACCGCGATCCCGATCGTAACCGGCATCAGGATGCCGGACGGCAGCGCCAGGGCCAGGCTCCAGGTGCCCGGGAAGACCAGGGTGGCGATCAGCTCGACGATCGTGAACGGCAGCACCGCCAGGAACCACTTGAGCTGCTGGCGGCCGACCCGGCCGGCCCGGCGCCAGCGCAGCGTCACGCTGGCCGCCGCGCCCGCCCCGGCGACGACGGCGCACCCGATAGCCAGGACCGCGCACGTCTCGAAGAGCCAGTCGAGCCCCGGGACGACGTACGGGTTGTGCCGGTACCCGAACAGCGGGCCCAGGTTCGCCGGGTAGAAGGCGAAACCGGCGATGGCCAGCGGGATGAACGCCAGCGCGGCCCACAGCGCGGGCCGGAACCGCCGTGACAGCAGCCTGCCGTCCGGGAACATCAGCAGCAAGATCATGCCGCCCACGCTGGTGGCGGGCGCGTAGGCCCAGGTGTTGACCCACAGCGCCAGGGTCGAGAACGGCAGCGATCCGGGCGAGTGCACCAGGGCGTAGCGCACGTACGTGTAGGGCACCGTGGCGAATGCGTCCGCCAGCCCGACCAGGCAGAGCAGCGGGCCCATCGGATGACCGGACCGCCGGGCCAGCAGCACGCCGCCTATCCAGGCGTAGGCGAGCGGGGCCGGCAGCAGGAACACGGACACGTCGTGGCCCCGTACCGCCAGCACCGCCCCGCTGAGGGTCATGACCGCTGCCAGGGCAGCAGCCGTCCAGGACAGGCCGGCAACCGTTGGCCACCGGGCCGGCCGCACGTTCACCGGGACGTCCAGACCCACATACATACGATGGTGCCTTACGGTCCCGCTGTCATGGGACAGATGTCCCGGGCCACCCGGGATTAAGCCCGGGCCCGGCGCGACCCTCAGGACGGGGTGACGGCGCGCAGCAGGAAGCTGACCAGCTGATCGGCGTAGGGCCCGCTGTTCCGGGCCAGGTCAGCCCGGCGGTCGTCCGGGATGATCAGCGCGTGCATCATGGCCCCGCCGATGAGCGTGTCGAGCAGCAGCGTGACGGAAACGTCGGGCGCGACCTCGCCCCGGCGGATGCCCCGGCGGACGATGGCCCGTGCGGCCAGGACCTGGGCGTGCCGCATCTGCGCGTAGTGCTCGGCCACCCCCGGGATGGCGGCGGCCTCGAGCCCGAGCCGCAGCGCGACCCGGCTGGTATCGCCCGCGTAGATGCCGAGCATCTGGGTGGCCAGCTCGACCAGGTCACCGCGCAAGGTGCCGGTGTCCACGTCGGCCACCCGGGCCAGCCGCCACGTCACCGCGTCGGTCAGCAGCGCCTCCTTGGCGCTCCACCGCAGGTACAGCGACGCCTTCCCGACGCCGGCCCGGCGGGCCACGGCCTCCATGGCAAACCCGGCCCAGCCGGCGTCGGCGAACAGGTCGAGCGCGGCCTGGGCGATCCGCCGGCCGACCTCGGGGTCGCGGGGACGTCCCGGCGTCACGTGCGTCCCGTTCATCCCGCCCCCTCTGCTGGTATTTCTGAACGAATACCGTCTAGCATAAAGCCATGGCCCTCCCGATCACGGCCGAGCGGCTGACGAGCCTGCTCCGCCCGCGCAGCGTGGCGCTGGTGGGCGCGTCCGACAAGTCGGCGTTCTCGCTGCTGGCCTACCGGAACCTGGTCGAGTTCGGGTTCGGGCCGCATACCTACCTGGTCAGCCGGCGTGACGAGGTCCACGGCCAGCCGGCCGTGGCCTCGTGCGCGCAGATCGGCGAGCCGGTCGACGTGGCCTACCTGATGGTCCCGCAGGCAGGCATCCCGGCGGCCCTGGAGGACGCGGCCGCCGCCGGGATCCGTAACGCGTGCGTGCTCTCGTCCGGCTACGCCGAGGCGGGCGAGGCCGGCCGGGCCGCCCAGGACGAACTGGCCCGCCACGCCGCCGGGCTCGGCCTGGTGCTGCTCGGCCCGAACCACCTGGGTTTCGCCAACTTCACCGACGGCGTGCCGGTCTGCTCCATCCCGGTGCTGCGCCGTGAGCCCGGCCCGGTGGCGCTGCTGTCGCAGAGCGGTGCCAGCTCCTCGGCCATGCTCGACTTCGCCGCGATGGTCGACGTCGGACTGTCCTACCTGGTCACGCTGGGCAACGAGGCCATGATCACCGCCGGGCACGTGCTGGACTACCTGGTCGACGACCCGGGCACCCGGGCGGTCGCGATCTTCATGGAGACCATCCGCGACCCGGAGACGTTCCGGCGGGCCGCCCGCCGCGCCGCCGCGGCCGACAAGGCCATCGTGGTCCTCAAGGCCGGCAGCAGCGCGCTGTCCGCCCGCACCGCGGCCGCGCACACCGGCGCGCTGACCGGCGACGACCGGGTGATCGACGCGGTCTTCGCCGACCTGGGCGTGATCCGGGTCGACTCCATCGAGGACATGCTCATCACGGCCGGGGCCGCCGCCGCGCTCGGCCGCCTGCGCACGCCCGGGATCGGCATCGTCTCGATCTCCGGCGGCGCCTGCGACATCGTCGCCGACCGGGCCGACGACCTCGGCGCCGAACTCCCGGAACTGGCCCCGGCCACCCGCGCGGCGCTCACCGCG
>JAICWX010000170.1 GCA_025934635.1 Streptosporangiaceae bacterium | reverse complement strand
GGACCGGAACGCCGGGCTGGTATACCCGAGCTCGATGGTGAGCAGCACCTGCTGCCGCACGGACAGGCCCAGCCCGCCGTACTCGGACGGCAGCGCGTACCCGTACAGGCCCATCTCCTTGGCCTGCGCGATCAGCCGGGCCGGGATCTCGTCGCTCTCGTCGATGCCGGCTTCGGCGGGCATCACCTCGCGCCGGACGAAGTCCCGCAACAGTTCAATCAGTTCATTGAATTCGGTCTCGCTCACCATGAGCCCAGTCTCCGGCCGGACCGGCGCGCTGTCCAGGTACGCATCGTCACACCTCTTGCGTCGCCCCTGTCCGGCACGTGATCATTTCCCCAGAGGGGGAGCCGGTGCCAGCCAGCCGAAAAGCCAGCCGAAAAGCCAGCCGAAAAGCCAGCCGAAAAGCCAGCCAAAGAGCCAGCCAAAGAGCCAGCCAAAAAGCAAGCAGCCATGGCCCGCGACGCCGGGTGTTCATCGCCACGGCGACCGTCCTCGCCGCGACCGCCTGCACCACCACGCCCAAGCCACAGCCAACGCCGAGGCACCGCTTCTTCACCCCCCACCAGGCCGCCGTGGTCGAAGCCGCCACCGCCCGGATCGCCCCCGGCCCGCACGACGACCCGGCCGAGCAAGGCCACCCCGGCGCCCGCGAGGCCGACGTCACCCGCTACATCGACACCACGCTGGCCGCCCTCGCCGATAACCCCCAAACGATCTTCGCAGGAGGCCCGTACAGCAACCGCCACACCTCCGGCCCCGACCTGATGGCACAATTCGCCGCCCTCGATCCAGTGGCAAGGATCGCCTGGCGCAAGCGCCTGACCACATGGCGAAGCCAGTACCACGACGGCATCAAGGCCCTGGACAAGCTGGCCGGCGGCCATTTCACCAAGGCCGCCAAAGACAAGCAGGACAAGATCCTCGCCACCGCGTCCGTCAGCACGTTCACGAGCCTGCTGTTCCAGCACACCATCGAGGGCCTGTACGGCGCCCCCGAGTACGGCGGCAACCGCGACACGACCGGCTGGCAGGAGATCGGCTTCCCCGGCGACATCCAGCCCCGCGGCTACACCCCGGCCGAGGTGGAGCGCTCCGACGGCCACGACCCGGTGGAGAACACAAAGATCATCGCCGACGTCGTCAAGCTCCTCGGCGTCGTATAAAAACCATGACCAAGGCCATCGTGATCGGCAGCGGCGCCGGCGGCTCGTTCGCCGCGATGGTCCTCGCCCAGGCCGGCTGGCAGGTCACCCTGTTCGAGAAGGGCCCCAACCACTTCACCAACCTCAACGGCGAAGGCCCGATCGGCACCGCCTTCGGCAACGACAGCCTGGCCATGATCGCCCGCTACCGCGCCGAACCCGATCCCGGGGTCTACCCCCGCACCTGGCGTCCCCACGCGGACGTCCCCGCCCGGTACACCGGCAGCGTCGACGAGCTCCCGCAGGTCGTCGGCGGCGGCACCGTCCACTGGGACGCGAAAGTACCAAGATTCTGGGACATCGACTTTCAGCAGAAAACCGCCCTCGGCCCGTTCCCCGGCGCCGACGTCGCCGACTGGCCCTTCACCTACCAGGAAATCGCCCCCTTCTACGAAGAAGTCGAGCAGCTCATCGGCGTCCAGGGCGACATCCACAAGATCCCGGACCTCGTCCAGAAACACGCGCCACGGAAAACCCAGTACGCGATGCCCCCTGGCCCCCAGATGCGAGCGTCACTGGCCGTCGCCAACGGAGCCACCCAACTCGGCCTGCACCCGTTCCCGTTCCCGATGGCCGCCAACTCGGTCAGCGGCCACAACGGCCAGCACGCCTGCAACAACTGCGGCTTCTGCGCCAGCTTCGGCTGCCCGGTGGTAGCCCGCCCGGCCGCGCTGATCCCGCTGCGCCGCGCGCTGCAGACCGGCAAGGTCGAGCTCATCCCCGAGACCATGGTGACCAAGGTCCTGCTCAGCACCTCGGGCGCGACCGGGCGGGCGACCGGTGTCACCTGGATCAAGATGACCGAACGAGGTCCCATGACCGGGGTCGCCACCGCCGACATCGTGGTCATGGCCGCGTCGGCCATCGAGACGGTCCGCCTCGCGCTGCTTTCTCAGTTCCCCGACCAGAGCGGCAAGCTGGGACGCCGCCTGATGCTGCACGCGTTCGTCGACGGCACCGCGATCTTCCTCGACGAGCGGATGCACGCCTATCGCGGCCGGTCGGTGACCCAGTGCATCGAGGACGGCGTCGACCCCGACTTCCCCGGCGCCCGCGCCTTCGCCCGGGCCCACGGCCTGCCGTATATCCGCGGCGGGCTGATGGAGCTCGGCGGCAGCCAGGACCCGATCAGCGAGGCGCAGTCCTACCAGACGCTGCTGTCCTTCGTCCGCGCGGCCAAGCCCTTCGGCACCGAGTTCAAGCAGCTCATGCGGGCATCGATCCTGCGCGACCGGCTGGCCGGCTGCTCGCTCATCGGCCACGACCTGCCCTACCTCGGCCACACGGTGACCCTCGACCCGCAGGTCAGGGATGTCTTCGGCCTGCCGGTGGCCCGGGTCACCTGGAGCGCGGGCCAGCACGAGCAGGTCGCCCAGCAGTTCTGGATCCCGAAGCTCAAGGACATGATGACCAAGGCCGGGGCCGGGGTGTCGGTGGCGGTGGCCGCCACCGACAACAGCGGCGGCGTGCCCACCGGCAACCACATCATGGGCGGCATGATGATGGGGACCAGCCCGGCCGATAGCGTGACCGACGGCTACGGCCGGGTGCACGGCCTGGACAACGTCTACGTGGCCGACGGCTCGGTCTTCGTCACCTCGGGCGCGCACAACCCGACCAACACGATCATGGCGGTGGCCCTGCGCAACCTGCGCCACCTGGCGGGGAGCGCTGGCGCCGCCCGTTAGCGCATAAATCTGCGTCCCGGCGGTATCAGCGGGCGGGCATGGCGACTCCGGGGAAATACAAGCCGAACACGCACGGCGACAGCGGAGCTGCTGCCTCCCCGTCGCTGGTGCGAGGAGGGGATCCCGAATGCTCATCGCAATTCTCAACCAGTCGACGCTCATCACCGACGCCCAGGCCTCGGCGATGACGCAGGCGATCGCCACGCAGGTGCGCATGGACGCCGCCCCGCTCTGGGACCGGTCGCCCGCGGCCGTCATTTTCTACACCGACCCGAAGGACGTCCCGGAGACGGCGCACGGCATCGCGATCGTGGACACCATCCGGGACCAGCCCCAGGGCGTGCTCGGCTTCCACACCGAGGACCAGGGCGGGAAGCTGTGGGGCGTGGTGGCAGCCAAGCCCGAGCTCGACAACCACGGGCAGCCGACCACCGGCGACTGGAGCGTGTCCAGCGTCCTGTCCCACGAAGTGCTCGAGATGTACATCGACCCCAACTGCAACCTGTGGGCGAACGACGGCCACGGGAAGGCCTACAGCTTCGAGGTGTGCGACCCGGTCGAGGCACCCACCTACGACGTGCACGGCGTCTCGGTGTCCAACTTCGTGACCCCGGCCTGGTTCGACCCGCAGGCGGCCAAGACCGCCCAGTTCGACAAGCTCGGCCAGCTCACTGCCCCGTTCGGCATCCTCAAGGGCGGCTACGTGGTGTTCGAGTCGGCGGGCAAGGAACAGCAGAAGTTCGGCGCCGAGTTCCCCGCCTGGCGGCGGCAGATGAAGTCCGGCCCGCTGGCCCGTACCAGGCGCCGGCTGGCTCAGGCCGAGGCGGACACCGCCGCGTAGGCGTGCCGCCCGTCCGGCCCTAGTCCGCTTCGGCGGCCTCGGCCGGGCGGGCGGTGCGGCTGATGGCGCCGGCCCCGGCCACCCGGGCCGCCAGGATGACCGGGATCAGGGTCAGCGCGATGACGACCGAGACGACCGCGTTGACCTCGGGCAGCTGCTGGCCGAGCCGGATCGCGCCGAAGATCCACAACGGCAGGGTGTTCTGCGCGCCCGCGGTGAACACCGTGACGATGACCTCGTCGAAGGACAGCGCGAAGGCCAGCAGCGCGCCGGAGACCAGCGCGGTCGCGGTCAGCGGGAGCGTGACGAAGCGCAGCGTCTGCCAGCCCCGGGCGCCGAGGTCCTGCGACGCCTCGGCCAGCGAGCCCGGCGTCCGCCGCAGCCGGGCGATCAGGTTGTTGTAGACCACCACGATGCAGAACGTGGTGTGCCCGATGACGACGGTCACGGTGCCGAGCTGGATCCCGGTGAAGGAGAAGAACGAGTTCAGCGCGATCCCGGTGAGGATGCCGGGCAGCGCCAGCGGCAGCACCAGCAGGAACGAGATGGCCTCGCGGCCGAAGAAGGCGAACTTGCTGAGCGCGTACGCGGTGGCCGAGCCGAGCAGCACGGCCAGCGCGGTGGCGATCACGCCGACCCGCAGCGACAGACCGAACGCGCTGCGCACCTGGTTGTCGTGCCAGGCGACCGAGAACCAGTGCAGCGAGAAGCCCGCGATCGGCCAGCTCTCGATGGTGGAGGAGTTGAACGCGTACAGCACGATCAAGATGATCGGGATGAACAGGAACGCCAGCACCAGGGCCACCCAGACCCGCAGCCCAGCGCGCAGCCAGCCAGATTCCATGAGCCTCAGACCGCCTCGAACGCGCCCAGCGCCCGCGCGCCGAGCAGGTAGGCGGCCATGATCACGATCGGGATCATGGCCATGGCCGCGGCGAACGGCACGTTGTTGGCCACGCCGATGTTGGAGTAGATGATGTTGCCCATGAAGGTCGAGCTGGTCCCGCCGACCAGCAGCGGGGTGATGTAGTCCCCGAGGGTGAGCGAGAAGGTGAAGATCGAGCCGGCCACGATGCCCGGCAGGGCCAGCGGGAGCAGCACCAGGCGGGTGGTCCGCCAGGTCCGCGCGCCCAGGTCCTGGGACGCCTCGATCTGCGAGGGCGGGATCCGCTCCAGCGCGGCGTACACCGGGATGATCATGAACGGCAGCCACAGGTAGCAGAAGACCGTGAACACGGCCCAGTTCGAGTAGATCAGGTGCACGTTCAGGATCGAGTCGAGCACGCCGCCCTTGGTGAAGATCAGCAGCCAGGAGTACACCTTGGCCAGGTAACTGGCCCACAGCGGCAGCAGGATCGCCACGAACAGCGCCGTCCGGGTCCGGGGGGCGGCGACCCGCGCCATGAAGTAGGCGAACGGGAAGGCGACCACCGCGTCGGTCACGGTGACCGCGGCCGCGATCCCGACCGTGCGGCCGATGATCCCCCGATAGGCCGGGCTGCTGAAGATCTGGCTGAAGTTGCCGAAGCTGAAGACCCGCTCGATATTGGTGGTGAACGGGTTGATCTGCCAGAACGCCGTGATCAGGAGGACAACCAGCGCGGCCACGTAGAGCAGCAGGAACCAGGCCAGCGGCGGGGTGAGCAGCAGGGTGGCCCGCGCCCACGGACGGCGCCATAGCGCCCCCGAGACGCGGGCCCCCCAGCTCCCGCCTACTTGACTTGCGTGTTCCACGCAGACACCCACTGGGCGTAGGGCACGCAGTTGTTCTTGCCGTCGTCGCACGTCGCGAGCGGGGTCTTCCACAGGCTGATCGCGTCGAAGTAGCTCTGCGGCGCGTTGGCGTGGTACTCAGCGCACGACCCGGCCGCCAGCTTGTCCATCTCGGGGCAGGCCAGCTTGTTGTCCGGGGTCTCGCCGTAGGTGACGGCCTGCAGGGCCTGCACCTTCGGCGTGCTGATGTACTGCATCCACAGGTAAGAGCAGTTCGGGTGCGGGGCCTTGGCGGCCAGCATCCAGGTGTCGGCCCAGCCGGTGGCGCCCTCGCTCGGGATCGTGGTGCCGATCGGGAAGTTGGTCGCCTTGAGCGCGCTGACCTGGTAGGGCCAGCCCGCGCCGAGGACCGCGTTGCCGTTCTTGAAGTCGAAGATCTCCTGCGAGGCCAGGCTCCAGTACTTCTCGATCAGCGGCTTCTGGGTGGCCAGCAGCTTCACCGCCGCCTGGAACTGCGGCTGGGTCAGCTCGTAGGGGTCGGTGATGCCCAGCGACGGCTGGTGCTTCTTCAGGTACACCGCCGCGTCGGCGATCTGGATGGGGTTGTCCGGGACCGTGACCTGGCCCTTGTACGTGGAGTTGTAGATGACGTCCCACGACGTCGGCGCGGTCTTGAAGTTCTTGGTGTTGTACATCAGCACGTTCGGGCCCCACTGGAGCGAGACCCCGTAGTGCACGCCGTTGATGGTGTTGAAGGCCGGTGACTGGAACGCGGGGAAGAAGTCCTTCCAGGCCGGGATCAGCTTGATGTTCACCGGGTGGGCGTCGCCCGCGTACAGGATGCGCAGGTCGGCGTCGCCGGAGGAGGACACCATGTCGTACTGGCCGCCGCCTCCGTTCTTCATCAGCGAGACCATCTCGTCCGAGCTGCCCGCGTACTTGGCGTTGACCTGGCAGCCGGTCTGCTGCTCGAACGGCTTGACCCACTTGTTGTCGAGGTAGCCCTCCCACGCGATCAGGTTGAGCTGGCCCTCGCCCTTGCCGACCTTCGGCAGCACCGGCAGGCCCGCGGTGGGCACGGTCTGGCCCGCCACCGCGCCGCCGCCGTTCTGCGTGGCGCTGTTCGCGGTGGCACCGCCGCCCGCACTCGAGTTGCCGCCGCTGCTGCACGCGGCCAGCACGGCCAGCGCAGGCACTAGCGCCGCGAGTCCGATCGCTATCGTCATCGGGCGCGTCCGCCCGCTGGTTCTTCTCATGAGCCCTCCCCTGAAGGGATAGTGAATGCCTGCTCGGGCCGCCACGCGATGCGCACCCGGGCGCCCCGCAGGTCGCCCGAGGCGGCGGGTGCCTCGGTGTTCTGCCGGCTGATCACCAGCTCGCCGCCGCCGTCCAGGGCGACGATGTAACGGGTGAGCACGCCGGCGTAGATGACGTCCTTGACCTGCCCGGGCTCCACGTGCACCCCGGCGGGGTCCGGCGAGCCCTCCTCGAGCAGGGTGATCTTCTCCGGCCGGACGGTGATCGTGTGGCCGTCGCGCTCGATCAGGTTGGAGACGCCGATGAACCCGGCCACGAACGCGCTGGCCGGCCGCTCGTACACCTCGACCGGGTCGCCGATCTGCTCGATCCGGCCGCCGCTGAGCACCGCCACGCGGTCGCTCATCGTCAGCGCCTCTTCCTGGTCGTGCGTGACATAGACGAACGTGATGCCGACCTCGCGCTGCACCCGCTGCAGTTCGAGCTGCATCTCCTGGCGGAGCTTGAGGTCGAGCGCGCCGAGCGGCTCGTCGAGCAGCAGCACCTGCGGCTCGTTGACGATGGCGCGGGCCAGCGCGACCCGCTGGCGCTGCCCGCCGGACAGCTGGGCCGGCTTGCGGCCGCCGAGCCCGGGCAGCCGGACCATCTCCAGCGCGCGGGCCGCCTTGTCCCGCCGCTCCGCCTTGGCCACCTTGCGCACCCGCAGCCCGTACTCGATGTTCTGCGCCACCGTCATGTGCGGGAACAGCGCGTAGTCCTGGAACACGGTGTTGACGTTCCGCGCGTACGGCGGCACCGCGGTGACGTCGCGGCCGCCGAGCTCGATCCGCCCGCCGTCCGGCCGCTCGAAGCCGGCGATCAGCCGCAGCAGCGTGGTCTTGCCCGAACCGGACGGGCCGAGCAAGGTGAAGAACTCGCCCGCCCGCACCTCCAGGTCGACCCCGGCCAGCGCGGTCACGTCGCCGTACCGCTTGCGCACCCCGAAGGCATGAATCGCAGCGCCGGTATCACCTGCGGCGGCGGGCTGCGCAGGGCTCGGAACCGTGATCATTCGGTTCTTGTACCACGGTTCAGCCGCGACCCGCAACGAGCGTTCTACCCTGGTCATCATGGAGTGGACAGGACAGCTCTACGCCGACTGCCCCACGGCGGCGGCCGAGGTTCACATCGCGGCCCCGCCCGAACGGGTATGGGCCATGGTCAGCGACATCTTCCTGATGGCCGAGCTGAGCTCCGAGCTGCAGCAGGTCGCCTGGCTGGACGGGGTGACCGGCCCGGCCGTCGGCCCGGCCGTCGGCTGGCGGTTCACCGGCCGCAACGCCCACCCGGCGATGGGGGAGTGGGAGACGGTCAGCACGGTGGTCCAGTGCGACCCGCCGCGCTGCTTCGCCTGGGCCGTCGGTGACCCCGGCCACCCGGCCGCGACCTGGCGGTTCACCCTGACCCCGGACGGCGCGGGCACCCGGCTCGAGCAGTGGTACCAGATGGGCCCGGCCCGCTCCGGGCTGAACATCGCCATCGACGCGATGCCGGACAAGGAAGCCAAGATCGTCTTCGTCCGGCTGCGCGAGCACGAGGCCGCCATGCGGCACAACCTGAAGACCATAAAAGACAGCGCCGAACGGGTGGGCTGATGCGCACCGCCACCACCATCGAGGCCTCGGCCGGCCGGGACGCGGTCGAGTTCGCCATCGAGGCGGAGAAGCTCGGCCTGGACGTGTGCTGGGTGGCCGAGGCCTGGGGCGCCGACGCCCCCTCGCCGCTGGGCTACCTCGCCGCCCGCACCGACCGGATGCTGCTCGGCTCCGGCGTCCTCCAGGTCGGGACCCGGTCGCCCGTCCTGATCGCCCAGACCGCGATGACGCTCGCCCAGCTATCGGGCGGTCGGTTCCTGCTCGGCCTGGGAGCATCCGGGCCGCAGGTGATCGAGGGGCTGCACGGTACCCCGTTCGGTCATCCACTGGGCCGCATGCGTGAGACGGTCACGATCGTGCGACGGGTGTTCTCGGGGGAGAAGGTCGACTTCTCCGGGAGCCATCACCAGATCCCGCGGCCCGGCAGCAACCCGATGCGGGTCGCCCTGCCGCCGGCCGAGGTGCCGGTGTACCTGGCCACGCTGTCGCCGAAGATGCTGGAGCTGACCGGCGAGCTCGCCGACGGCTGGCTCGGCACCAGCTTCGTGCCCGAGCGGGCCGACGCCTACCTGAGCCACCTGGACGCGGGCCTGGCCCGGTCCGGCCGCACCCGCGATGCCCTGGACATCTGCCAGGGCGCCGAGATCGCCCTGGTCGACGAGGCGGACCTGGCCGGCGCGGTCGCCAGCCGCAAGTCCGGACTCGCGTTCTCCCTCGGCGGCATGGGCACCGCCACGACGAACTTCTACAACGACGCCTACAGCCGCCAGGGCTGGGCCGAGGTCGCCGCCCGGGTCCGCGACCGCTGGCAGGCCCGCGACCGCGCCGGCGCCGCCGCCCTGATCACCGACGACATGGTCCTGGCCACCACCCTGATCGGCACCGAGGACATGGTCCGCGCCCGCCTCCGCACCTGGCGCGACGCCGGCGTGGACACGGTCCGCCTCTACCCGGCCGGCGACACCCTGACCGCCCGCCTCGACATGCTCGCCCGCGGCATCGACCTGGCCCGCTCACTCTAGGAACGGTAACCGTTACTCCCTGTATGCGGGGATAGGCGCCGGCCGGAATGCGTTTTACGTTTCGTAGGTGAGCACGGCGCGGCCAAGCTCATCGAGCTCGGGTACGCCGTGACGGCGCTGTGGCTGATCCTGTTCCTGCTCGGGATTCTCCTGCTCATGCTCCGCCGGTCATTCGGCCATTTCACGGTTCCGCTGGCCGGCCTGCTGGTATTTCTCGTCGGCCGCTACACGCCGGCGTCGACTCAGGTCACCGCCGCTTACGTGATCTCCTGGTTCCTGCTGATCTCCGGAGTTCGCGGGATCCTCGTCCGGGGCGCCGCCTCAGGTGACGGGGGAAACGGACCTAGGCGGGGGGCGCCCCGTCGTCGTGATCGGTCAGTGTCCCGCGGTAGGCGGCCGCGATGAGGCCGGCGCAGGCGTCGAGCGGCACCACGGTGCTGTCGATCTGGAGATGGTAGAGGTCCGGGTCGTCGATGTCGACGCCGTAGAGCCGCTGGACATACTGCGCGCGGGCGCGATCGACTTCGGGCAGGCGCTGCCGGGCCGTGTCCGCATCCACATTCTCGATCCGGGCGGCCTGGGCGATCCGGGCCTCCTCCGGGCCGAACAGCCGCACCCGCAGCACCCCGGGCTCGTCCCGGAACGCCGCGCCGCCGGCCCGGCCGAGGATGACAGCGCCGGTCACCAGGGCCTTCCTCATGATCGCCTCGGCCTGCGCGCGGAACAGCGCGGCGTCATCAGGCGGCGGGAACGCCTCCGGCGGCGCGCAGTCGGTGCCGGCTCCCAGTACGCCGCCGGCCAGCGGCGCCAGTACGGCCAGGAACCGGCCGGGACCCGTGCGCTTGATCACCCCGCCCTCGGCCTCCGGGACGGACACCTGGAGCTGGGCGGCGACCCGCGAGCTGATCGCGCGGTCGAGCAGCGGCAGGCCAAGCTGGCGGGCGACCGCGGGAGCGATCATGCTCCCGCCCGCGCCGTAGCCGGCTGAAATCGTGACGCCGGGCATCTAGTGCATCCCTTCCGGAGCGGGCACGCTGTCACTGGGCGTTCGCGGCAGGGTATTGCTCGTCCGCAGCTTGACCTGCCGGATGAACAGCGCGGCGATGACGCTCAGCACCGAGACCGGGATGGCGGCGATGAACAGCCGGTCGATGGCGTGCGAGTAGGCCTGGATGATTCCCTCGTGCAGGGCGGGGTTGGCGCGCTTCAGGGCGTCGAGCGCGGCCGGGCTCTGGACGAGCTGCGCCACCTTGCTCCCGCTGTTACCGCCGCCCGCCAGCGCCGCCCGCGGCAGGAAGCGCGGCAGCTCGGCCGCGATGCCCGCGGTCAGCACGGCGCCGAGCGCCGACGCCCCGATGGCGCCGCCCATCGAGCGGAAGAAGGTGACGGACGAGGTCGCGACGCCCATCTGCCTCATCGGCACCGCGTTCTGCACGACGAGCGTCAGCACCTGCATGAACAGGCCGAGCCCGAGGCCGAAGACCAGGATGTCCAGGCTCACCACCAGCAGCGAGGTATGGGCGCCGAGCCGGCTGAGCAGGACCAGCCCGATGGTGACCCCGATCGTGCCGGCCAGCGGGAACCAGCGGTACCGGCCGGTGCGCGAGATGTACAGGCCCGAGCTGATGCTCATGGCCAGCAGGCCCACCAGCAGGGGCAGCAGCAGCAGGCCCGAGATGGTGGCCGAGACCCCGTGCACCAGCTGCAGGTACTGCGGCAGGAACGCCAGGGCGCCGAACATCGCGATGCCGCTGACGAACGCGATGATGTTGGAGACCGAGAAGATCTGGATCCGGAACAGCGAGAGCGGCAGGATCGGCTCCGGGGCCTTCGCCTCGCGCAGCCCGAAGCCGGCGATGACCAGCGCGCCCAGCGCGAAAAGCCCGATGATCTGCCACGATGCCCACGGGTAGTTCTCGCCGCCGAGCTGGGTGGCGAGCAGGATGCACGACACCCCGGCGACCAGCAGCAGCGCGCCCAGCCAGTCGATCTTCACCTCGCGCTTGCGGGCCGGCAGCCGCAGCACGCGGTTCGTGACGATCAGCGCGACGATGCCCAGCGGCAGGTTGATGTAGAAGATATAGCGCCAGCTGAGATTGTCCACCGCGAAGCCGCCCGCCAGCGGGCCGACGACGCTCGAGACACCGAAGACGGCACCGAAGTAGCCCTGGTAACGGCCGCGCTCACGCGGCGGTATCACGTCACCGATGATCGCGAACGCGAGCGAGAGCAGGCCGCCGCCGCCGATTCCCTGCAGCCCGCGGAAGGCGATCAGCTCGAACATGTTCTGCGACGCTCCGCACAGCGCGCTGGCCACCAGGAACACGACGATGGCGAGCTGGAAGACGCGCTTACGCCCGTAGAGGTCGCCGGCCTTGCCCCACAGCGGCGTCGAGGCCGTACTGGCCAGCAGGTACGCGGTGATCACCCAGGACAGCAGGTCGCTCCGGTGGAAGTCCCCCACGATGGTCGGCAGCGCCGTGGCCACGATCGTCTGGTCGAGCGCGGCCAGGAACATGCCGAGCATCAGCCCGGACATGATCATCAGGATCTGCCGGTGGGTGAAACCCTCGGTCTCCGCCGGCATCGCGGTCGAGGTGGGGGAGCTCATCAGTGGCCGCTCTTCCGGTTCTGTGTCGGTACAGAGGTTCCTGGCCATGCTGTCAGCCCGGCCGCCGGAAAGGCTAGCCGGGTCCGCACCAGCGCAGCGGCTGGCCGGTGCCCCCTCGTGACGTCCCCGGAGTCCCGGGCTCCTCAGTTAAGGTCGGCGTTGCGTTCCCGGAGCCATTCATAGGAGACCTGGCCCTGGTAGTACGACGACGAGCAAACGGTTTTCGCGAGTTCCCTGACCATTTTCTCCCGGTCGGCCAGCAGCGACACGGCGCCCGCATACTCCCTGGTGAGCAGGAAAGACGACGCCAGGTGCCAGCGGCCGTCAGGGAACTTCACCTCGAGACGGACGACCGTCTTGGCGAACTTCACCCGGAAGCTGGGATTCCTGGTGTTCGTATATACATTCGGCGTGCGCTCGACATATTCCTGCGTGCGAAGCGTCTCCAGAAGTTCTTCCTTGCGTTCCGCGCGGATTTCCGTGGCCGGCCGCGATTCCCCCGACTCGGACTCGGCCATGCTATCGATATCGGCCGCTTCGGCCACCGCCACGGATTGCGTGAGCTGAAGATACGGCCGGAGGGCACTCGCAGAGGTATCCGTGGCAAAGAAGCGCTCTGAAAAAGCATGCAGCCCGGGCTGATCCGGCGGGGAGATAATGCTGATCGGATCGGGGTCATCGGCCAGGATCGCCTGCGCAAGATCTGCGTACTCGGCCGGCCACCGTAGCTGAACGCCCACTAGTCCGGCGAGGATCCTGGCGTCAACCGGTATATCGCGGTCACGGGCGATGCTGATCAGCACCATGACCGAGTTAATAAAGCGCTTGATCTGGCGAGGATTCGCCTCGAGGCCCAGCGTCGCCACATCGTGCGCGATTTCCTCGAAGCCGCCGGGCAGCGAGTGCGACCGCTGGAGCCAGTCCGGGATGAGTTCTCCGAGGAACCCTTCGGGCGGGAGGGCCAGTCTCGGCACCCGGAAGGGCACCTGAACCATTTTCTCGATGAAAACATGGCCGGAGGCGTGCGGATAGCGCTCGGTGACGGCCCGGACGAGGACGTCGTAATCGAGGGCCAGCACGAAGACGAAGCCCGGCACGTCCATGACCAGGTTGATCGCCTCGAGCAGCGACACCACCTTGTCGGGGGAGCACCTATCCAGGTCGTCGACCAGTACGGCGATGCGCCGCCCGTCCAGGGCCTGGCTGATGGCTCTCATATCGTGGTATGGCTTGGAGAACAGCGCGTCGAGCTGCGGTTCATCAATGGCCGGGGCGCCGGCCATCTTATCTCCGCTGATCGATACCGGCCCGAGCGATATGGTGAGGCTTCTGGCTACGGATAGCAGCGCCGTCTTGACCTTCTGCGCCAGCTTCTCGCCGGTCACCCTGCTTGTTTCGGCATATATCGCGTGGATAAGGGGAATTACGATGGGGCCGACTGCCTCATAGCGCCAGGCGTCGAAGAGCACCGGGATAACATCTGCCTCGCTCGATAGCCTGCGCGCGAGCGCGTTCAGCAGGGAGGACTTACCGCTACCCCAGGCCCCGTATATTCCTACCGTGAATTGTGCGGGCGAGCCGTCCTTGATGGCGCTGGCCAGGGCGTCGGCGTAAGCGCCGAAGCCGAGGCCCGGGTCCGGCGACGGAGTATCGGCGATAATCGGAATGGAAGCGCCCATGAGTCATCTCCATGACAAGGACCAGCTGAAGCTGACCATACTAGAGCTGGTCACCCCGGTGGGAGGCGCCGGATCAGGCCGCTGATGCCAGGTCATGCCGAGACTAAGGCTCGGGGTCGGCGGGCTCGTCCGGGATGTAGAACATCCGCAGCTGCATGAGCCGGGCCCCCGGCGGGGCCTCCCGGTCGCTGTGCGCGTACTTGTTGAGCAGCGCGGTGTAGTCGTCCAGGAACGCTTCCAGGTCTTCGCGGGTGTAGTAGCCGCTGGCCCGGGAGGCCTTGGCCCAGCCGCCGTGCCGGCGGACCTCGGAAATGAAGCGGTTCACCAGCGCGACCTCGCCCGGGATCTGGCCGGCCCGCCACTCGTCCAGGGCGGCCCGGTCCGGCGGGCTGAGCGAGTCGTAGTCGGGTTCGCGGTGGTCGGTGGGGATGGTGCGCCACCACCGCTCACGCCCGTGCGCCCGCTCGGCGACCTCCTCGATCACCCCCGCGTCGGCAAGCACCCGCAGGTGATAGCTCGTGGTGCCGGTGTTCTCGCCTAGCGCCTCCGCGATGGTCGTGGCGTTGGCAGCCTCGTGCTCGCTCAGGTGCCGCAGGATCTCCTGGCGCAGCGGATGCGACAGCGCCTTCCAGCGCCGCGCGTCGCCGGTCACCCGGCGCGGTGTGATGCTCACGCCTGCAGCGTACCATTAATGCAGAGAAAATTCTGCAGAAAATAGTTTGCAGAATTTTCTCTGCACACCTACCGTGGTGCCCATGACGACTTGTGAGCTCCGGCCCCGTGAACTGACCCCGCACGAACTGACGCCCAGCGAACGCGAGCCCGCCCCGGATCCCCGCCCGCGAGACCAGCGGTTGCGGCACCGCCGGCTCGGCCGGCTGGCAGCCCTGTCCGCGGGGCTGTTCCTGCTGCCGTGGTCCGTCGTGCTCGGGATGACGCTGCCCGCCAGCACGTTCGTGCCGCATTGGTCACTGGCCTGGATGGGCCTGGACCTCGCCGAGGCGGTCGCGGCGCTGCTGACCGCGGTGCTGCTCCGCCGGGGCAGCCCGCGGGCCAGCCTGCCGGCCATGGCCGGGGCCGGGTTGCTGTTCGCCGACGCCTGGTTCGACGTGTGCACGTCACCCGGCGGCCTGGCCCGCTGGCTGGCCGTCGGCGAGGCGGTCCTGCTCGAGCTGCCGCTAGCCGCCGCCGCGCTCTGGCTCGCCGTCGCCCTGACCAGGAAAGCTAGCCGCCGGTAAGCACGCTCCCGGCCGTGTCCGCGTACAGTTCCGCGGCCCGCCAGCAGTACCAGGCGGCCACCGAACGATACGGCCGGAACGGCTCGCCCAGCGGCTGCAGCTCGCGCGCGGTGGGCTCCGGGATCTGCCAGGCCAGCCCGTAGCCGCGGCGGACGCCGAGGTCGCCGACCGGCCAGATGTCCAGGCGGCGCAGCTGGAAGAGCAGGAACATCTCGGCCGTCCAGGGCCCGATGCCGCGGACCGCCGACAGCCGCGCGACGATCTGGTCGTCACTCTCCCGGCTCAGCCCGCGCGGCGACAGCACCACGGTGCCGTCGAGCACCTTGGCCGCCAGGTCCCGCAGCGAGGCCATCTTGTTCCTGGACAGCCCGACCGCGCGCAGCTCCTCGTCGGACAGCGCGAGCAGCGGCTCGGCCGCAACATCGCCGCCCAGCGCCGCGATCAGCCGCCCGTGGATGGCGGCCGCCGCCCGCCCCGCGAGCTGCTGGTACACGATCGCCCGGACCAGCGTGCCGAAGTGCGTCTCGGTCGGCCGGCTCAGCCGCGGCGGCCCGGCCTCGGCGTACAGCCGCGCGATGACCGGATCCCGTTCCGCCAGGATCCGCGCCGCCGCCCCGAAGCTCGGTGTGCTCATGAACCCCATCATCCCCCGCGCCCGGGTCCCGGCCACGGCATTGATGCTCCATCAAGGTCGCAATCACGGCATTGATGCTCCATCGATGCCGCTAGCCGCGCCCACCCCGGGATGCGGGAGCCGGCGGCAGAGCGACCACGCGCACCACCCGTCCCGCGAGCCGGACGCGCACCACCGAAGAGCCGCGCCCATGTCACATTCTGCCCGCCGCGATCCGTCATGCCGGTAACAAGAAAACGCTGAAGGAGAAAGAAACATGGCAAGGATCGCGGTAGCGGGGGCCACCGGACGGGTCGGGCGGCACGTCGTCGACGTGCTCACCGAGAGCGGGCACGACGTGGTGGCGATCTCCCGCTCGAACGGCGTCGACGTGATCACCGGGGACGGCCTGGCCCAGGCCCTGGAAGGCGTGCAGGCCGTCATCGACACCAGCACCGGGCCGTCGCCGGAGCAGGAGGCGGCCACCGAGTTCTTCACCACGGCGACCAGGAACCTGACGGAAGCCGGCCTGCGGCACGGGGTGCGCAGGCTGGTGGTGGTGTCCATCATCGGCACCGACCGGGCCACGGCCGGCTACGGCGCGGCCAAGCTGGCGCACGAGCGGGCCGCCCTGGCCGGCCCGATCCCGGCCCGGATCCTGCGCGCGGCCCAGTTCCACGAGTTCGTCGAGGTGCTGATGGGCTGGGGCCGCCAGGGCGACGTGGTCTACCTGCCCAAGATGCGCACCCAGATCGTCGCGGCCCGGACCGTGGCCGAGGCCCTCGCCGCCCTGGCGCTGCCCGCGGAACCCGGAGCGGAACCCGGAGCGGAACCCGGAGCGGAACCCGGAGCGGAACCCGAGCCGGAGCCCGAAGGCGGGCGGCCCGCCGAGATCGCCGGCCCGCGCGAGGAGTACCTCCCCGACCTGGCCGCGCTCCTCGCCGCCAAGAACGGCGCCGACGTGAAGATCGAGGCGGTCAGCAACCCGGCCGACCCCGACGACGCGCTCAACACCAACGGCGGCCTGCTGCCCGGCCCGCACGCCACGCTGGCCGGCCCCACCTTCGCCGAGTGGCTCAACGCCGGCGCCTAGCCGAAACCGAAGCCGAAGCCGAAGACCCTAGCCAGAAGCCGAAGCCGAAGACCCTAGCCAAAGGTGAAGTCGTAAGCCTGGACCCCCGGCGAGGCCCGCAGCTGCAGCGTCCCGGCCGTAGCCGAGCCCGCCTGGTACAGCGTGTACAGCCGGGGCGTCCCGCCGACGTGGATGGTCTGCGTATGCCGCCCGCCCACGGACACATCGAGCGTCCCGGTACCGCCGAGCACCAGGTACACGTCCTGAGCCAGGAAGTGCAGCTCCAGCTGCGCTCCCGCCCCGGCCGTGGCCTCCTCGGCATGAACAGTCCACGTCCCGGCCAGCCCCAGCGCCCCGAGCGGCAGCGACGCCGGGAACCGGTAAACCGCGGGCGTATCCCGCGCCACCGCCGGCGGGTCAAGGTACTGGAGCTCGGAATACCCGAGGTAGGTTTCCGGGCTCAGCTCCCCGGTCGGGGTCTTGTCCGGCACCCCGGCCGCGGCCGGCACTGACCGAGAAGGATGGGCCGCCTTGAGGAGCTGCCGGATCAGCGACCCCATCGTCGCGTAATCACCCTCCCCGAAATGCACCGACCGAACGGTCCCGGCGGCGTCGATCAGGTAATCAGCCGGCCAGTACTGGTTGCTGTACGCGTTCCAGGTGCCGTAGTTGTCGTCGACCGCGACCGGGAAATGCACCCCGAGCGCCGCCGCCTGCGCCTTCACGTTGGAGACGACATGCTCGAAGGCGAACTCGGGGGTGTGCACGCCCACCACGACGAAGCCGTCCTTGGCGTACTCGGAATACCAGCCCTCCACGTGCGGCAGCGACCGCTGGCAGTTGATGCACGAGTAGGTCCAGAAGTCGACCAGGACCACCTTGCCGCGCAGCGAGCTGAGCGACAGCGGCTGCCCGCCCGGGGTGTTCAGCCAGGCGGTGATGCCCTTGAAGGCTGGCGCCGGACCGCAGTTCACCAGCGTGGTGGCGGTCGAATTGCACTGAGAAAGCGTGGTGTGCGGCGTCCCGGTGAGCGACTTGAGCTGCTTGGAGATCGTGGGCGATCCCTGCAGCGCGGTGGTGTAGCCGGGGATGACGCGCTGCAGCCCGGCCAGCACGTCGGACGCGATGAGCACGGCGAACACGACCAGCACGGCCCCGCCGATGCGGCGGATCTGCGGGGCCCGCCGCCGGATGGCGCCGATCCGGCTGGTGAGCTGGCCGCCCGCGGCGGCCACCGCGAGCAGCGGCACGGCGGTCCCGACCGCGAACGCGGCGGTCAGGATGACGGCCGTCAGCCCCACCCGGTGCGTCGCCCCGACCACGGCGATCGCGGCCAGCACCGGCCCGGCGCAGGGGACGTAGACGACGCCGACGGCCAGCCCGAGCACGAACCCCCCGGCCCGCCCGTTCGGCTGCCGGCCGTCGATGCGCGCGAACGGTCGCTCGATCAGCGCTCCCAGCGGCGGGATGAGATAGCCCAGCCCGACCAGGATCAGCAGCGCGATACCCGCGTCGCGCAGCGCGTCCTGCGGCAGGTGCAGCGCCGAGAGCAGCTCGGACCCCGCCAGCACGATGATGCTGAAGCTCAGGATGAGCCCGCCGACCACCGCCAGCGCCCGTGCCAGCCCGACCCGCGCCAGCCCCGCCCGCGGCGCCCCCTCCTCAGCGTCCGAAGACGCCCCGGCGACCAGCACGATCGGCAGCACCGGCAGGATGCACGGCGAGATGCCGGCCAGGAACCCGGCCACGACGCCCACCAGGACAAGCTCGACCATGCCCGGTATTCGTAGCCGCCCTAGCGCGCGTATTGGCCGGCTGCGCCGGCAAATCAGCCCCGGATCGCGCCCGTCGCGGTGACCCGCCCCGCGCCGTCCCGGCACGACACCCGGACCGCGTCCCCGTCCGGCCCGGCCGACACCACCAGCCCCTGCCCGTCGTACAACGGCGACACCAGCCGGTAGGAGTACTCAGCCGC
>JAICWX010000130.1 GCA_025934635.1 Streptosporangiaceae bacterium | reverse complement strand
CAATGCCAGCGGCTTTAGCTGTTTGACCGGTTGTGGGTAGTTCCTGTCTTCGTTCACTGTGGGTAGTCGCTGTTGCGGTGGGCATGCCGGAGGGCGGCGTGCCGCGCCGGGACGGCCGGGACCATGGCCCGGCAGGGTCCTCGGTTGAGTGGGGTTATGCTATTCCCGCTGGTCAAGCGGGTGTGTTGGCCATGGTGATGATGGCCGGGGCGATGCGGGTAGTGGTGTCTGCGGGGCCGGCGTGGTCGAAGGATGAGGGGGACTTGGACTTGCGGGCGCGGTGCCGGCCGCGGTCGACGACGTTGCGGTAGCCGGCGATTGCGCTGGTCACAGCCTGGTAGCCGTGGTGCCCGAGGCGGATCGCGGACAGGGCCGCCCGCAGGGCGCGGGCGAGGGACAGGTCCCGGGGCCGGACGGCGATCCCGGCGCGGCGGCCCTTCCTGGCCGGCGCTGCGGCGAGCGCGGCATCGAGGATGAGGCAGCGGATCAGGGTGACGCCGGCGGCCCAGGCCGCGAGCTCCTGGCGGACGAGGCTCGGGGAGCAGGAGCGGAGCATCGGCCCGGTTCCCGGGCCGGCGCCGCGCAGCGGCGTCTTGGCCTCGCGAAGCGCGGTCTCTGACCCGTCCCACCGCCACTTGTAGAGCGCGGCAAGCTCGGGGCCAGGGTAGTCCTCGTAGTCCATCAGGTCGGTGACCAGGCAGAACATCTCCGGGACTACCTGGCCCTCGACGTCGGCGTGGTACTCGATGGCCCGGACCGGGACGGTGATGCCGTCGCCGGACAGCTCCGCCCGGTAAGAGCCGTCGGGCAGGATCTCCGAGGTCCGCCGCAGCGGGATGTCGCTCTTGAGCCTGATCAGCACGTGCGTGCGCGCGATGAGGCGGGCGATCCGGGGCGCGCCGTGATAGTTGCGGTCCATCAGCCAGATCCAGCCCGGGTCAAGCAGCCACGGGTACCGGCCCATGGCCTCGTCCAGCAGGGACTGCTCCGACTCCGCCTTGCCCGTCCCGGCCGGGCCGTGCGGCACCGCGAACATGGCCCGGCACGAGCAGCAGGTCACCGGCAGCGCCCTGGCCTGCGGGAACGGCGACGAGTCATCCCCCGTGCCGACCGACCCGAAGAACGCCCTGTTCCCCGGCGTGTCCGGCACCCGGATCAGCGTCCCGTCCAGCGACCCCGCCCGCAGCGGCCGCCTCTTCCCGATGGTCACGGCCCCGGGGCAGCCGTGCTCCTGGTGCTCCCGCCAGGACGAGCCCAGCACCAGGTCCCGCAGCTCCTCCAGCGGGACCGGGCCGAGCGCGGCCCGCCAGTCCCCGGCCGACCGCGCCGACGCGGGATGCCACGGCCGCGCCCACGGCACGATGGCCAGGTCCCCGGCCAGCGCGGCGATCACGTCGCTGATCCGCGCGTCCGGCATGAGCGTCATCAACACGATCACCCGGATCATGAACGCCCTGGCCAGGAGCCTTTCCCGCTCGCCCTTCACCAGCCGGGCGTCCAGCGGGGCCTGCCCCGCGACCGACTCGATGACGCCAGGCCCGGCCTGCGCCTCCAGCGGCCCCAGAGTCGCGTGATGCACAGGGCCGCCCTTCGCCCGGACCTGCCCGTCCCTCCTGACCTGCGCCTGCGCGACCACGACCACCTTGCAGTACGCGACCAGGCCGCCCGTGCGGACCTTCGGCGTCCCGCCGACGACCAGCGCGGACCGGTCTGCCTCGCCCAGGCCCCGCCCGCTCACCAGCGGCGACGCGAACAGCTCCAGCGGCACCGCGACGATCATCCCGGCCGGAACGGGCACGCCAGCAGACGGGACAGGGTAAGAAGAAGGCACGTGAGGCTCCGGTGGCTGAAGTGGATCTAGGCAATCACACTTCTAGCCGGAGCCTCACCCGTCTCGCAGCCAGCCAGGGCAACAAGCCCGCAGCCAGTAGCGATCACACAGCGCCACCACCAACAGAACCAGCCCTCAACCGGTTACGCCTTAAACCGCTGGCATTGGCGCAGGCCGGCTCGATGCCGAACCGGCCCCGGTGCGCGTCAATGAACTCGACTAGCGCGGAAGCCTCGGGTCGAGTTCCCTCGCGAAATACGCGGACGCGGCCTTCAGGATCTCACCAGTTGACTGAACTACGCGTGGCGTTTCCGCAGGTCACCGTGCTGATGCCGTAGCGTCGCCGGGCATGGAAGACGGACGGGACCTGGCCTCGCTCGCGGTGCCGGCGACAGGGGAACTGGTAGCGGTAAATGACCGGTACGAGCCATTCAGGATGACCGGGCCGGATGGCGCGGCAGTCGAGCCGGTCACGGAGTTCTTCCGGGACCTGCTCGCGGCTGGCCGGTCCGAGGCGACCGTCCGGTCATACGGGATGGACCTGCTGCGGTGGTTCCGGTTCGCCTGGGCGGCGGGGATCGCGTGGGACCGCGCCGGCCAGCGCGATGCCCGTGACTTCAGCCGGTGGCTGCAGTTGTCCGGGCGGGGAGGCACAGGTTACGCGCCGGCGGTCCGCGCTCACAGCGAGACGGTCCTGCGGGGCTTTTACGCTTATCACCTGGAGGCCGGGACCGGGCCGATGATCAATCCCTTCCCGCTGGACCGTGCCCGGCGGCGCGGCCGTTCCGGCGCTCATCACAACCCGATGGAGGCTTACCCGGAGCAGCGGAGCGGCCGTTACCGGCCGCGGCTAGCCTCGCGGGCCCCGAGGGCGGTCGGCGACGCTGAGTTCAATGCGATCTTCGCGAAGCTGCCGTCTAACCGGGACCGGGCCCTGGTCGCGTTCTACGTGTCCACGGGAGCGCGGGCGTCGGAGCTTCTGTCGGCGACGGCCGGCGGGGCCGACCCGGGACGGCAGCTGATAACCGTCATCCGCAAGGGAACGCGGGAGCTGGCGCAGCTTCCGGCGTCGCCGGACGCGTTCGTGTGGCTGCGGCTTTACCAGGCAGAGATGGGCCCGCTGATCCCGGCAGGCCGGCGGCAGCCGCTGTGGTGGACGCTGCGCCGGCCGGTCCTGCCGCTGTCCTACCACGCGGTCCACCGCATGTTCGAGCGGGTGAACCAGCAGGCTGGCACGGCGGCGACGCTGCACGCGCTGCGGCACACGGCCGCATTCCGGATGGCCGAGGACCCGTCGCTGCCTTTGACCGACGTGCAGGCCGTTCTCGGCCACGCGCACCTGACGACCACGCAGATCTATACGGCGCCCCGGGCAGAGGACGTGATCCGCCGGGTGCTGGCGCACCACGGCGAGACCGAACGGCAGGCAGCCGCGAGATCCGCGCCCGTCCCGGGCGCCGGCTACCGGCCGGAGACGCTGGACGTCCTGTTCGGGACAGGGGCATCATGACCGTCAGGCTGCACAAGGCCCTGCAAGGCGAGGTGCCCGCGCCGGTGCGGCTGCGGCGCGAGGCACGGCAAGCGGCACGGGACGCCTCGCGCACCGGGTTCCCGGGCCGCCCGGGTGCCGCCGACTGGCCGGCCACCCATCTCGCGCATGAGCCGGCCCTAGAGCTGATCACCCGGCCTCCGTTCACCCTCCCGAACCCGGGCACCCGCAACATGCAGGCCCGCGGCGCGGGCCTGGCGCTTGACTGGCTTGCCGGGTTCCCCGGCGGCACCTGGCAGCAGCGGTGGCACGCCAGCGGCGCCGAGGACGCCGGGGCCGGGTGGAAGCAGGGCTGCGCCGGCTGGATGGACGCCCGCGGCATCCGCGCCGGCAACCGGATGGACGAGCTGTCCATCGGGCTGATCCTCGCGGTCTGCGCGGACATCGTGCGCCCCGGCCTGCCTTGGCTGGCAGCATCCGGCGTCAGCCCCGGGGCGCTGGCCCGGAACCTTGAGCGGACCCGTGACCGCGCCGGGCTCTCCAGGCTGCGGAAGGCCATGGACGACGAAGCCATCTCGGCCGGGGCGAGGCACGCGGCCATCAGGCGGGCCGCGGTCATCATGGCCGCCAAGGGCGGCACGCTCGCCGAGATCGCCGCCGGCGACTTCCTGGAGCTGCTCGATGCCGAGCGCGAGGCCCGAAGCAGGACCCGCGACTACAGCGCCGTGTCGTGGCGGCTGCTGCGCCAGGCCGGCGCGTTCGGGCCACGGGCACCCGAACTGCTGGCCCCGCTGCTCACCGTCGGGCAGCGCAGCCCGGCCGAGCTCGTCGACCGCTACCAGCTCGCCTGCCGGCCCGTCCGCGACCTGATCGTCGATTACCTGCAAGAACGACAGCCCGCCCTCGACTACCGCAGCCTGGATACCCTCGCCCAGCAGCTGGCCCGGAACTTCTGGGCCGACCTGGAACGCCACCACCCCGGCATCACCGGCCTGAACCTGCCGCCGGCGACCGCCGCCGCCTGGAAACAGCGGACGCGCACCCGGACCGACGGCACCGGGCAGGCCGACGGGCAGCGGCTCGCCAGCCGCCACACCCTCATGTCAGTCCGCGCCTTCTACCTGGACCTGGCCTGCTGGGCCGCCGAGGACCCCGCCCGCTGGGGCCAGTGGGCGGTTCCCAGCCCCGTCTCCAAAACCGACGTCGAAACGCGCAAGGAAGAAAGGCGGCGCAAGTCCCGGATGGACAGCCGCACCCGCGAGCGGCTCCCCGTCTTGCCGGTCCTGGCCCGCTCGGCTGCCAGCCACCGCGACCGCACCGCCGGGACGCTGAAAGCCGCGCTGGGTGCGCCGCCTGGCGCGGCGTTCACCGCCGAGGGACGCTCCTACACCAGGTCCGAGCCCCGCAAGGCCGGAATCAGGACATGGGCGCTCGACAGCGAGGGCACCCGGCACGACCTGGCCTGGGAAGAAGACCACGCGTTCTGGACGTGGGCGGTCATCGAGGTGCTCCGCGCCACCGGCTGCCGTCTCGGCCAGCAGCGACAGCAAGAACCGGTCCCGCAGGTGCTCGCATGCCGCCAGGATCGCCACGATCTGCCCGGGTTCCAGGGTGCGTGGCGCACGCCGCGGTACGTGCAGCTTCACCGGCCTGACCGGGATCAGCCGGCCCTTGGTCACGTGATGCAGGAACGGCTTGTAAGAACCACGGCCGATCCGGCGCCATGAGACCAGCTCGGCCGCGACCTGCACGCCGGTCCGCGCATGATGATCGTAGAAGCCGAAGACGCCCGCCAGGTACCGGTTCACCGTCGCCGGGCGACGGGCGCCGCTCCCGTCCGCCAGCACGATCACGTTGCCTGCCGGGGCGCGCAGCCAGCCCACGAACCGGGCCACGTCCTCGGCGCCCGCCTCGTCCCACTTCACCGCGGCGTGCCGGAGGAACTCAAACCACAGCTTCAGGCTGACTGCGTAGGCGCGCACCGTATGAGGAGAGCGCTCGATCGCCGCCAGGTAGGCCAGGTAACGCTCGGCGGGCTCCACCACCTCACCGTCATCTCCCAGCAGCGTCCACGACTCCCTGCCGCTGCCAGGCATCAGTACCCGCTGAACACGCACCGCCCACCTCCATCCGGCTGGCCCTCCAGGACCAGATGCCTTGAAGTTAAAGGTTTCAAGGCACCTGGCGGCGGAGCCTCGCCGGCGCGCCGGCAGAAATGCGATAGCAACAAGGCATGTCCTCAACGCCAGCCAGCACCGGACACCGCCAGCGCCAGATCGCCGACGAGATCGCCGCGCTCGGCCCGTGCCTTCCCGGAAGCCTCGTCGAGCGCACCACCCGCTGCGGCTCGCCCCGCTGCCGGTGCCACAGCGACCCCAGCCACCTGCACGGCCCGTACCCGACATGGATCCGCAAAGCCGGAGCCAAGACCGTCACCCGCACGCTCAGCCCCGCGCAGCTCGAGCGGTACCGTCCCCTCTTCGATAACACCAGGCGCCTGCGCGAGCTGATCACCGAACTTGAAGAAATCTCAGCCCAAGCCGTCGAGCAGGCCGAAGGATGGGCCGCGCCATAACGCAGATACGGCGAGCACACCAGCCACAGCGAAGACACCACTGCAGATAACGCGTCCTCGCCGAGGCCCGGAACCCCCGGCGATCACAGCGAAGACACCCAAAAACGGGCTTGAGATAACGGCGGATATTTCGCCTGATGTGAGGTCCTCCTCGGCGGCCCAGGTTATGGTGCTTCGTCCATGATGCGGTCGTAGCTGCGCCGTGCTCTGGCGGCGCGGGCGCTGGCGCCGTAGCGGCGCAGCATCTGCGGGGAGGTCCAGCCGTTGAGCTCCATCAGGTCGCCCTCGGCGCCGCCGTGGTCGAGCCAGGCGTGGCTGAAGTGGTGCCGGAACCGGTGCGGGAACGCGTCTACACCGCACTGGCGTCCGCGCCGGGCGATGACCCGGTAGATGCCCCTGGCGGTCATCGGGCCCCGGTTGCTGATCCCCAGCCACAACTGTGTTGACGCTCACCTGATTTTCGGTAAGTGGCATCAACTGCGGGCGGTGCGCCTGGGCGTGCCTGGCCCGGGCACGAAGGTACCGGTCCAGGGCGCGGGCGGCGTCGTGGCTGATCTTGACGGTGCGGGTTTAGCCGCCGTGCCGCCGCGCACCGTGAAGCAGGCTGGTGAGCACCACCCAGTCCTCGCTGACCACGACGCAGGCCGTAGCGGGCTGGCGGGATCGTAGGCTCCGATTTCAACCGAAGGCATGTTTGCCGACCAAGGCCCGTTCTTGGCGCAGGGTAAGCTGCGCCGCTTCCGAAAGAGCGAGCGCAGCCCTCTACGCTTGGACGGCAACAACCTTCGCGGGGGTCCAGGCGCTGACGTTGCCGCTCTTGTCCACGAACCGGATCTCGACGCGGTACAGGGCCGTGACCTTGATCGCGACCTTGGCCGAAGTCCCGCGCAGCGCGCCTGTGGCGGCCCACTGTGGCTGCGTGCCCTTTGTTATTACGACGCGCTGGACGCGGATCTGCGCGTGGTCGTAGCCCGACTGGCTGTCGGCCGCGGTCCAGTAGATCGTGAGCGCTCCTCGGCTGGCTGTGGTCTTCGTGATCCGCCCGGACGGGGCATTTGTGTCCCGTACGACGTGCAGCGTCAGCGGCGTGATGGCGGTGACCTTCGGACTCTCTGAGTCCGTCACGCTTACATAGAGCGCGCCCGTTCCCGATCCCGTAGTGCTGCCTGACAGGACGCCGCTGGTTGACAGGGTGAATCCAGACAGGAAGGAGGGCTGGGCCAGCTTCCATGTGTACGGGCCTGCTCCGTCCTTGGCGTGCAGCTGAATGGAGTATCGTGCCTTGCTGTAGAGAGTGGGCAGCGCCGTGGTGACTACGGGAGGCTGCGGCTTGACCGTCGCCTTCAGTTGGAATCCCATGGTAGGTGGAACTCCCGAGATCTGGTCCGGAGCGTTGTAGTAGTTGTCGATCGCGATGTAGTACGCCTCGCCCGCCGAGAGGGCGACAGTCCAGCTGTGGCCCTGCTGCACCCAGTCGTAGTCAACCCGGCTCAGTGTTTTCACCGAATCTCCGGTAAACACGCCGAAAACGACAGGGTCGCCGGCGCTGACCGAACTGAAGGTCATGGTCACGTCCGCGCTGGGCTTGTAGAAGTACCAGACGCTGCCGTAGTCCGGCTCTCCTGGCCAAGCGGCGGGCTCGCCCGGCTCGGTTGTCGCGTCGATGAATTCCGCCGTGTAAACCGTGCCGGGCGTGATCGGCTGTGAGTGAGCGAAGTCGTCGTTTGCTGGCCGGGTGATCGGCTCCATGGCGATCACCCCGGTGAAGGGGGCGCCGGGATTGGCTCCGTAGTCATCATCGACCGCGAGGTAATACTCGACGCCCGTGGTCACAGAGAAGACGATGACCTCGTTGCCCATCGCGTCCCAGGTGGCGAGGCGCCTGAGAGTACTGACTGCAGTGCCGGTGTAGCCGGCGAGCGCGGTCACGTCGGTGCTGTTATCGATGCTCACCCATGCTCGCCCAGTCTCCGGGGCCGTGAACTTGAACCAGACGGAATTCTGGGCGGGCGACCCGAGATAGTGGTCGGGTTCCCCGGGTTCTGCTGTCGCGCCGACGTTGGTGCCGTTGAAGCCGGTCCTCCCGGTGATGTCCTGGGCGTTGGCGAAATCGTCATTCGCGGGGGCCGACGGGGCCGCGTCTATCTGGATGTAGAGCGGCTCATACAGGTCGTGCCAGCTCCCATCGCTCCCTTGCCAGTCAAGGTTGAGCGCCCAGGAGCCGGCTACGTCTGGGGTGAAGGTGCCGGGGCAGTAAACGATCTGGCCGGGCGCGACGGTGAGGCTGGAGTAGCACACGTCCCACTCCATAACGCCGGTGGGCGACGTCACGGCAAGTGCGAGGCTGGCGACCGAGACGTTGGTCTGCCCGAAGTTCTCCGCCGGGTACCCCGTCACCGTGATGCTAGAGCCCACTACGTAGCCGGACGTTGTCGAGAAGGTGAGCGGCTGGCCCGCGATGCCACCCAGGTAGCCCGGTGTAGGAGGCGGCGGGGGCGGGGAGCCTGAGCCGACCGCGACTTGGTTGCTGTACCGGATGATTCCGTTAGCGGCGATGATCCCGACCCACTGGTTCCCGGTGCCGCAGACCGGGATCGTGAAGTTGTCCCCGTAGCTGTCGAGATTGATCGTGTACTGACCAAGGTTGACCACTGATCCCCCGGTCGGATAGTTGGCCGCTGTCCCGACATGGCAGTACAGGGTCGCCGGGCCGAATGCGATGACGTCCAGGCTGATGGTGAAGACGCTCGCCGTGGGACGGTTGGAGATCGTGATAGAAGCGTCTGACGGCCGGTAGGGGTAGTAACTGCTGTAGTCGGTCGTGTTGCAATTCGGCGTCTTGACCTGGCTCGCCACTGTGACCAGGGCTGAGTAGATGAACCCCGAGACGTTGGTCTCCGGGTTGCCCGTGTCTCGGGTGACGAAGAACCAGCGCGGGGAGCTTGAGTACTGAGGGACGGCAATGGTGTCGGTCCAGCAGCGCATGATCACATACGAGCCATCAGGGGCCTGCGCGTTGATACCGCATGGATCGTATGGGGCCCACGGGTCCGGAACCGGGGAGCTGTTCGACAGGCAAGCGTCATTACGCAGGTTGGCGGGGTCGCCGCCGGGCACGCTGACCAGGCTGTCACCCGCCGGGATCGCGGCCCGTCCCTGCGTTGTCCGGTCCGCCGGTGCCATGGCGGACGCGGGTACATTGCCGGGCGTCGGCACCTTGCCGGGCGCTGTCGGCGTCGGGGAGGCCAGTGGGGGTGGCGTGACGTGCTTGGTGGTCGCCTTGGATGGCCGCGAGGTGGTCGCGGCGCGTTTCGCAGCGGAACTAGGCAGCGGCGGCCTGGCCGAGGCTGATGCCGCGGGAGCCGAACCGCGAGTGGGCACCGCGGCATCGGCGTGGGCGGCGAGGCCAGTCATGCTCGACACCAGGACAATCGCCGCCATTAGCGACTTGACGCGCACGGGCGCTCCTTCTGGAAAGTCACGATGCATGCCCTGTCAGGCAAGGCGCTGGTTGACCCACGAGGCGTACGAGGCCACGTTGGCGGCGGTCTTGTAGTGTCCCGTGTGGATGGGGACTCCGATCGCAAAGTGGGCGGCGATCGTGGCGAGGGGGGCACCGACCGGGAAGTCGCAGACGATGTCGTTCTTGTCGCAGATGGAAAGCACCCGGGCGCCAACCGCCTTGGTGAAGTTGACCTGGGACGGCTCGGCCAGCGACGGGGCTTCCCACGCGATGCCCTGAGACGAGTGTGAAGCGGTCCCGGTAAAGGTCACCATGTCGCCTTTCTTGCGGTCCCCATCGGCGACGAGGACCACGGCGGCGATCTGCTTGAGGAGCGCATTGTCGGCGGTCACGCTGGACGACTGCAGCGTGATGACGACGCGGTGCATGACCATCGCTCCCTGGGAGTAGCCGGCTAGGACGAACCGCTGCCTGGTACCGCAGGCGCTGTAGTGCTGGCGCAGGTCATCCAGGGTGAGCGCGACGCCCTGTTGCAGGTCCCGGGTGTACTGTGACGGCCATTTGCCTCCCGTCTTGAGGGGAGCCGTCCAGATGCTGTCGGCCAAGTAGCCGATGGACTCCTGCGTCACGGTTCCCTTGCTCCGGGATGATGTGAGCTTCTGCCCGATCTGGGCGAGCTGGGTGCCCATCCCCAGGGGGTCGCTGAGGGTGCTGTGCCAGCTCGGCGTGCCGGGGCCGCCCTGGCTGGAGCCGCGCGCGGCGACGTAGTCGATCGCCGGGCACGTGCCCTTCACCTGGATGACGGGGCTGCCTCCTTGCGGGACGAATGCGACCGCGTCGAAGGCGATGTCCGTGCTACCCAGGCCGGTGCTGCCGGCGTTGGTGAGGGTGAGCGTCGCGCCCTTGTTCATCCCGAATGACCCCGCGTTGATCCAAGTCTCGCCTGCCTGCTGGTTCACTGTCAGCGTGATGGGCACGGCGCCGGGCGCGGGGGTAAGCGTGTACTGGGCGGCGGTAGCGTCGGCGCCGGTCGCTGGGACGTGGATGCGCAAGTCGTAGTACTCCAGGCCCGGCAGGTTGGGCTTCCAGGTGCCGGTGTTGATCACGTCTGGGTCTGCCTTGGCTGATTCCAGGTGCGTGAACAGGATGTGTCCGCCGAACCCCGCGCCGAGCTGGTGGGTGTCGATCAGGCCGACCTGCTGGCCAGCTGCGTTGACGCCGGGCGTGTAGGTGAACGTGCCGGAGTTGCGCCAGTTGGGCGACTGGCTGCAACCGACGACGTTGAGCGGGCCGGTCGCGGGCAAGTCATCAACGATGACGGGGCTGCCGACAGGGGTGGATGGCACCTTGCCGGTGTCCAGGTTGCACGTCGGCGGGTGCGGGTCGGTGACCGGTGGCTCCTTGGGCAGCGGGAACACCGCAGGCGTGACGGCGCAGCTCGCGGCGCAGTCGGCCACCCAGGTGGCGTGCCCAGTCCACCAGCACTCGTCGTCGCTCAGTGAGCAGCCTGGGGTGCCGCTCCCGCCGGGAGGGGTGCAGAAGTTCGTTGAGGCGCATGCGATGTCCACGGGCGGGGTCTGCAGCCAGCTGTTGCCGTTGCGGTAGCTGGCCGGACCGTAGTCGTTCGCGCCGAACTGGATGAGCGGGCTGCCCATCCAGCCCATGACACGTTCCTGGTAGGGCCAGTCGGCCGGGTGCGACGCGTCGGCGTAGGTGTCCTTCAGGTAGGGCGGCCGGCTGGGCGGGTAGTCGGGGTTGGCGGGATTGTTGGCCCAGCCGAGGCCGGCCGTCCCGTGGCTGCTCACCGGGTGGATGCCGGTGTTGTAGGCCCAGGCGGCGAAGTACCAGTTCTCCAGGCCGGCCGGGCTGCCGTTGTTCGCGGTGATGCCCAGGCTGGCGAGCTGGTTCCAGGTGCTTTCCAGGATGCTCAGGCCAGCGGCGATGTTCTCCTCGTAGTCCACGGCGATCTTGGCCTGCCCGGCCGGGGTGTAGTCCGGGTCGCCGGCGTGCATGCCGGATGTCACCTGGGCGATCCCGTAGCCGCAGTCCGCGCTGGGGTAGTCGATCGTGTCGATGCTGTTGCCGCCGTTGCCGTAGTAGTCGGCGATGAGCGGGTCCCCGCCAATACCGGGCAGCGCGTGCCAGGAGGCTTGGGAGAAGTTGGACTCCTGCGCCGCGATCGCCTCGAACACGATCGGCGGCACGGTGCGCGCGCCTGCGCCGGACGGGTCCGTGAGCGGGATGGCGGGGAAGTCCGTGTTGGCCGCGTACGCTGGCAGGCCCAGGTTGCCATACCCGGCAGCCCTGCCCAGGCTGCCGGTGAGCTTGTCCGCGGTTGCCATCTGGATGGCCCAGTCGACCTGGGCAGCGCTCGGCTGCAGCACCTGCCGGCGCGGATCCAGGCGGGGCACGGCGCACGGCGAGGAATCCCCGCCGCTCCCGGACGCGATCACCGCGCGCGGGCCAGCGGCCCCGCTCCCGCCATCCGCCGCGGCAGCCAGCCGAACTGCGTGCTGCGTGGTCACGGGCGGCGCTGACGCCGATAGCCTCACGGCTCGTACCTTGCCGTCAGCCCGCACGAGCACCTGGCCGGGCGCACCTGTGCTCCCGGCGCCGAGCACGATCCGGCCGTCGGCCGACGCGACCGGGTCCGCAATGCCCGTTGCGGCCGGGATGTCCACGATGCCAGTGCCAGTCCCAGCGCGCAGCCGGATTCCGATGGCGACCGGCCTGCCGTCCACGCCGTTCTGCATCCGCGCGGCAGTAAGGTCTCCCGTTCCGAGCAAGGTGGAGCCGCCTCCCTGCTCATGCCAGGCCCGCGCTGTGCCGCCGGCCTGCGCGCCGCCGGCTGGACCAGCCGCGCCATCGGCGGTCGTGAGGTAGTCAAGCCCTCCGCCAGGAGATGGCACTAGGTCGTAGGCGTCACCGGCGCCCACGAGCTGCGTACGGACGCCGTGCGAGCCGACGGCGACGATGTCGCCCTGCCGTACGCCGATGATCTCCTGCGCGCCCGCGGCGGGGACCGCCGAGGTGAGCTGACCGGTGACAGCCTCGGTCCCCGTGAGGTCACCAGTGGATAGGTCCGCCGTCCGCACGGTGGTGGCCGTGTCGTCGGGCGTGATCGTGGTGAAGGCTGTCAGGTGACCGGTCCCGCAGCCCGGGTTGTAGTAGACGAGCGAGACGCCATCGGCGATCGGCCGTACCCGCCCGGTGGACAGGTCGATGCTGTAGGCGAAGCCGCCGACGGCCCGGCCGCGCGGCGTATTAGCGGCGGAGACCGGGCCGGTGACCACGGCGGCGTACCGGCCGTCCCCGCTGACGCACTGGTACCCGGTCCAGCTGGAAGCGTCCAGGTTAGCCGGCCGGAGCAGGGCAACCTGCCGGCTGCTCTCGCCCGCATAGACCGTGACGTGGTAGCCAGCCGAATCGCCCCAGCCCCACACCACGCGGCCGGCCACGCCGCTGCCGGGCTCACTCGCAGCCAGCCTGGCCGGCCCGCCCGCCGCGTCCCGGGCAGCCCCCGCGACGGGCAGTGACGTCGCCGCGAGCGCGGGCCTCGGGATCACCGTGACTGCAGAGGCGACGGCGATCGCCCCGGCTATCGCCGCTGAGACTCCTGGACTCATCGTGATCCTCACGCGCTTGGCCTTAATCCGGCTAGTAGCACACATGCATTTGCCACTGGTAGTAGTGGCCGTTGTTGTAGTAGACCTGGGTTCCCAGGCAGGTGGTCACCCCCGGAACGTCGTTGACCATCGCGCTGTACTGGTAGCCGCCAGTGCTTTCCCGGACGCGATACGACGGGCCGTTCGGATTCCAGATCGAGGTCGTCGTCCCCGCCGTATCCGGGAACGGGCTAATGGCCATGAAGTACGCGGACCCGCAATGACCTGAGTGGTACAGCTCGACATAAGCTGCCACCTCGTCATAGGGCGCCCATGCCCGGTAGGTCGCAAGGTGTGTCGCCCCCGTCACGCATCCTTCCCGCTGCGGGCTCTTGCCCGCGCAGCTTGCCGCCCAGCAGGGAACCGGAGCACCCGCTGAACCGCACATCGGTATGCCGGCGATAGGCGGCTGGCCGGCGAGGTGCGGGGAGTTAGTCCACGTGTCCGGCACGTAGAAGTACCGGCCTGCGTACAGCGCCCAGAAGTAGAGTGTGTTGCCCTTCGGCCCGACGGGTTGCCCGATGACCTGGCACTGGACACCAATGCTTGATCCCGAAGGCGCGCCGTAAGCACCGGTGGCGGTCGCGGTGGGCGAGTTGCGAGCACTCACCGCGGCAGTCGTCTGATACACCGCATATGTTGCCGCCTCAGCAGGGCGAGCAGCCGTGGCGGCCACCGAGGCGACGATCGCCGTTACCATCAGAACCACGATTCCAATGTGTGGCCTGTAATCCCCGCTTACGACCCTGCTCGTTGTCACGACATTCCCTCCCCGGATTTAGACCCTCTCGCGATTCCCGTCCTCCGCCAGCATCTGGCTCGGCACCAGGAACCCAGTGGGCCGTCCACATGGAGTCGCGTCCCAGCGCAATCCCGCGCACTGGACCTGGCCATACCTTGCCTGCGCAACGGGACGGCTATTCGATCCGATATAGCTCCGCTCCCTGCCCCCTTCGGACATGCGTCACGCCCGCCCTCCCAGAGTCCCTCACGGTGTACCGATCCAGCACTCGCATCTATACATCTCCGGCGACGCGGAACACAAGCAATTTTAGCTGCAGATCTTCTTTTCTTCATTTTCCGAGAAAAATCGACAGCAGGTTTAGGCAGCCCCTCCTGTGATGCATCCGGCCTCCGCCCGAGTCCGCCAGCCCCGGTCGCGGTGGGGGCGCAAGCCAGGCACCCTGCACCTGGCGGAACCCCTGCCACTGACTGGTATCGCCCGGCGCCAGCCGACAGCCCGCAGCCCCGCACCAAGTTCCTTTTGGCGCCACAGGCTTGGACGTGGTCGTGATGCCGATTTGGGCCTATGGGCTGACACAGGCGCAATGCGCCGCACAGGAACCGGCGCACTTTTACGACAAGACGATCATCGAGCTAGACGGTTCCGTCAGCAGGCCGTGGGGAATACGACGAGCCACTGCCGCAGGCGTTATCGCCGCTGATGTTCGCAAGGCGCGAGGTTCGGGAGCCGTCAAGGCACACCTTAAGTGCAACGAGGCACCCGGCGCATCCGGGACCCGGGTGACCGCGAGCAGGGTGCTATCATCGAGCTCGCGAATCCGTCGGGTCCCGGCGCGTATCCGCATTCAGCTGTTACATGCAGCCGATGTAATACCAGCCCACCCACGCGCCGGTGAGGCCGTAGTACATCTGGACGCCTCCACAGGCGGCCCGGTGTGCCATGCCGCCGAGCTGATCTGTCCAGTAAGTCCCCCCATCTGGGCTGAAAAGGGCCTCACCGACACTCGGGCCAGGCTGGTTCTGCAGCCAGACCGATGGTACGGCCACGTAAGGCGGGTACGCGTGCGCGGTCACCCATTCTGTCTGGCAGCCGACGGAATACACGAGGTAAGCGGTCCCCATGTTGTCGCCGTTTTGCGGATCGATCATGGTTATGGGGTGTGGGTCCCGGTAGGGGGACTGAGTGTCGCAGGCCGGCAGTCCCACCGAGGGATCCCCGGCATCGTCGTCGGTGGAGGCTGAGTCGGTGGCGGTGGCGGCGGCCCTGGCGGTCCCGGCGGTCCCGGCGGTCCCGACGAGCAGGCTCAGCAGCGTAATCGGTATGATCAGCAGCATCAGGCGGCGCCGGATCATTTTGCTGCTGGCGGATCGGTTACTTCCCAGAATCTTCATCTGGGCATCCCTCCTTTGAGGTGGAGGTTGGTAAGCATGCTGGGATTCTTTAGGCCTTTGTTTGGCCTTGAGGTCTTGCCTTCAGCAATTGGGAATGCTGAAGTCCGTGGGGTGCGTGTACGGGCCGTCCCAGGGATCACCGTTGAGGAAGGTGTTGGCTACCGCGTAGTACTGGTTATTCCAGGGCGGGCTACTGATCCGGTACCAGTACCCGCCGGGGCTGGCACTCGCGATCGACGGGTCGTAGAGCTTGCAGGACACGAGCACCCGTTGCGCGGGAGCGATCTTGGGTCCCAGCCCCGAAGCGTTGCTCGGGTCATTGAAGGTGTTCGCCCCCGTGTGCCACTCCTCTTCCGTGTGCGGGGCCGAATTGGTGTGCGACGGAGTGGGATGTGGGCTGGGAGAAGTACCGGCCGTCACCGGGCTAGGTGTCGGGGTGGGTGCGCGGGAAGGCCCTGAGGAAGGCGCGGCGGTGGACGGAGGATGGCCGCCGCTGCTGCTGGCCGACTGGGCCGTACTGGCCGTGGTGGACCCGGAGCCCGGGGTTTCCCCGCCGCCGGATGTAGTCGGCCGGACCGGGGCCCCCGACCCGTTCGCGACTGGGTGCTTGCTCCCGGTTGCCTTGGCGTCGGCGGCCCGGGGAGTCACTGTGCCGCTGGCCCGGGGAGGCGTTGTGCCACCGGCCGTGGCAAGGCGGAACGCGCCCACCGCCAGCGCGGTGAGCACTATGACCAGCCCGGCCACGGATGCTATGCCGCGCCTTGAAAGGTTTGAGCTTCTCCTGTCCATGCGGATCGCTCCTCCCGATATGGGTTCACGCTGTTAGCATTGCGGAACGTCAGGGTCTAGCGACCCTGTTGTATCGGCGTTCAGAAATGTATTTGCCGGGGCGTACTCGCCTGCCCACGGCGCCGTTTCTATGAGGTAGAAGGCGTTTATGCTGCCCATGGCTGATTCGTTGGGCGCATAGCACTTGACCTGCACGTGCGTGCCGAAAGGGATGGATACCGGGCCGCTGAGCACAGCGTCGCCCATGGGGTCACTGAAGACGTCAGTCCCGAGATGATTATCGGTTACCTCTTCGTAAAGCTTGCCGGGCGCCGCGCTTGCCGACGGATTGGGCGGCGATGTGGTGGGATCCGCCACCCCGGGCGAGAGCGTGGATGCGGCGCTGACGCCCGGGTTTGGGGCCGGATTCCTGCCGTAGCTGGTGGACTGGCTGGGCAGTGCATTGATGACGACCGCGATGGCGCCGATCACAGCGATCGCCGCGACAGTGATCCAAGGCCATCTTCCGCGTGCAATACCCGAAGTTTCCGGTTGCGCCGCTGGCCCGCGATCGATGTTAATGGTGATCGGGCCGGACTTGCCGACCTGGCTGGTAATGGGGGTCCCCTCGTTGGTGAAGCGCGCGTTAAACCCATCCGGGGACCCGCCGTTAGCCATACCCGGTCGGCCGGTAACGGCGGTGCTCTCTTCGGGCGATCCCGACGCATTTCCCTCATTCATCGACGCTCCCATCCGCTCCCGTTGATGACATTGGCCAGTCGGGCTCGGCGGCGCTTTCGTCAGCTCCTGCGGTCAGGATTTCCGTAGCCGATCCGCCGCTCGCGTTGATCGTGACGCCGTGGGCTACCGCGATCTGGCTGGTGATGACCGACCCTGAATTGTTATTGAAGATGATCGTGGGCTCGTTCATTGTTCTCCGATCGCTGGCAAGTGAAGTGGGTCGCGCCCCCGCCGCGCTCGGGTAGGCGCGGGGCCGGGATGCTTCGTCTCGCATCTGCTGTGCCCGGCGTTGCAGGTCGGCGCTGACGGGACGGCCGGACCGCGTCGCGGCGTCCGCCGCCTGGCGGAGCACCTCCTCGGCCCGTTCGGGCTGATCTGACCGGTAGGCCGCGAGCATCCAGAGCACAAGAAAGTCGTTGTCTCTCATGGCGTCCTGGGGAGCCTTGCGGTCCAGGTCTTCACGATCATCGGCGGCGAGCCGCGCGCACTTGCCAAGAAGCGACGCGTAGTCCTCGGCTGCGGCGTCTCGGCGCAGGGAATCGATCACGGCATCGCGGTACCGCGTCCGCAGCTTCCTGCGCGTCGCGTGAGCCCAGCTGCCGTCGAGGCCCAGCAGCGGGTAGCCCCCGAACAAGCCGGATGCCCGCGGTCCCCATTCTTCAAGGGCCTCTCGCGTAAGCCGGGCCTGCTCCGCGCCCGCGCTATTGTCTGCCTCTTCGAGCTTGGCTGCGAAACGGAGCGCGTCCACCTGTCTATCCTCCAATGGCAGCCGGTATACATCACCGTTGCTAACCACGGACTCAGAGTCAGGCACTGCATCCCGCAACACCCCGCGCACCTCATAGACCAGGCGCCTGACCGCGCCATCCGGGACCATTCCTTGATCCCAGATGACGCGCTGGAGCTCGTACTTCCGCACGCCCGCGCCTTTGGCGTACACCAACCGGGCAAGCAGAAGCTGCTGTTGCGGGGTCAGGGTCGCCACCCAGTCGCCTTGCCTGGCGGTCACCGTCTCCAGGATCTCGTAGCTAATCACCGCACTCCAATCGCACTGGACACTGACTGTTAGCCGACTTGCGCCGGACTCCGCGGGGACCGATAGCGACTTTGACTGCTCTCAGCACAGCGGATGGCGAATCCGCAAGACCGGGAAAGGAAATGAAGATGATCCAGAACGAGAACTGGCGGGAGCTTGAGTTCCGCTGCAACGGTGGCGCGGGTTGCGTAATCACGGAGAGGGTGGGCGGGTGCATCGTCATTCGCGACTCCAAGAACCCGACCCAGGCGGGGCTGGTCTTCAGCAAGAGGGAGTACGCCGACTTCCGCCGTCGCGTACGGGGCGACACCCGGTCCCGCGCGGTCCTCCGCTTCGCGACCTCCCTGCTCCGCATGGCCGCGGTCGCCCTGCGGCAGATCGTCGGCTGATCGGCAAGGGACCCACCTTCGGGGAGCCAGGATGCCCGGCCAGAGCCGGGCATCCTGGCGGCCCCCGCCCTCATGGAAGCTCCGGGGCGAGCTTGCGCATGTCCATGGTGACCGCCGTGAGCAGGTCGCGGGCGGCAGCGCCGAACACGGCCGGCTCCTTGAGCAGGGACCACTGCCGCCGGTACAGCGCCACGTGACCTGCCGCGCTCACGGTCAGGTTGGCGTGCACGGTCTCGACGAGGACCAGCGCGTCCGGGCCGCCATCGACGGTTTCGAAGACGACGAACCCGTGGGGGACATGAGTCGCCACCGCGGCGTCAAGCGGGATCAGCCCGATGTCGACGTTATCCAGCGTGCTCAGCGAGGCGATGCGGTCGAGCTGGGCGGCCATCACGCTGGCCGGCCCGAGGCGGAACCGCAGCGCGGCCTCCGTGATCAGGAACTCGAACCTCCGGGCGGGGTCGAACAGAGCCGTCTGCCGGTCCAGCCGTCCGGCGACGACGGCGGGAATGTCGCGCTCGGCGTACGGCGGCTCGAACATCGTGAACAGGCGCCGGGCATACTCGGCCGTCTGCAGCAGGCCGGGCACCACCGAGGGCTCGTAGATCTGCTTGACGCCGCTGCTGTTTTCCAGTTCCTGGATGGCGTCTTGCAGATGCGCCTGGTCACGCAGGGCGTCATCCCATGGGTGGACCTCGTTGTAGGCCGCATCCGTCAGCATCCGGAGGACGTCGGGCGCACTGTCTGCGGCCCTGGTCGCGCTGGCCCATCCAGTCACTTCCGGGACCGTGGGGATCGTAGCGCCGGACTCGATCCGGGAGACCTTCGACTGGCTGATGCCTACCAGTGCAGCGAGATCCCGTCCCGATAGCCCGGCCTGTTCCCGCAGCCGCCGGAGCTCGCCGCCCAGCTGACGTCGCTTCCCGAGGAACACGTCCTGATCCGCCGCACCCACCCCCAACAGGATGAATCATTAAGAATCATATTGGGCATGGTTGTCGCTCGCGCGGACCGCCTAAGTGGGTGGCTAGGCGGCAAGGACCCCCGACTTTGTTGCTACAACCAAATCCGTCCGTGCATCTTCTGATTTACCACACATGGAGTCGAACGCGCAAACGATATGTCGATTCAGGATGATTCACAAGCTGAATCAGCCTCTAACGTCGGTGCGAGTGCGCGATGAGTGCACTCACGTGACCCGAGAGCCAGGTTGGCTCAACCGGCATCACCGCTGGAGCACTCGCCGTAGCGCTCTACCCGGTCGATGGCACCGAAGGGGCCAACGCGGTGACGGCCAGAACGCGTTGACTCACGGACCGCCAGCGCCGCTGCGGCCGCTCGATAGACGAGGCCCCAGGCTCATCGCCGACTTCGCGACGACAGCTCAAGATCGCCCTGAACGACCAGCGCCCGCGATCACCGCGCCGACCGGGGACGGCGCGGCCTAGGTCATGGCGTCGCCCATCACGCGGTCGTAGCTGCGGCGGGCCCGGGCGGCGCGGGCGCTGGCGCCGTAGCGGCGCAGCATCTGCGGGGAAGACCAGCCGTTGAGCTCCATCAGATCGCCCTCGGCACCGCCCCGGTCGAGCCAGGCGTGGCTGAAGTGGTGCCGGAACCGGTGCGGGAACACCGCGACGCCGCACTGGCGGCCGCGCCTGGCGATGACCTGGTAAAGGCCGCTGGCGGTCATCGGCCCCCGGTTATTCACCCCCAGCCACAGCTGCGGCCGGTACGCCTGGGCGTGCCGGGCCCGGGCACGCAGGTACCGGTCCAGGGCGCGGGCGGCGGCGTGGCTGATCTTCACGGTGCGGGTCTTGCGGCCCTTGCCGTGCACGGTGATCTCCCGGTGCCACAGGTCCAGGTCGCTGTGCCGCGGGTCGCCGGGGTCGTAGCGGATCCCGGCCAGTTCCGACAGGCGGATGCCCGTCGCCTTGAGCACGGCGATCACCGCGGCGTCGCGGCGCTGCTGGAACGACCGGCCCGCGCAGGCGCGCTCCAGCCTGGTCAGCTCCTGGCCGGTGAAGACAGGAACCGGCTTACCGGGGACGACTGGTGGCCTGAGCGTGGCCATCGGGTCGGGGATCTCCTCCTCGTCGGCGAGCCACTTGAAGAACTGCTGCAGTGCCCGGAACTGGTTGCTGGCATAGGCGGCGCTGTACCGGCCCAGCAGCCAGGCGACCCACTCCTGCACGACCCGCTTGCTCACCTCCTCCCACCTAGTGCAGAGGCCCGACGGGAGCAGGTGAGCGGCGGCGAACCACTGCACCGCCTCGGTGTAGGTGCGCACCGTCGTGGCGGCCTTGCCCTCAGCGGCCAGGTGCAGCCGGAACGAGCCGATCTCCGGCTGCAGTCCTCCGGCGTCCAGCGGCTTGGGCTGCCGGGAACGGGCTTGTGATGCGGTCATGGGCTTCTCTCCTCAGTCTGTGCACCACCCGCACCACTGGCTATCGGCACACCACGGCGGTGATCCGGCTCCGGAACAAGGCACGGTCCAGATGACAGGTCCCGCTAGGTGGTGCCCCCAGCGCCGACTGGTCGCGCCACCCGGCGGGTCAAGAGCCCATGACGCGGTCGTAGCTGCGGCGGGCGCGGGCGCCGCGCGCGACTCCCCCGTACACCGTGATCATCTGCGCGGTGGACCAGCCCGCCAGCTCCACCAGGTCGCCCTCGGCGCCGCCGCGGTCCAGCCACGCCTGGCAGAAGTGATGCCGGAACCGGTGCGGGTACAGCAGCACCCCGCACTCCCGGCCGCGCCGCACCACCAGCTGGTAGATCCCCGACCGGTCCAGCGGACCCCGAGTGCCCTCCCCCAGCCACAGCTCCGGACGCCACGCCAGGTCATGCCCGGACCGGGCGCGCAAGTACCGGTCCAGCCGCCGGGCCGCCTCATGCGACAGCTTCACCGTCCGTGACTTTCCGCCCTTGCCATGCACCGTGACCTCCCGGGCGGCCAGGTCGACGTCGCTACGGTAGGAATCGCCGGGGTGGTAGCGGATTCCGGTCATCTCCGACAGCCGGATCCCGGTCGCCAGGAACACCGCAATGATCGCAGCGTCCCGGCGCTCCTCGAACGAGCTGCCCAGGCAGGCTCTGCGCAATTTCGAAAGTTCCACGCTGGTGAAGCAGGGCACCGGCTTCGGGGTTTCCCTCGGCGGCCGGAGCCGGGCCATCGGGTCGCCGATGCCGTCCTCGGCCGCCAGCCAGCGGAAGAACTGCTGCAGCGCCCGGAACTGGTTGCGGGCGCAGGCGTCGCTGTACAAGCTCAGCAGCCGCACCGTCCACCGCTGGACATCCTGCGCCTCCACCTGGTGCCAGCTGGCCTTATCCGTCTCGCGGAGCAGGTGCCCGGCGGCGAACCACAGCGCCGCCTCCGCGTAGGTCCGCACCGTCCCGGGCGCCTTGTTCTCCGCCACACAGGTGCAGCCGGAACGAGGCCACGTCCGCCGCGAACGGTCCCGCGTCGAGCTGCTTGGGCCGGTGCACGGCCTGCCGCCGCAGCACCATAGTTTTGCTCTCGACCCACGGTCCGAGCACCGAAGCGGCGCCCGGAATGTCCGCTGGGGGACGGTTTACAGGTTCATAAAAATGGCTCTCTTCCTGCCAGGTGCGCAGGCCAGAGGGCTAATCAGGCAATAGTTCCGGTGGTCAGGGGCGGGGTCGAACCGCCGACCTTCCGCTTTTCAGGTCAACATCGCTGAGCGCTGTGCGGACCTGGGAAAACGGACGTCACCGACAAGCGAAACCGCCATAGGCGGAAGGTGCACCATTAATGATACCCGGACCAATGTGCCCCGTCCACCGGGCTGGACGGCGGTGCCTCGCATGCCTACTGCCACCACCGAGTGGGCGGCATCAAGGATATCGCTAGCGCACTCGTTCATCGCGTGAGTCCCCCAGGCCTGTCAAGGCATGCCGCTGTACCCCGCGATTACGGAGTGGCAAGTAGATCTTCAGGGCATTTCAGCTAGTTGGTATCCGCGACAATACGCGCACGACTGCGACTTGGACGTGCCCTGCACGTGGCTACCGTCACCCGGAACGTGTATGCCGTGCCGCTGGCGAACCCAAGGGCTGTCGCCGTCGGGGCCTACCCGATAATGCCGACGGTCGCGTCGGGCAGTCCCATCATCGTGTCCCGGTCAGCGCAGTGGCTCCGGCGGACCCGGGGCGATCTAGGACACGATCGTCCCGGGACGGCTTGCAACGCCCACAGGCGCACCCTGTGGCACCTAGTGGTAGTAGCCGGCGAGGTCGGCGAGGATGTGGACGCTGCCGCCCCCGCCGACCACGATGGCGACCTTGCCGTCGGCTCCCAGCGGGACGGTGATCATGTTCGCCGCGTTCAGGCCGCCGCCGAAGCTGACGTCCGATACCGT
>JAICWX010000126.1 GCA_025934635.1 Streptosporangiaceae bacterium | reverse complement strand
GCCCGCCGCGATCTGCGCTAGCGGTCAGGAAGACTGGTTCAGGGTCAGGCCGAGGCGCTGCAGGACGGTGTCGATCGGTATGAATCCCGAAACCAGCGTGCATTGCCCCTTTGATGGGCAGTAGTAGAAAGGATCAGTCGAGGAGATGTCGATGCCGACGGCGAAGACACCAGTCCTGGTGCTGTTGTACATGTAGACCGGGCCGCCGCTATCGCCCCCGTATCCTGCCATCGGGCCGTAGTAAACTCCGCTCTGGCAGCCGCCAGCCCACTTGCAGAACTTCTTCTGCTCGGCGGCCGAATAAATGGTGTTGCAACTCTCGGCCTTTCCGTGGAAGGCCGAGCCGGCACCGTAGTGGCAGATCTGCGTCTGGTCGGGGATGATATCGCCGATCGGCTCGTCGCGGATCACGGGGAGCGGTGTGACGCTGGCTGCGGTCTGCACGCGGTCTGAGGCTATGGCTTCATCAGGGCGCCACGCGAAGAAATCGCCCGTATCACTGTTGGGCTCCGGTACCACGCATGTCGTAGAACTGTGTTTCCCGCAGGCAATGGCTTCGGCCAGCGGGGCACCCTTGGCATTCGCCACTGGATTGTAGAACCTGAAGAGCATTGGCGAGAACTTGGCCAGCTTGCCATTGTCTTTCTGGTTTCCAGAGCTGCCGTCGGCGCAGTGCTTGGCGCCCAGGATCCAGCTTGCCCCCGTAGCATCGTGCGTGCCGAAGCCGGTAGTGCAGTCGGTAATGCTTGTGTTGTTCTGATAATTGATACCGAAAAAGGTGCCGGCATCAAGGACGGGCGGGCCCGGCGTAACGGCGAGGTTATCGCCCGTCAGAAAGATGTCACTGTTACCGTCATTACCGCCGCACTGGTCATGAAAAGTTAGCTGAATACGATTCACGCCAGAGTGGAGATATTGTCCCAGTGGCACTCGCCTCGTGGTGTTGACGCTTGTTGCCGTGCAATTGTTACTGTCGTCGGCCCGATAAGTAGAGTACGAGCCGTCTTGATGTGTCACCTGCATCTGCAGAATGTCGTCGACCCAGAAATCGGAACGCCCGTCCGATGATCCGGACAATACAATGTTCGTGCCTGCTGTCACATAGATGTTATCAGTAAAGAATGTCTCTCCTTGTGAGCCGACAGGCGCACTGGCCCTGGCCGAAGACACTAGGAAACTCGTGGCCGCAGCACCAGCAGGGACCGCTACCGCCACGGGAATGGCGGCCGACGCTACCACGGCGGCAGCCAGGCTGAAGTAAGCGCGCAAACGGTGCATTTATGAACCCCCCAAACTCATTTGTCACGGACCGGGGCGATCCTAACATAAGCGCCGTGTCTGGATGATCTTGGCCGAGGACTTTAACCGTTGTATACGGAATTCATTTTCGGGGCCTGCCGCCAGCCGTTCCTGCGGCGGTTGGGGCTCCTAGCCCAACCCGGCTGCCGTCGTCCGCCGAAGAGTTCGATCGGCGAAGGTCGCGCGGAGATCTGTCCTGGCAGGCCTTGCCAGGCTTTCCGCGAACGTTCAGCGACTTTTCAGGATCGGGCGCTAGCGTTCCGTTATGGACGAATTCCGGGCCCGCCGGGTGGTTGACGCCCTCCGTGACCGCGGCGTCGACGCCCACTTGCTCCGGGCCGGCACCACCCAGTTCGGCGTCCGCGTGTCGCTGACCGGCGGCCGCCAGGCCGAATGGGACACCGATGGCACGGCCGGCCTTGAAGCCCAGGTCATGCGCGACGGCATGCTGGTCGGCTTCGTGCCCCAGCTCGAGGGCTCCGAGGACTTCGACGAGGCCCAGGTCGTCGACGCCATCGCCCGCACCGACTACGACCAGCCCATCGCGCGCCAGCGGGCCACCGCGCCCCCGGCCGCGCCGTTGCCCCGCGAAGGCGGCGTCTTCCGCCGCTTCCTCGACGGCTTCCGCTACCGGTAACGTAATGGCGCATGACGGCGGTCGCACTGGTCGGGACCCTGGACACCAAGGGCCAGGACTTCGCGTTCCTGGCTGACCGGCTGCGCGCGGCCGGCGCCGAGGTGATCGTGATCGACACCGGCACCGGCGAGCCGGACGGGCTGGTCCCCGACATCGACGGGGAGGCAGTCGCCCGCGCCGCCGGCACCACCCGGGCCGAGCTGCGGGCCGCCGCGGACCGCGGCCGGGCGGTGACCGAGATGGGCCGCGGCGCGGCCGCGGTCGTCGCCGACCTGGTCACGCGGGGCCGCGTCGGCGGAGTGCTGTCCGCCGGAGGCTCGGGCGGCTCGTCGATGGCGGCGCAGGTCATGGCGGGACTGCCGGTCGGCCTGCCCAAGCTCCTGGTGTCCACCATGGCCTCCGGTGACGTGTCACCGTACGTGGGGGCCAAGGACGTCGCCATCATGTACTCGGTGGTGGACGTGGCCGGGATCAACCGGATCTCCCGGCTGGTGCTCGGCAACGCCGCCGCCGCCATGGCCGGCATGGTCGCGGCGCAAGCCGCCCAGCCGGCCGCGGCCGGCCCGGATGCCTCGGATGCCGGTGACCGCCCGCTGATCGCGGCGAGCATGTTCGGCGTGACCACCCCGGCCGTCGAGACCGCGCGGGCCCGGCTGGCCGAGCTCGGCTACGAGGTGCTGGTTTTCCATGCCACCGGGGCCGGCGGCCGGGCGCTCGAGGCACTGGCCGCGGACCGGCTGGTCAGCGGGGTGCTGGACCTCACCACCACCGAACTGGCCGACGACCTGGTCGGCGGCGTGCTGTCGGCCGGACCCGCCAGGCTCACCGCGGCCGGCGCGGCCGGGCTGCCGCAGGTCATCGCGCCCGGCGCGCTGGACATGGTGAACTTCGGCCCGCCTGACACGGTGCCGGAGCAATTCGCTGACCGGCTGTTCTTCGAGCACAACCCGACCGTCACCCTGATGCGCACCACCCCCGCCGAGATGGCCGAGCTCGGCGCCCGGATCGGCCGCCAGACCGCCGCCGCGACCGGGCTGGCCGAGGTCTTCTGGCCCGAACGGGGAATCAGCGCCCTGGACGCCGACGGCCAGCCGTTCTGGGACCCAGCCGCCGACGCGGCCTGCCTCGACGCGCTGGACCGCGAACTGACCGCGGCCGGGCGGACCCTGCGGCGGGTCGACGCGCACATCAACGACCCGCGGTTCGCCACCGCGATGGCGAACCGGCTGCACCAGATGATCACCGAGGGGGCGTGAGCATGGGGCGGGAGGCACTGCTCGCCCGGCTGCGGGCCAAGGCCGGAGCGGGCCGGCCCGTCATCGGCGCGGGGGCCGGCACCGGGCTGTCGGCCAAGTGCGCCGAGGCCGGCGGGGCGGACCTGATCATCATCTACAACTCGGGCCGGTACCGGATGGCCGGGCGCGGGTCACTGGCCGGGCTGATGCCCTACGGGGACGCCAACGCGATCGTGATGGAGATGGCCGGCGAGGTGCTCCCCGTCGTCCGCGACGTGCCGGTGCTGGCCGGCGTGTGCGGCACCGACCCGTTCCGGCTGATGCCCCGCTTCCTGGACGAACTGGCCGCGGCCGGCTTCGCCGGGGTGCAGAACTTCCCCACCGTCGGGCTCATCGACGGGGTATTCCGGCAGAACCTGGACGAGACCGGGATGAGCTTCGACGCCGAGGTCGAGATGATCCGGCTGGCGGCCGAGCGCGGGCACCTCACCTGCCCGTACGTGTTCGACCCGGGGCAGGCCGAGCAGATGGCGCGGGCCGGGGCCGACATCCTCGTCCCGCATATGGGGCTGACCACCTCGGGCACGATCGGGGCGCGGACCGCGCTGACCCTGGACGAGGCGGTCGGCCGGGTCCAGGCCATGCGGGACGCGGCGGTCGCCGTCAAGCCGGACATCCTGGTGCTGTGTCACGGCGGGCCGATCGCCGAGCCCGCCGACGCCGGTTACGTCCTCGCGCGCACCGCCGGCGTCTGCGGCTTCTTCGGCGCCTCGTCGATGGAGCGGCTGCCCGTCGAGCGCGCCCTCACCGCCCAGGTGCGCGCGTTCACCGAACTGTCCCTGGCACCGGAGGAGCCGGCATGACCGTGGCGCACATCAAGCCCGCCCAGGTGGAGACGTTCAGCCTGGACTGGGGCACGATGAAGTGGTTCGTGTCCCCGGTGACGATCCCGGGCGCGGCCAACTCCCAGGGCGAGGTGATCGTCAACCCCGGCCAGGGACACGCCCGGCACCTGCACGAGCAGGCGGACGAGCTGATCTACGTGATCTCCGGAACCGGCACCCAGACCGTCGGGGACGAGGAGTTCCCCGTCGCCGAGGGCGACACGGTCTACATCCCGATGGGTACCCTGCACTCCACCCTGAACACCGGCTGGCGGACACTGCGGCTGCTGGTCACCTACACCCCGGGCGGCGAGGAGCAGGCGCTGACCGCGCTGCCCGACTTCACCCGCCACCCGGCCGGCGAGATCGTCAGCTGGGAACGCACCGCGCCAGGCCACGCGTAAGACACTCGTAGTCTCCTTTTGCCCGAATATGTTGGCGTTCTGAACTAGAGTCGGGCCGTGTTTTCGTGGCGGTCGGTCGCAGGCACGGCCGGATACGTGGTGACCTGCCTGCTCGCCGCTATCGTGCTGGTCGTCGCGGGCTATGCGCACTACGTGCAGCGTCAGGTCGGCGGCCTGGCCAGCTCCAACGTGGCCGCCGGGGGCCCGCAGACCGGTGCGATGAACATCCTGCTGATGGGCCTGGAAAGCCGGACCGACTACAACGGCAACATCTTGCCCGCGAAGCTCCTCGCCGCGCTGCACGCCGGCAGCAGGCGCGGGGTCGAGTTCGAGGGCGTCGGCGGCCAGGCCACGAACACCCTGATCCTGATCCATATCTTCGCGGGCGGGCAGAAGGCCGTTGGTTTCTCGATCCCGCGCGATGACCTGGTCACCTTCCCCCAGCCGTATGACGGCGAGTCCCAGGGGAAGATCGACCAGGCCTACGGCCTGGCCTGGGCCCAGAGCCTGAACCAGACCGCCGACTCGAAACTGAGCCACAACCAGCGGTACTTCCTGGCCAATGAAGCCGGGCAAGCGGCCGCGATCGCGACGGTCTCGGCGGTCACCGGCGAGCACATCGACCACTTCGCCGAGGTGAACCTGGCCGGGTTCTACGCCCTGGCCCAGGCATTCGGCGGGATCGAGGTGTGCGTGAAGTCGTGGGACGGCGGCCGGAACCTCCATGACACCAACTCCGGCTTCAGCCAGCCTCACGCGGGCTACCTCCACCTGGGAGCCGCGCAGGCGCTGTCGTTCGTGCGGGAGCGGGACAACCTCCCCAACGGTGACCTGGACCGCACGCACCGCCAGCAGGCGGTCATCGACTACGTCCTGTGGCACCTCGGCCACCAGGGGGCGCTCACCGACCTCGGCCAGCTCACCAACCTGCTCGGCGTCGCCAAGAAGTACCTCATCGCCTCCGGCCGCTGGAACCTGCTCGAGTTCGCCACCGAGATGCACGCCCTGACCGGGAAGAACCTGACCCTCAGCACGCTGCCCATCGTCACCACGCAGAACAACGTGATGGTCAACGGGGTGCCCCAGGACGTGGACATCATCAACCTGCCCTACGCGAGGCACCTCGTCCAGAGCGCGTTCAGCCAGCTCCCTACCGACCTGGCGAAGGGGGCGGCCGCCAAGAAGAAGCCAGCCAGCGCCAAACCCATCCCGCCGGCCTCCACCGTCACCGTCGACGTGTACAACGGCGGGACGACGGACCAGCTGGCCGCGGCGGTGTCGCAGGCGCTCGTCTCGGCGGGCTACACGGCCGGGGCCACCGGCAGCCCGGCGGCGCAATCGCAGACCGTGCAGGCGGCCACCCAGGTGTTCTACGGAACCGGGGCGGCCGCCAACGCGGCGAAGATCGCGGGTTACTTCGGCGCGACCGCCACCAAGGCCAGTGCGGTGCCGGCCGGGCACGTGGAGATCCTGCTCGGCACCTCGTCCACCTCGGTACCCGCCGGCATCGGCCCGTCCTCGTCCGGCTCCGGCTCGCCCGCGGCGACGCCTACCGCGACCTCGGCGGCCAACAACGGCCAGGCCGGCGGCGCGGTGACCGTCAAGCCGAATGCCAAATTCGGCATTCCCTGCGTGTACTGAGACGCCGCCGCTGAGGTCAGGGCTGGCGTGGCTCCGGCAGGGCCAGCGCCTCCGCCGTCAGGGTGGCCTGCTGCAGCGTCTCGCGGAACGCCTGCGCCGCCTCGCCGGCCTGACCGGCCAGGTCGGTGATCTCCGCGGTGGCCAGCTGGTCTGCCGCGGTGCGGGCTACCAGGTCGATGTACTTGTCGTTCCTGGCCGCCATCCGGTGGGAGGTCTCCCAGTCCCGCCGCGCCGCCTCGGCCGCCGCCACCTGCGCCGCCAGCAGCTCGAGGGCCAGGACCCGGGTCGTGGTGGCGTTCCTGGCGATCGTGATCGCGCGGTTCTGGGAGACCAGGATGCTCGTCGTCATCGGCCCGGCCATGCCCCTGGCATTGTCCGCTACGAGGTCGAGCAGCAGCTCGGTGATCTCGCGCAGCGCGACGGCGATCTCCCACTCGTGCTGCCGGAGGACGACTTCCCCCACGGTGCCGCGCAGGTCGCCCGCGTACACCTTCGATGTCACGATGGTGGCGATCGCCCGCTGGGCGCGCCGCAGCAGCATCCGGCACTCGTGTTCCAGCGCGAGCGGCGAGACCACCTGGTCCCGGTGGCGGATCTGGCGGACCGGCCCGGTGCGGCCCGCGATCTGGTCCTTCGTCATGCGGATGAGCCGCCGGGCCCTGGCATCCCGCACGCTGGGGTTCACCACGGGCTCGGCGCTCCGCGCGCCGGCATTGCCGGTCATACCGGAATCTTAGGCGCCGCGGCATCTAGTCCCGGGACGCTGGCAGCGGCTAGCATCGTGCCAGGCCGCGTGCGGCGGTGCGGCGAAGAAGCTGCTGACGAGGGGGATTACCGTGACCGAGCCCGGCCCGGCGCCTGCTGTCACGGGTTTTAATCACTTCGCCGCGACCGTCTCCGATGTCGAGGCTAGCGCGCAATGGTACGAGCGGGTCTTCGGGATGACCCGGGTACCGGTGCCGTTTCCGCACTACGGCGGGAAGAAGAGCGGCTACGCCGTTCTCATGATGGATCCGCGCTCGGGTATCGCGATCGGACTGCATCATCACGATGGCAATCCCGGCCGGGACTTCGACGAGAGCTGCACGGGCCTGGACCACATGTCGTTCGGGGTCGCGGCCCGAGCCGACCTCGACACCTGGGCGAGCTGGCTCGACAGCCTCGGCGTCGAGAACTCCGGCGTGATTGACACCGCCGAGCCGATGCCCTACTCGGTGGTCGTCTTCCGCGATCCCGACAACCTCCAGCTCGAGCTCATCCACGAGACCGGGTAACAGGGCGTCTCCACCCGGCCTCAAGCCGCAGGCCGGCTGCGCTCAGGGGAGGACGAGCAATGACCGTTACCAGCAGCGGTGAGCATGTATTCGGCCGGGTCCGGCCGACGCACGACGGCGACTACCAGCTCAACGGCAAGACCGTCAGGGTCACCACCTTTCGTGATCTTCCCGCGCCGACCGGCCCGGCACCGTATCGGCTGGACTTGCGTGACATCATCCCGGACAGCGCGTACCAGGAGATAGTCACCGCGAAAAAGATGGCCTTCCACTTCAACGGCGACATCGGCGGAATCGATTTCGCCGTGCCGCAGCAGCTCGTCGCTTCCGGAATGGAAGCAGACTGCTTCCTGACCGACCGGCCAGTACCGCGCTTTTTGTATCTCGTCGGCGACTGCGTCTATTTCAACGGTGAGACATCGCGGTACTATGCCCAGTTCTATCAGCCCTACGAGCATTATCCGCTGCCGATTTTCGCGGTGCCCGGCAACCATGATGGCGAGAACCTCGAGGGCCAGCCCACGCTGGAGGGCTTCGTGCGGAACTTCTGCGCGGCCGAGCCGGGGATTCACCAGCCGGAAGCTCAAGACGCGCCGCGCACGGCGATGACCCAGCCGAACGTCTACTGGACGCTCCTGACGCCCCTGGTCAACATCGTCGGGCTCTACAGCAACGTGCCGGATGGCGGTGAGATCGAGAGCCCGCAAACGGAATGGCTGGTGGAAGAACTGCGGTCACTGCCGGCCGACGTGCCGATCATCGTGACCCTCCATCACCCGGTCTACTCGGCCGATACGTTCCACTCCGGGAGCCCGACGATGAAGGCCGCCCTGGAGAGCGCGGCCACCGCGGCCGGCCGTCATCCCGACCTTGTGGTCGCCGGCCACGTGCATGATTATCAGCGCCTGACGAAGAACATGGCAGATGGCAGCCAGATCCCTTACCTGGTGACCGGCGCGGGTGGCTACCATAATCTGCACTCGATCATGAAAGTGAACAAGCAGCGTCTCGTGGCGCCAGTCCAGTTCACCGACAAGAACAATGATGTGGTGACCCTGGAGTCCTACGTCGACGACCGGTTCGGCTTTCTCCATTTCGAAGTCGACGAGTCGTCATTCTCCGGGCGGTATTTTACCGTCCCGCGTCCGCAGGAGCCGTTCAGCAAGGGCAGCCAGCTGGCGGACCTCTTTACCTACGACTGGAAGGCCAAGCGCTACCTCCCGAACGCCCTGAGCGCGGAGGGATAAGTCCGGGCCTGTGACTGACAGCACCATCGATTTCGCGACCGGAGCTCCCGCCGCGAGCTCCCTGGCCGTCAGCTGGATCCACGGGGCCCCCGCCCGGCGGCGAGCCACCGACCCGCCGATCCAGGTCCACCGCTACGACGAGCACACCGTCATCTTGCGGCCGAGCAAATCGGTCCACTACGAGGCCCCGTTCATCTACCTGCTCTTCGGCAACGACCGGGCGCTGCTGCTCGACACCGGCGCCACCGCGGACCCGGCGAAGTTCCCGCCGCGCGCCACCGTCGACCAGCTGGCCGGTGAGTGGCTGGCCCCGCCTGTACGTGTCCGACTTCCCGCAGTTCCTGGCCAGCCTGGACCGGATGACCGCGCTGGCCGGCGGCCGGGCCGTCACGCACGTGCTCGGCTGCCACATCGAGATGACCAGGCGGCCCGGCCATGACTATCCGATCGGGGCCGCCTACCAGCCGGACGAGCCGCGCCTGGAGATGACCGTCGCCCAGCTCCGGCAGGTCCGGGCGGCGGCCGTGTCGGTGGCGGGGAAGCGGGGCATCCACCCCTTCGACTTCATCATCTACAACGAGCCCCGTGCCCGTGACCAGCTGAGGCTGATGGGACGAGGACTGGCGCACAAGGCATACTGGGCCGTGACGTCCAGATCTAGGTTACCGGGGTACCGTGCAGCACATTCTGGCTCTCTCGCGCTCGGCCGTGATCATCCGGCACTGGTTCGAGATCGACCTCGACGACGCTTCCATGGAGCACGGGGCCCGGATCGAGATCCGGGACCTGCCGCCCCAGCCGCACCGTGGCAGCGAGTCGGCGGCCCAGGTCACCGTCGTCGACCGCCCGCTGTGGCGGGCCGACCTGTTCGACCGGCTCACGGATCCGCCGGGCAGCTTCGGCGTCGCCCACTACCATCCGCGCTTCACGGACAACGAGCCGTCGGGCCGGCGCTGGGACGCGGCGCTGAGCGCCGACCCGTGGACCTGGCTGGGCGACCAGATCGCCAGCCTGGGCACGGCGGCCGGGGGAGCGGCCTGGCCGCTCGACCCGGACGACGCGGCGGAACTTCCCAGCCTGGCTGGTGCCGTGGTGGAGACGGCGCGGCAGTTCGGCCCGGACCGGTGCCAGTCGGCGGCGGAGTGCTTCCACCTGACCAGGGACGTCCGGGACGCCGTCCAGCTCATGGTCGCGACCACGAGCACACCGGAGCGCCTGGACCGGGACCGGGCCGCGCTCTGGCTAGCCTGACCCCGCATCACCCCGGCCGCGCCGGCCACCTCATCATTGCGGGGGCCTAGCCGCGTGGTGTCAACCGGAGGTTCCCGGTCAGCTCACGCACAGGCAGAAGGGATGCCCGGCCGGGTCGAGGAACACCCGGAAGGTCGTACCGGGCTGGTGCTCGTGCTTGGTCGCGCCGAGCGCGATCACCTCCTTCTCGGCGGCGTCGAGGTCGTCGACATTCACGTCGATATGCATCTGCTGGGGTACGTCCTGCCCCGGCCATTTGGGCGGGGTGTAGGACTCGACCTGCTGGAAGCCGATGCAGTCGCCGTAGTCCGCGCGGATCTCGGCCCATCCGGGTTTCACCTCGGACTTCCAGTCCAGCATCGCGCCGTAGAAGGCAGCGAGAACGCCCGGGTCAGGACAGTCGAGGACGATGCTCGGGAAGCGTGCGATAGCCATGCCAGGCACCGTACCCCCGATCCCGGACGATCCACGTCCGCAACTGCACTCACCCCGCGGCGCGCCGCCCAGCCGCGCGCCGTCCTGCCCGCCGCCCGAAGAACGACCCCTCGCCGAGCTGGGCCCCCGACACGTATCCCTTGCCGTCCTGGGCGATATTGGACGCGCAGGCCCCGGCCGCGTACAGCCCCGCGATGACCGAACCATCCTCGCGCCGCACCTCCCCGTCCACCGTCGTCCGCAGCCCGCCCAGGGTGAACCCGGCGTACAGCGCGTGCCCGAGCCGCAGGTCGAGGACCGCCCACGGCCCCTGCTCCTGCGGCGCCAGCCAGTCCGCGCTCTTGCCGAAATCCGGGTCCTCGCCGCGGGCCGCATGATGGTTGTACCGGGCCAGGGTCCTCTCCAGCGCCCGAGCCGGCACGCCGAGGCCCGTCGCCATCTCGGCCACCGTCTCGTAGCCGTCCAGCACCGGTACCAGCGGCATCTGCGGCTCCTCCAGATGCGCGCTGTCGACGATCAGGTAGGCGGCCGACCCGGGCTGTTCCAGCACGAACTGCGACGTCCGCGCGTGGTAGGAGTCCTCGGCCACGAAACGCTCGCCGCGGGAGTTGACGATCAGCCCGGTGACCAGCACCGGGGGAGGGTAGAAGGGAGCGGTGATGAACGGCTCCTCCATGTGCCTGATCGCGGCGCCGGCCGACATCCCGAGCCGGATGCCCAGCCCGTCGTCGTAGGTCGAGCCGAGCGTGATCAGCCCCGGCGTCCCGAGCGCCGGCGTGTACTCCGAGACCATCGAGGGGTTCATCACGAACCCCCCGGCGGCGATCACGGTCGCGCCCGCCCGCACGACCCCGGTATCACCGAACGACCGCCAGCCCACCCCCACGATGGCACCGGACTCGTCCACCACCAGGGCGGCCGCCCCGGTCTCGTACCGCACCTCGACGCCGGCCTCCACGACCCGGTCCCGCAGCAGGTCCATCACCAGCGCCGCGCCCCGGGTGTCCCCGGGCACCGGGACCTTGTGCCCGCGCGGCGCCGGCCTGGCCTGCTCCCGGAACGGCCACACCTTCTCGTTGCCGGTGAACATCAGCCCCTCGGTGCCCGGCTGGATTACCGCCTTGCCGCCGAAGAAGGAGCGCTCGAACGCGAAGCCCAGCGCCTCCAGCCAGCCGAAATGCTCCACCGACCCCGCGCAGTAGGCGCGGATCTTGTCGTGCTCCGGCGCCTTCGCCGTCGCCGCCAGGTACTTGTACATCTCGTCGGCGGAGTCCTCGTGGCCGGTCGCCCGCTGCACCGCCGTGCCCCCGCCGAGGTAGAAGTGCCCGCCGGCCATGCAGGTCGTCCCCCCGTGCACGGCGGCCCGCTCGAGCAGCAGCACCCGGGCCCCGCCCCGCGCCGCCTCCAGCGCCGCGCACCCGCCCGCGATCCCGAAGCCGGCGACCACCACGTCGTACCGCTCGGTGCCCCCGCCCAGCACCGAGGCGGGCAAAAGATCAGGAATGACCGAACGAGGATGGCTCACGCTAGCCCTGTCAGCTCGAGATCCGGCGGGCCAGGCGATCCAGGTAGGCCTCGACGACGTCGGCCTGCGCGTCCGGCAGTCCCCACAAGAGCTCGGCCACGCCGGCCCCCTCCCAGCTGGCGAAGTCCTCCGGGGCGGGTCGTGCGGTGATGAGCACGCGGATGTCGGGGGAGCCCGCCCGGCCCGCGGCGGCCCACGCCTCCCGCAGCGCCGCCGCCTTGCCGCCGATGTCGTCCTCGCCCGGAGTGGTCATCCAGCCGTCGGCGTGCCGCGCGATCCACCCGAACGTCTTCGGGCCGCCGCCCGCGCCGATGATCAGCGGCACCTGCGCCTGCACCGGCTTCGGGAACGCCCAGCACGGCCCGAAGTTCACGAACTCCCCGTCGTAGGCCGCCTCCTCCTGCGTCCACAGCGCGCGCATCGCCTCGACGTACTCGCGCAGCACCGTCCGCCGCTTCCCGGCCGGAACACCGTGATCGGCGAGTTCGTCGGTGTTCCAGCCGAACCCCGCGCCCACCGTGACCCGGCCGCCCGACAGGTGATCCAGGGTGGCGATGGTCTTGGCCAGCGTCACCGGGTCGGACTCGGCCGGCAGCGCCACCGCGGTGGCCAGCCTGATCCGCGACGTGACCATGGCCGCGGTCGCCAGGCAGACCCACGGGTCGAGCGTCCGCCGGTAACGGTCGTCCGGCAGCGTCGCGTCGCCGGTGCCGGGGTGAGCGGCTTCCCGCTTGACCGGGATATGCGTGTGCTCAGGCACGTAGAAGCTGTCGAACCCTCGCTCCTCCGCGGCCTTCGCCGCCTGAGCCGGCGTGATCCCGCGATCGGAGGTGAACAAGACGATCCCGTGGCGCATGGGCACAAGACTAGAACGTGTTCCAGTTTACGGGTACTGGTTGACGGCAGAATTGATGTAACAGAAACTGTTACGTCATGGAGACGCAGTGGCCGCCAACAGCCGTCTGACGATCGCCGTTCACGCGCTGGCGTGGCTGGCGCTGGCCCGGCGGCAGGGCCGGGCGGTGCTGACCTCGGACCAGGTCGCCGCCAGCGTGAACACCAATCCGGTCATCATCCGGCGGTGCCTGGGCGACCTGCGCCGGGCGGGCCTGGTGTCCGTGCGGCACGGCGCCGGGGCGGGCTGGGGCCTGGCCCGGGCCCCCGAACAGATCACGCTGCTCGACGTGCACGACGCCGTCGGGCCGGCACCGCCGTTCGGCCTGCACCGCACCGAGCCCAACCTGGAGTGCCCGGTCGGCCTGGGCATCCGCCCCGCCCTGAGTCAGGTCTACGGCCAGGTCGAGCAGGCCGTCCGGCGCGAACTGGCAGCCGTCTCCGTGGCCGACGTACTGCGCGAAACCCTGGAGGTGCGCCCGTGCTGAGCTCCGTACGCTATCCGGTCGTCGAGCTGCGGCAGTACACGCTGCGGCCGGGCCAGCGCGATGTGCTGATCGAGCTGTTCGACACCGAACTCGTCGAGACCCAGGAGGCGGAGGGCATGGCGGTCGTCGGCCAGTTCCGCGACCTGGACGACCCCGACCGGTTCGTCTGGATCCGGGGCTTCGGCGACATGGCCTCCCGGGCCCGCGCCCTGGCCGCCTTCTACGGCGGCCCGGCCTGGCAGGCAAACCGCGCCGAGGCCAACGCCACCATGATCGATAGCGACAACGTGCTGCTGCTGCGTCCGGTGAGCGCGGGATCTGGTTTCCCCGAGCCAGCGGCCGGCCGGCTCCCGGTCGGCGCCGCCGCAGCCGGGTCTTCCCGCATCCTGGTCACGCTCTACTACCGCGACGAGCCGTTCGACCAGGCCTTCGCGGACCTCTTCGACCGCCAGGCCCGTCGTGGGCTCATCGAAGCCGGCGCTACGCCGCTGGCCTGCCTGCAGACCGAGCACGCCGAGAACACCTTCCCCGCGCTGCCGGTCCGCACCGGCGAGAACGTCTTCGCCTGCCTCGCCCGTTTCCCGGGCGAGGCTCACCTCGACGGCTATCTACGCCAGGCCGGGAGCTCCGGCGCACCGCAGCAGCTACGGCTGGCGCCGACCGCCAGGTCCTTGCTGCGCTGAGTGTCAGGGTGGCGGGGCCGGCCCTGGCCAGGGCGTGTGGTTGCCCTCATATTTGGTGTTACCGCTTGCTCAGTACCTACTACAGCTGACGAAGTACGCAGTACCAGCTACAACAAACGCACCTGCTGAGTGTGTGGTAGGCGGATAGACGAGAAGCCGTTTACCTGTGACCCGTTACGAACCGACACTTCGGTGGGCCGGCCCCGCACGAGCCTCAGTCTAGTTCGGCCAGCTCTGTCTTATTCGCCTGGTTGATCGCCTGCTTGACCCGCTGGGCGAACTCGCCGATCCGGTCGATGGCGTCCCACTGCTCGCGGCGCGCCACGCCGTAGTCGGTGACCTCCACCACGTCGTGACCGAGCAGCTCGACCTCCTCCACCTTCAGGCCCTTGTCGCTGAACGTCTCCTTCTTGCGCTCGACCTTCTTCACCTGCCGGTAGCGGACCCAGTCATCGCCGCTGTCGTAGACGCTCACGTCGTCGGCGCGCAGCGGCACCGCCCGGGCCGCCTGCTCCAGCTTGGGGATCGCATCGTCCTTGAGCACCAGCAGCTCGGGGATCGACAGCACCCGGGTCCGGCCGTCCAGGTCCTCGATCTCGGCCCGCGCCTGCTGGTTGGTCCGCGAGATCCGCAGCGCCAGCTGCTCGTCCTCGGCCAGGATCGCCGCGATCTTCTCCCGGCATTCCTGCACCGTGTACTGCCGGGTGCTCACCCTCTCGGTCCCCGGGTCCGGCCGGTACGCCGCCGCCCCTTCCAGGGCCGACGTCCGGTAGGTGCGCCGCTCGGTCCCGGCCAGGCCCAGCCGCGCTATCCAGCTCTGCAGGTCGGCGCCGAGCTTCTTGCGCCGGTTGAAGGCATCGCCCAATGTCATCGCCACGGACGTGAACAATACCGACTATCTGGCCTTAAGGAGCTGCTGGACGAGTGGCATGATGCTGTCGGCGCTGGCCGACTGCAAGTCGAGATTGTCGATCTCAGGGGGACAGCCGACGGCGATGTTGACCGAAATCGCCGGGCCCTCGGGGTAGGAGAACAGCAGCCGGTAGAAAGCCTCAGGGCCGGGCGACCCGGAACAGGACCGGGTCGAGGCCCGGATCGGCAGCCGGTCGAGCGCCCGGACCAGAGCCTGGTAGCCGGAGGTGATCGTGCGGTGGGCCCTGGGCGCGCAGATGATCAGCGAGGTCGAGCCCGCGGGAACCATCGCCGTGTCCTGGCCGAGCCGGCCGATGTTCGGGAAGGTCTCGTTGCAGGACACCGGCCGCGGGGCCGGCCACCGGCCGGAGGTGAACGCCTTACTCACGTCGGGGCCGATGATGCCGGAGCTGGTGAACTCGCCGTTGGATGCGGCGACGCACTGGTTGGGCTCGGCGGTGGCAGCGACCCACATCCTGCCGCCGCCGGGGTAGCGCAGGCCGATGAGGTAGTTGGTCTGCGGACCGCCTACGAGAGTGCAGGCGATCCGCTGGCCGGGGAGGCGGCGAGCCTGCCAGCTGAGCTGCCGGGCGAGCCCGGCGAGATTGCCGGCCAGTGACCGCCGTCCGGACAGAGCCCAGCCGGCCTGCTGCCGGGCGCTGTTGCTGCCGGCGTAGGCGCAGATCAGCGCCGAGCTGGGTGTCTGCTGCGGGACGAGGCGCGCGTGGCCGTCGACGCCGGCCGGCTTCGCCGGCACCCACGGCGCCTGCCTGGCGTACGTCGCCGGGCAGCTCAGCCTGGCCGCGGTGGCGGTTCCCGAGAAGAACCGGACAGGCCCCTGCTGATGGCTGGCCAGGAGCCGGCCGGCCGAGACGCCGCCCAGCACCACGGCGGCGACCGCGACCGCCACCGCGAACGGCACGTACCACCCGCCCCGGCGCCGCCGGCCCGGCGAGGCCTGCTCGAGCGAACGGAGCAGGTCCGCCTCGCCGGGCGCCTCGTCGTCATGATCGGTCATCGCCCGCCGGATGTCGTCCTCGAACGTGCTCACGTCCGGCCCCCCTCGGTGCTGGCCGCCGTGACCAGCGGCCGCATGGCGGTGAGCCCGCGCCGGGCGAGGCTGCGCACGCTCGCCTCCCGGCAGCTGAGCAGGCCCGCGATCTCATGGTCGGGCAGGCCCTCGTAGTAGCGCAGCACCAGGACCGCGCGCTGCCGCTCGCTCAGCTCGCCGAGCGCGGTCCACAGCTGCTCCTGGTCGGCGGCCCGGTCTTCCAGGCTCACGGCGGCCGGCCGCTCGGGCAGCGTGGCGGTCACGATCTCGGTGCTGCTCCGCAGGCGGCGGGTGCGGATGTACTCGTTGACCACCGCCCGGCGCAGGTAGGCGTACCAGTCCTGCGGGGCCAGGCCGCGACGGCGCACCGACCGGTAGACGCGCAGCAGCGCGTCCTGCACCAGGTCCTGCGCCGCCATCCGGTCGTGCGTCAGCTGGTAGGCCACTCGCAGCAGCCGGTCGCCGGAATCGGCGACCAGCTCCGTCAGCACATCGTCCAGCTGCATGCCACCACCTCAGGTTCACCCCTGAAGACGCGCCGTACCGCTGGACTGTTGCACCCCCTGACGTCTTTTTCCCGGGTGGGGCGCCGGTCAGGCTGGTGTCGCGATCACGGCGTACTGGTCCCGGGCGGCGTCGAAGTCGGTACCGACGACCCGCAGGCCCGCCGCCCCGAGCCGTTCGTGCAGCTCGGCGGGCGTGAAGGGGCGGAATCCGATCCGGTACTCGTGCGGCTCGATCCGGTCGCCGTCCTCGAAGAGGAACACGATATGAGCGACGATCTCCGCGCCGAACCGGTCCGGTATCTCCCAGGCGTACAAGCTGACGCACCGGCGGCCAGCGCGGATCCGCGCCCGGTCGGCGACCCGGACGATCTGCCGCTCGGCATGGATTTTCTCCCAGTTACGGGAATCGACCACCACGTGCCCGCCGGGGCGGGCCATCTCCCGCAGCCCGGTCAGCGCCTCGATCATGGCGTCGCGGCGGCCGGTGTGCACGAGCGAGTTCCCGATGCAGAGCACGACGTCGAACCGCTCGCCGACGACCGCGGGAAGGTCCGCCCACAGGCAGCGCTCCAGCGGGATCTCCAGGTGCTCGCGCCCGAAGCGGGCCGCCGCCATCGCCACCATCGCGTCGCTCCCGTCGGTGGCCCGTACCCGGTAGCCGCGGCGGGCCAGCGCCGCCGCGTTGTGACCGGTACCGCAGGCCGCGTCCAGCACCGTGCTGCCGGGGCCGATCCGCTCCAGCAGCCGCGCCGCCGCCGGGTGGTTGATCGCGGCTCCGTTGGCCAGCGTGTCGTCGTCGAACAGCCAGTCGTAGTCGGCCGCGAAGGTCTCGTAGTAGTCCGCCATGACCGTAGCCTGCCCGGCGGCGGCCCGGGTTAGCCTGACGCGATGATCACCTGCGTGGTGGAGTACACCATCGATTCCCGCCAGATCCCGGTCTTCGAGGAGTTCGCCCGGGCCTGGATCGTCCTGGTGAATAAGCACGGCGGCCAGCACCACGGCTACTTCCTGCCCGCGGAAGGCGCGAGCGACCGCGCCCTGGCCCTGTTCTCGTTCCCGTCCCTGGCCGCGTACGAGTCGTACCGGCAGCTGTTCGGCGTGGACCCCGAGTTCATCGCCGCCGACCGCATCCGCGACGAATCGGGCTGCGTCCTGCGCTACGAGCGGAGCTTCATGCGTCCCCTGCTGAGCCCCTGAGCGGCCCGGCGGCCACCGCGGTCGCGGCCGCGCCGGTTGGCGCGGTGCTGTCCCGCACGACCAGCGTCGTGGCGAGCTCGATCCGGGTCGGCACCTCGCCGCCCGACGGCGGGTTCTGCAGCACGGTGCGGATCGCCAGGGCCGCCATCTGGTCCAGCGGCTGGCGCACCGTCGTCAGCCGCGGTGACATCCACTCGCACACCTCGACGTCGTCGAAGCCGACCACGCTGAGGTCCTGCGGGATGCGCAGGCCGCGCGCGTGGGCCTCGTCGTAGACCCCCCGGGCCTGCTCATCCGAGCCGGCGAAGATGGCCGTCGGCGGTTCGCGCAGCCCCAGCAGCGCCGCGGCGGCCTTGCGGCCGCCGCCCACGTAGAAGTCCCCGTGCCGGATCATGTTCCGTGACACCGGGAGCTGGGCCCGGCTCATCGCGGCCTCGTACCCGGCGATGCGTTCCTGGCTGCACATCATCTCCGCCGGGCCGCCGATCACGGCGATCTGCCGGTGCCCCAGGTCGATGAGGTGCTCGGTGGCGGAGAACCCGCCGGCCCAGTTGGTGCAGCCGATGCTCGGCGCCTCCGCGCTCGACCCGCCGACCTGGTCCACGACCACCAGCGGCACGCTCAGCGTGCGCAGCCGCTTGACCACCTGCTGGTGCACGCGTGAGACGACGAAGACCGCCCCGTCGGTCCGGCGCGCGGCGAGCGTCTTGATCCACTCGCGCGGCTGGTCGTGCTGGTCGTGGGTCACGGTCAGGATCAAGCTGGTGCCGAGCCGGTTGGCCTCCTTTTCCGCCCCCCTCAGCACCTCGAAGGCCCACGGCGTATCGAGCGTCGGTATCACCACGTCGACCAGGCCGACCCGCTTCGCCGCCGCCCGCCCCCGCCGCTGGTAGGCGGCGTCATCGAGCAGCTGCTGCACCCGCTCCCGGGTGGCCGACGCCACCTCGTCCCGGCCGTTGAGAACCTTGCTCACCGTCGCGACCGAGACACCCGCCTGGGCGGCGATCGACGCGATCGTCACCCGCGGGCTGGTCCCGTGAACCTCCGGGCCGGTCCGCGCCGACGTCCTGGCATCCGCCGAATGCCCCTGATCCACGGCCGTCCACCCATTCCTCCGGTCGGCCCGCCGGGCCGAAACTTTCCGCCAGCCTAGTCGAATCCCTTGGCCAGACAGCGCATTGCTGTGCCGTCCCCGTATGAAACTTTCTACCGGATCGTGTAACCGCCATCGACGACGATGTCGGCTCCGTTGATCATCAGCGAGTCATCCGAGGCCAGGAACAGCGCCACCGCCGCGATCTCCTCGGGCTCGGCGAACCGGCCTGCGGGAATCTGGGCGAGCATCGCCTCGGCCTTGGCCCCCGACCATGCCAGCCGGCCGAGCTCGGTCATCACCACCGTCGGCGAGATGGCGTTCACCGTCACGCCGCGGCCTGCCCACTCCGCCGCCAGGACCCGGGTCAGCCCGAGCACGGCCGCCTTCGACGCGCAGTACGCCGCGTGCTGGTCGAGCGCGACCGTCGCCGCCTGCGAGGCCAGGTTGACGATGCGGCCCCGCCCGGCGGCGAGCATCACCGCGCCCGCCTGCTGGCACATGAGGAACGTCCCGCGCACGTTGACGCTCATCGTGGCGTCCCAGTCCGCGACGGACAGCTCCTCCGCCGGGGCGAGCCGGACGATGCCCGCGCTGTTGACCAGGATGTCGATCCGCTGATGGCGTTCGGCGGTCCGGGCGACGCCCGCCCGGACCGATTCCGGGTCGGTGACATCGCAGCCGGCGGCGCTGTGTCCCGGGCCGAGGGCCGCCGCTTTCGCCGCCGCCTTGTCCGCCTGCACGTCCAGGATCGCGACCGCGGCTCCCTTCGCGGCGAACACCTCGGCGATCGCCGACCCGATCCCGGACGCCCCGCCGGTCACGATCGCGACCTTGCCGGTCAGGTCGAAGGAAGGACGAGCCGAGCTCGGGTCAGCGGGCACAGGTACCTCCAGCAGCTGTCACCATGCAAACGATTCTGGCGCGGCCCGCAGTCCGGCGTGTCCCGGCAGCAGGGTGGGATTCGAGATCAGCTTGTCGATGGCGTACAGGGCGGCCCCGGTGGCGGCGGCGTCCGGTCCGAGCCTCGACGTCGCCACCAGGCTGTCAATCGGCTGGTTGATGAACACGTGCTCGGCCAGCGACGCGTAGGCGGGGGGCAGGATCCACGCGGACAGCTCGGCGAAGTAGCCGCCCAGGATGACGCGCCGGGTGCCGAGCAGGTTGATGAGGTTCGACAGCCCGAGACCGAGCCAGGTGCCGACGGACGACAGCGCGGCCAGGGCGGCCGGGTCCTGCGCGGCGGCCAACTGCGCGACGGAGGCGATGAAGGCCGCCGGGCTGACCGTGGAGTCCCGCGGGCCGATCGCGTCCCGCAGGACCGCGAGCCCGACATAGCTCTCCCAGCAGCCGCGGCGCCCGCACGCGCAGGCCGGGCCGGCCGGATCGAGCGTCATGTGGCCGACCTCGCCGGCCTGGCCGTTCGCGCTCGCCAGCAGCCGGCCGCCGACGATCAGGCCGCCGCCGATCCCGACGTCACCGGTGACGTAGACGAGGTCGTCGGTCCCGGCGTGCAGGCCGCACCAGAACTCCGCCAGGGCGGCGAAGTTCGCATCGTTGCCGATCGTCACGGGCACGCCGGCCAGGCTCAGGGCGTCGCCGAGCGCGGCCGCCAGCGGGAAGTTCGCCCAGTGCAGGTTGGGAGCGGTGATGACGGTCTGCGTCGGGCCGTCCACCGTGCCCGGGACGGCCGCGACGACGGTGACGACCGACGGGCCCGGTGCCAGTCCGTCCCCTGCCGGGGCGCTCACCGCCTCCTCGATCGCCTGGCGGCACAGCCGGCCCAGGCGCCTGGTCGCCGCGGTCGCGCTCATCGATGACGCGTCGAGGTGGCGCAGGATGCGGGCCCGCAGCCGCCCGCCGAGATCGCAGACCCGCACCACCATGCGGTGCACGTTCACCTCGCAGCCGACGACGAGCAGGGCGGTGCCGTCGAGTTCGACCCACGCTCCCGGGCGGCCGGCCCCGCGGGCCGGCGCCGTGCCGACGTCCCGGACGAGTCCGAGGTTCTGCAGTTCGGTCACCAGGCGGGCCACCGTCGAGTTGGTCAGGCCGGTGGCCGTCGCGATGTCGGCTCGTGACGCGCGGCCGGCCATCGCCAGGTGCCGGGCGACGACTTCCAGGTTGTTCCGGCGGATGGCGCTGCGGTCGGCGCGCCGCGGGATCCCGCCCGGCACGCCGGCGGCGGCCGGCGGCGTCCGGTTCGGCGATGGGCCGCTGTCGCCGGCGCTTGAGGCATCCGCATCCATCCCCAGCCGATACCCTTCGAAAGTTTAGGAATTATGGTGACGGTCAACTCGTTACATTTCGCGGCTCTCTAGCGACCTTCCAGGTCTTGACCCTGCTCCAGCGTCGTGTAATCCTAGCGAAACACAAATATTTTCGTTCCTAGCACGCTGAAACTCTGTACGCAAGTGGTCGAAACTATCGGCTGAGGCGATGATGCAGAACAGTCGGGAAGGCTCGGCGCCTCCGGGCGCGAGCCAGGGCGAGGAGGTGCAGGCGGCATGAGGTTGGACCCGGCCGAGATCGCAGCCTGGAAGCTCAGCGACCAGCACATCGAGGACGCGATCCGGGAGCTGCGGGTAACTGGGTACGTCATCTTCGAGAGCGTCCTGGACGCGCCGCGCGTGCAGGAACTGCACAGCGCGTTCATGGAGATCTTCGAGCGCTACGTCGCCGAGATCGGCGACAACCGGGGTAAACAGCGCCAGGGCGGGGTGCCGCTCCCGATCGAGGGCACCTTCGCCGCTCCGGACCTGATCGGCAACCCCATGGTCATCGACCTGTTCGAACGACTGCTCGGTCCCGATCTGGTGTGCAGCTACTTCGCGTCCGATACCCCGATGCCGGGATCGGAGTACCAGCCCGTCCACCGCGACGGCAAGGACCTCTTCCCCGGTGTCCCGGTCACCGTGCCGCCGTACATGTACGAGCTGAACATCCCGCTGGTCGACTTCCGTGAGGACAACGGGCCGACCGAGGTCTGGCCGCGCACCCACCTGCTCAGCGACTTCCCGCTGCTGGAACAGCCGCGGGACGAACTGCGGGCCGGAAACGGCACGATGACCGTCACCACTACGACCGGGCGTCCCGTCTCGGTCCTCGCCTCCGCCTTCCGCGACAGCGGCGTGCAGCACTTCGCGGCCGGGCAGCCCGCCGAGCTGGTCCTGATGCCGGCCGGCTCGTTCCTCCTCCGTGATCCGCGGATGTGGCACCGCGGAACCCCGAACCGCTCCTCCGCGGCCCGGCCGATGCTGTCGCTGGCCTACGGACGCTCCTGGTACCGGTTCAACGCCGTCACCCTCCAGCGCGAGGTCTACGACGCCTGGCCGGAGCGTGTGCGCGAGCTGTTCCGGCTCGCGTGCATCGACGGCGCCATGAGCCGCGAATTCGCCTGACTCAGATTTTGGAAGCAAGGGAAAGAGCATGACCAGAAGATTCAGCTCCAGACGGATGCTCGCGGGTGCCGTGGCGGCCCTCGCCGCTGCGACCAGCCTGGCCGCGTGCGGTGGCGGCTCGGGGGGATCGGGCGGCGACGCCATCACGATCTGGACGATCACGCAGCCGTCGTCCGCGCAGCAGGTGGTCGTGAACCTCATCAACAAGTTCAACAAGACCTACCCGGGTGGCGGGCACGTCACCATCGACTGGATCGGCGGCGAGCCCTACAAGCAGAAGATCGCGGTGGCGATGGCCGGCCACAAGCCGCCGGCCATCTTCCTCACCTACGGCGGCCAGCTCTTCGAGCAGTACGTCAAGGCGGGCGACGTCGCCGACCTGACCTCGGCGCTCGGCAATGACCCGTCCTGGAAGGCGCAGTACGCCGCCAAGAACGTCTTCGGCCTTGCGACATTCGGCGACAAGATCTACGGGATTCCCGAGTCCGGCCCCGACTACGAGCTGATGTGGGAGAACAAGGCGGTGCTCGACGCGGCCGGGGCGCCGTCGGCGCCGTCGAGCTGGGCGGCGTTCGAGCAG
>JAICWX010000585.1 GCA_025934635.1 Streptosporangiaceae bacterium | reverse complement strand
TCCGGCCCGTGCCGGCGCTCTCGTCATAGCCGACGAACAGCGGCACCACGACCAGGCCCTGCATGGCCGCGCCCAGGTTCCCCCGGACCATCGAGGCCAGCCGGTTCGCCTTGCCCTCGAGGGACAGCGACCGGCCCTCCATCTTCTCGTAGTGCTCGAGCTCGACCTGGAACAGCCGGACGAACTCGATCCCCAGGCTGCCGGTGCCCGCGTAGCCCATGCCGGAGTACTCGTCGCTGCGGAAGACCTTCTCCACGTCCCGCTTGGCGATCATGTTCCCGAGGGTGGCGCGGCGGTCACCGGCCAGCACCACTCCCCCGTCGCAGACGGCGGCCACGATCGTGGTGGCGTGCGGGAGATCGCGGACGGCCGGGGAGATCCCGGCGTCGCCGCCGTGGCGGGCGACCCGGCCCGGCAGCAGGCCGGGCGAGTGCGCGGCCAGGAAGTCGGTGAATGAGGAGGTCTGCTGGCCCATGAATCCCGGGGAACCGCCTGCCGCGCCCGGTCCCCGGCCGGACACGCTCGGGTTCGGTGTAAACGGGCCGGATTGGCTGCCGTCGAAATACGAGCCCAACGCGGACCTCCTCCCGTAGTCGAAGTGAACGTTCTCAACTGACCCTACTGCCACGGCTGAGCGCGCCCGAACGCGAGAAGCGCCGGCGCGTCCGCCCACGGCGAACCGGGCGGGTGCCCAGCCGGCCGCGGGGCCGGCCAGCAGGTCCGGTCAGCAGGCCGGTCCGGCTACTGGCCGCCCTTTTGCACGTAGGACCGGACGAACTCCTCGGCGTTCTCCTCGAGTACCTCGTCGATCTCGTCGAGGATCGCGTCGACGTCGTCGGAGAGCTTTTCGTGTCGCTCCGTGACTTCCGCGGTGCTCGCGGCTTCGGTCTCTTCGGTCTCTTCGGCGCGCCTCGTGGTCTGCCGCTGACCGCCTGTGTCCTTCGTTGCCATGTGACTACCTCCGTCAGTCCCAACGCTATCGTCACCCGTCCGAGTCCCGCCCAATCCCGCCAGGGGAAAATCGGTACGAACTCGCGATCCCCCGGCCAGCGGGCCGGCTGGTGGCCGGCGGCCCTTAGTCCTGGCCAGTCAGCGCGGAGACCAGCTCGGCGGCGCTGCGGCAGCGGTCGAGCAGGTCGCCCACGTGCGCCCGGGTGCCGCGCAGCGGCTCGAGGGTGGGGACGCGCTGCAGCGACTCCCGGCCGGGGATGTCGAAGATGACCGAGTCCCACGAGGCGGCGGCCACCGACTCCGGGTACTGCCGCAGGCAGCGGCCGCGGAAGTAGGCGCGGGTGTCCTCGGGCGGGTTCTCGATGGCCCGGTTCACGGTCGCGTCGTCGGTGAGCCGCACCATCCGGCCCCGGGCCGCGAGCCGGTTGTACAGGCCGCGATCGGGGCGCACGTCGGCGTACTGCAGGTCGACGAGCTCCAGCCGCGGGTTGTCCCAGGCCAGGCCGTCGCGGGTCCGGTAACCCTCGAGCAGCTCGAGCTTGGCCACCCAGTCCAGTTCCCTCGACAGCAGCATCGGATCCTCGGCCAGCCGGTTCAGCACCGACTCCCACCGGTCGAGCACGTCGGCGGTGATGTCGTCGACGTCGTTGCCGTACTTGTCCTCGGTGTACTTGCGGGCCAGCTCGAGATACTCGGCCTGCAACTGGACGGCGGTCATCTTCCGGCCGTCCTTGAGCGTGACCAGGCGGCGGCAGGTCGGGTCGTGCGAGATCGCCCGGAGCTCGGCCACCGGGGCCTCGACCGACAGGTCGGCGCTCAGGAACTTGTCCTCGATCATCGCCAGGACCAGCGCGGTCGTGCCGACCTTGAGGTAGGTGGACACCTCGCTCAGGTTGGCGTCACCGATGATGACGTGCAGCCGCCGGTACTTCTCCGGGTCGGCGTGCGGCTCGTCCCTGGTGTTGATGATCGGCCGCTTGAGGGTGGTCTCCAGGCCGACCTCGACCTCGAAGAAGTCGGCCCGCTGGCTGATCTGGAAGCCCGACCCGCGGCCGTCGGCGCCGATGCCGACCCGGCCCGCCCCGCAGACCACCTGGCGGGAGACGAAGAACGGGACCAGGTTCCGGACGATGTCGGCGAACGGCGTGCCGCGCCGCATCAGGTAGTTCTCGTGCGAGCCGTAGGAGACGCCCTTGTTGTCCGTGTTGTTCTTGTACAGCTGGATGGGCGCGCTGCCGGGGATGGTCGCGGCCTTGGCCGCGGCCTCCGCCATGACCCGCTCGCCGGCCTTGTCCCAGATCACCACGGACAGCGGGTTCGTGCACTCGGGAGCCGAGTACTCCGGGTGGGCATGGTCGACGTACAGCCGCCCGCCGTTGGTGAGGATGACGTTGGCCAGCCCCAGGTCCTCGTCGGTGAGCTGGGAGGAGTCCGCCGCCTCACGGGTCAGGTCGAAGCCGCGCGCGTCGCGCAGCGGGTTCTCCTCCTCGAAGTCCCAGCGGGCGCGCCGGGCCCGGGCGGCGGTGGCCGCCTGGTACGCGTTGACGATCTGGGATGAGGTCACCATCGCGTTCGCCCCGGGCTGGCCGGGCACAGAGATTCCGTACTCAGTCTCTGTGCCCATCACCCGAAGAACGCTCATGTACCGCAGCCTAGTGCCGTCACGGCCATCAGAGGTACTGCCCGGTGTTGGCCACCGTGTCGATCGACCGTCCCGCCTCGGTCCCGGTCTTGCCGGAGACCAGGGTCCTGATGTAGACGATGCGCTCGCCCTTCTTGCCGGAGATGCGGGCCCAGTCGTCCGGGTTGGTGGTGTTCGGCAGGTCCTCGTTCTCGCTGAACTCGTCGACGCAGGCGGCCAGCAGGTGAGCGACCCGCATGCCCTTCTGGCCGGTCTCGAGGAAGGCCTTGATGGCCATCTTCTTGGCCCGGGCGACGATGTTCTCGATCATCGCGCCGGAGTTGAAGTCCTTGAAGTACAGCACTTCCTTGTCACCGTTGGCGTAGGTGACCTCGAGGAACCGGTTCTCCTCGGATTCGGTGTACATCCGCTCGACCGTGCGCTGGATCATCGCGTCCACGCACGCCTGGGCCGACCCGCCGTTCTCCGTCACGTCCTCGGGGTGCAGCGGCAGTTCCTTCAGCACGTACTTGGAGAAGATGTCCTTGGCCGCCTCGGCGTCCGGCCGCTCGATCTTGATCTTGACGTCCAGCCGGCCGGGCCGCAGGATCGCCGGGTCGATCATGTCCTCGCGGTTGGAGGCGCCGATGACGATGACGTTCTCCAGGCCCTCCACGCCGTCGATCTCCGACAGCAGCTGGGGCACGATGGTGTTCTCCACGTCGGAGGACACCCCCGAGCCGCGGGTGCGGAAGATCGAGTCCATCTCGTCGAAGAACAC
>JAICWX010000174.1 GCA_025934635.1 Streptosporangiaceae bacterium | reverse complement strand
TGACGGCAGGGAACTCGCCTGACGGCAGGGAACTGAAGCGGGAGAATAAATGCCGTGCGGGTCGTGGTCCTCTCTGATACTCATGCGCCGCGCCGGTGGCGCGCGTGCCCGCCCGCCGTGGCCCGGTACCTGCGCCAGGCCGACCTGATCCTGCACGCGGGGGACGTCTGCACCGCCGCGGTCCTCACCGAGCTCGCCGAGTACGCCCCGGTGACCGCCGTAGCGGGGAACAACGACGATCCCAGCGTCGCCGAGTGGGGCGCCGCCGCGACCGCCGAACTCGACCTGGACGGGCTCCGCGTGGCGATGGTGCACGACAGCGGGGTCGCGGCCGGGCGGCTGACCCGGATGCGCCGCCGGTTCCCCGCCGCGGACCTGGTGGTGTTCGGCCATTCCCACATCCCGCTGGACGAGTCCGCCCCCGGCCTGCGGATTTTCAACCCGGGATCCCCGACGGACCGCAGGCGTCAGCCCCACGGCACCCTCGGTGTGCTCGAGATCAACTCCGGCCGCCTAGTCGAGGCCAGCATCATCCCGGTCACCTAGCCCCGGCGCCGGCCAGTCAACCATCCGCCGTCGCGTCCAGGTGCCGATGTCAACGACATCGATGGAGCATCGATGCTGCTCGGGCGACATCGATGGAGCATCAATGTCGTTGCCGGGAGCCGGGCCGAGCCCAAGCAGCACCAGCTGCCTCAGGTCGCTCACCAGCCACGAGCTGCGCCACTCTCTAGCCTCGGGCGGCGCCGATCACCAGCCGCGAGCCGCGCCGATCACCAGCCGCGCCGATCACGAGCCGCGAGACGCGCCGATCACCAGCCGCAAGCAGCGAAGACATGACGAAGGCGCGCCGCCGGCCCAGCCGACGGCGCGCCCTCGAAACGCCGTAACGCGAGGTTACTCAGTCCACCAGTCCTCGTCGTCGCCGTCCTTGCCGTTGGCCGACTGCTTGGCACCAGCCGAAGCCGGCGCCGGAGCCTGCGCCGAGGCGCCGTTAGCGGGCCGCTGCTGCGCCTGGGGCTGCACGGGCCCGACCTGGGTGGCCTGGTGGGCGGCGGCCGCCGCCTGGGCCGGCTGCACCTGGGTAGGAGCGGAACCGCCGTTGCCGTTGCGCGGCGCGGTCGGCTCGGCGGCGATGGCCGGCTTGGGGGCCGGCGGCGGGGCCGCGGCTGCCATCGCGGCCTCGCCCAGGCCACCGGGCATCTGGCCGCCAAGCAGCTGACGCACCTGCGCCAGGTGGGTGGCGATGCTGTCCTTCTGCCGGGTCAGCTCGTCGACCTCGCGCTGGGCGGCCGCCCGGCGGCGCTCGGCGTCGGCCTTGGTCTCGGCCAGCAGCTGCTCAGCCTGCGACTTGGCCTGCGACACGATCTGGTCGGCGTTCTTCTTCGCGTTCGACACCAGCTGCCGGGCGTGCGAGTCGGCGTCGCGCCGGGTCTGGTCGGCCTGCGCGGAGGCCTTGGCCGCCCGCTGCTCGGCGGTCGACGCCCGCTGCTCGGCCTCGGAGACCAGCTTCTGGGTGGCGGACTGGGCGGCGGACAGCCGCTCGGCCTCCTGGCGCTCGGACTCTTCCCGGCGCGCCGCGAGCTGGATCTCGAACTCGGCCTCGGCCTGGGCCCGCTGGGCCTCGCTTTCCTCCAGGATGCGCTGCGCCTGGCTGCGCATCTCATCAGCCTGGCGCTTGGAGGTGGTGAGGATCTCGTCCCGCTCGCGCTTGGCCGTCGCCTTCAGCTGGGCCACTTCGCGCTCGGTGCTGGTCCGCAGCTTGGCAATGTCGCGCTCGGCCCCGGCCCGCTTGTCCGCGACCTCGTGGTCGGCGGTGGCGCGGAGCTTGGCCACCTCACGCTCGGTGGTCGAGGTCAGCTCGTCCGCCTCGCGGCGGGCGGTGGTCCGGATCGAGTCCGCCTCGCGCTCGGCCGCACCCCGCTGGTCATCGGTCTCGCGCTTGGCGTTCGCGCGCAGCTCGGATGCCTCGTTCTCAGCCGCCGCCCGGAACTCCGCCGCGTCGACCTTGGCTGCCGCCTTGATCTCATTGGCTTCCGACCTAGCCGCCTGGACCAGCTCAGTAGCCTGTTCCTCGGCCAGCCGGAGCAACTGTTCAATACGAGCGCCGAGACCGGAGTAGGTGGGACGCTCCTGCTCCTGGATCTGCCGGTGAGCCTCGGTCAGCTCCCGCCGCATGGCCTGGGCCTGATCGCGGTGCGTCCGAGCTTCGGTCTCGATCTGCCTGATGTGCTCGTCCACCTGATGGCGGTCGTAACCCCTCATGACCGTGGCGAACTCGCGCGGCGGGGCGTCCTCGAAGAAGTTGGTCAGCTGGGCGTCAATGTCCGATTGCATGTGGCCTAATCCTGGCTAGACGTGAAGGCGGCAGAAATATTTACGGCGGGTGTCAGCCATGGCGGGTACGACTCTCGCCCGGTGACAGGCAGACTACTCTTACTTGGGTGGTTTGGCGGGTCCTTCAGAGTTCTCTATCCTATGCGTCCGGTTAAATCCCTTTGTCAACCCCATGGGGGAATTACGCTGGGCTGACGAACTGTACGAGTTCCGTCAACACCCCCCCAAGATCCCCGGGGTGGAGGAACGCGATGGACGCTCCCATGGACCCGTGCCTGGGCCTTTCGTCGATCAGCCGGATGCCGGTGCCGCCGATCGTGGCGAGCGTCGCGCCGATGTCGGCGACGCCGTAGCCGACGTGATGGATCCCCTCGCCCCGGCGGGCGATGAACTTGCCCACGGGGGTGTCAGGCGACAGCGGCTCGAGCAGCTGGACGTACCCAGGCCGCTCCCCGGAAGCCGGCGAACCGGACGCCGGCGAACCGGACGCCGGCGAACCGGACGCCGGCGAACCGCCGACCGCCAGCATCGCCTCGCGGACGCCCTGCTCCTCGTTGACCTCCAGGCTCGCCACCTCCAGGCCGAACGTGGCCTGGTACAGCCCGACAGCCCGGTCCAGGTCCCGGCAGGCGATGCCGACGTGATCGATGCGGGTCAGCAGAGGTAGCACCTTATTTCCTTCCGGACACCACTAGGTATCGTGAATGACATGAACGATTCACGTCAGCCGGTCATCGTCGGCGGCGCGCGGACACCGGTCGGCCGCCTGCTCGGGTCCCTCGCCAGCCAGTCTGCCAGCGACCTGGGCGGCGTCGCCATCGCGGCGGCCCTCGACCGGGCCACGGTGTCCCCCGGCCAGGTGCAGTACGTGATCATGGGCCAGGTACTGCAGGCGGGCGCCGGGCAGATCACCGCCCGGCAGGCCGCCGTGGCCGCGGGCATCAGCATGAGTGTTCCAGCGCTGACGGTGAACAAAGTGTGCCTGTCCGGCCTGGACGCCATCGCCGTCGCGTCGCAGCTGATCCGGCTGGGGGAGTACGACGTCATCGTGGCCGGCGGGATGGAGTCCATGACCCGCGCGCCGCACCTGCTGGTGAACTCCCGGTCCGGCTACAAGTACGGCCCGGTCACCGTGGAGGACTCGATGGCGCTGGACGGCCTGACCGACGCCTTCGACCACCTCTCCATGGGCGAATCCACCGAACGCAGCGGGCGCGAGCTCGGCATCACCCGCGAGCAGCAGGATGAGTTCGCTGTCCGGTCCCACCAGCTCGCCGCGGCCGCCGCCAAGAACGGCGTGTTCGCGGCCGAGATCGCCGCGGTGCCGATCCCCCAGCGGGGCGGCGAGACCATCACGGTGACCGAGGACGAGGGCATCCGCCCCGGCACCACCCTCGAGGCCCTGGCCAAGCTCAGGCCGGCCTTCGGCAAGGACGGCACGATCACGGCCGGCACCGCGTCCCAGATATCCGACGGTGCGGCCGCCGTCGTGGTAACGACCAAAGATTTCGCCGAACGGGCTAACCTCCGCGTCATCGCCGAGATCGGCTCGCACGGCAACGTGGCCGGCCCGGATAACTCGCTGCACTCGCAGCCGTCGAACGCCATCAAGCAGGCGCTGGCCAAGGCCAGCCTGGACGTGGGCGCCCTGGACCTGGTCGAGATCAACGAGGCGTTCTCGGTGGTGGCCCTCCAGTCGATGCGCGAGCTGGGCATCGACCCGGACATCGTGAACGTCGACGGCGGCGCGATCGCCATCGGCCACCCGATCGGCGCCTCCGGCGCCCGGATCGCGCTGCACCTGTGCCTCGAGCTCGGCCGCCGCGGCGGCGGGCTCGGCGCGGCCGCCCTGTGCGGCGGCGGCGGCCAGGGCGAGGCGCTGCTGTTCCGGGTCCCCGGCTAGCCCCGGCTCGTGCCGGACAACGCGGAGCTCGACAAGGCCAGGGATGGGGATGTCCGCGCCCTGGCCCGGTTGCTGTCGCTGGTTGAGGATGAGTCGCCGCGGATCCGTTCGGTCATTAAAGATCTTCTGCCCCAGACCGGCGGGGCGCGGGTCATCGGCCTGACCGGCGCGCCCGGCGCCGGCAAGTCCACCGTGACCGGCGCCCTGCTGACCGCGTTCCGCGCGGCCGGCCACCGGGTCGCGGTGCTCGCCGTCGACCCGAGCTCGCCGTTCACCGGCGGCGCGCTGCTCGGCGACCGGATCCGGATGCAGGAGCACGCCACCGACGAGGGCGTCTACATCCGGTCGATGGCCACCCGGGGCCACCTCGGCGGCCTGGCCGCCGCGACGCCGCAGGCCGTCCGGGTGCTCGACGCGGCCGGGTTCGGGCTGATCATCATCGAGACGGTCGGCGTGGGGCAGGCCGAGGTGGCCGTCGCCTCGCTCGCGGACTCGGTGGTGGTGCTGCTCGCGCCGGGGATGGGCGACGCGGTGCAGGCCGCCAAGGCCGGGATCCTGGAGGTCGCCGACCTGTTCGTGGTGAACAAGGCCGACAAGCCGGACGCCCAGCAGGTGGTCAGGGACCTGCGCACCATGGTCGCGCTGGCCGACCGGGCCGACGGCGACTGGAAACCGCCCATCGTCAGCACCACCGCGACCAGGGCCGAGGGCATCGGCGAGCTGACCGAGCGGCTGGACCAGCACTGGTCCTGGCTCAATTCGACCGGGGAGCTGAAGCGCCGCCGCCAGGCCCGGGCGAAGGAAGAACTCACCGCGCTGGCCTTCGCCGCGCTCCGCGGCCGGCTGGCCGCCAGCCGGCTCGACGAGCTGGCCAGCCAGGTCGCCGACGGCACGCTGGACCCGTTCGGGGCCGCCGACGAACTGCTCTCTGCTGACAGCTGGGTGTCCGGCCGGCCGGACAGCTGAGCAGGGCATACGGTTGTCCCTGTGGGTAAGCCACTGGAGTTGCCGTTTGACCCGATCGACCGGGCGGCGCAGATCTGGGCCCGGCGGTTCGGTCCCTCGCCGTCGATGGCCGCGGTCACCTCGATCATGCGCGCGCAGCAGATCCTGCTGGCCGAGCTCGACGCGCTGCTGCGGCCGTACGAGCTGACGTTCGCCCGGTACGAGGCGCTGGTGCTGCTGACCTTCAGCCGCACCGGCTCGCTGCCGCTCGGGCTGATCGGCGAGCGGCTGATGGTGCATCCCACCAGCGTGACCAATATCATCAGCCGGCTGGAAGGGCAGCAGCTGGTGATCCGGCGGCCGAACCCGGCCGACGGCCGCGGCCGCCTGGCCGAGATCACCCCGGCGGGCCGGGACCTGGTGGAACGGGCAACCGGGGACCTGATGGCGGCCGAGTTCGGCCTCGGCGGCTTCGGGCCCGGCCAGCTCAAGGAGATCTTCGACCTGTTCCGCGAGCTGCGCATCGCGGCCGGGGACTTCGTTTCCGACGAAGCCTAGGGCGGCGGCGTCTGGCCCCGCAGACCTAGGCGCCCGGACCCCCGGGAGCCCTGCACTCCCCAGGAGCCCGGGCTCCTAGGAGTTCGCGACCGGCGACGGCTTCCAGGTCTGGCCGCCGTCATAGGTGAACCAGACGGTCCCGGCGGACGGATCGGCGGGCAGCGCGATGCCCTGCTCGTCGGTGGTCATCCCCACGTAGCTGAACCCCCCGTCCGGGAGCCCGGCGGCCAGCGTGGCCAGCCGCCAGCCGGTCCCGCCCCGCGGCAGCAGCTCGATGCCCCGGCCGGTGGCCAGCACCAGGCTCTGCGACGGGCTGGCCGCCAGCGAGGAGGCGACCCCCGCGTCCGGCGCCCGCCCCATCCGCTGCCAGCTGACCCCGCCGTCCGGCGAGGAGAAGATCAGCTTCTGCTCGGACGGCGCGGCCGTGGTGCTGTTGCCGGCCGGGCTCAGGCAGGCCAGCACCAGCTCGCTGGATGCGCCGACCGCGGCGAACAGCGATCCCGGCTGGACCGGTCCTGGCTGGGACCCGGCGGCGCAGGCGGGCGGCCGCGAGCCCACCTTCCGCCAGGCCGCGCTGCCGTCGACCGGCCCGGCGTACAGCGCCCCGTCCGGCCCGAGCAGGTAGCCGCGGCTGCCGGTGAGCGCCAGTGCGGCGATCGCGCCCGCCGGGCCGCCGGCCAGCCCGGTGGTGGCGGCGCCCACCGGCGTCCAGCGGCCGCCGGCGGCCGCGGCGGAGTAGAGGGTGAAGGCGGTGCAGTGGCCGGCGTAGGCGACCCCGGTCCCGGTGCACGACGCCCACAGCGCGAACACCCGGCTGCCCACCGTTTCCAGGTCCGTCACCCGCAGTCCGCCCGTGTTGACCGGCGTCCAGGTCTTACCGCCGGTATGGGTGACGAACAAGCCGGGCCCGAACGCCCATCCGTTGCTCAGGTTGAGGAACCTGAGCTGGCTCACCCCGGTCGCCCCGTCCGGCCCGCCGGTCAGCGGGGCGGGGACGCCGGACCAGGTCCTCCCGGCGTCCCCGGTGCGAGCCACCGAGGTGCAGTACTGCGTGGCGCAGTGGCCGGGCGTGCCGGCCTGGCCGATCACCCACCCGGTACGGGCGCTGACGAAGGTGACCGAGGTGGGCCGGAAGTCAGGCGGCACCGGGTGTGAGACTGACGGCGGGATCGTCTGCGCCGAGCTCGCCTCGGAGGACGGCGGGCCGGCCGTCCGGAGGGCCGCCGAGCCGGTGGATGGGCTCCCGGCGGCGGCCGGGCTCTGCGTCGGGCTCGGGCTCAGCATCGGCAGGCTGACCACCTGCGGGACGGTCACCGCCGCGGCCACCAGCACCGCCGCCGACGTCGCCGTGATCGCCAGCCGGCGGTACTTGCGCCGCCGCGCCCGGCGCTTGATCAGGTCGAACGTGCCCGGCGGCGGCGGCAGCGGCTCGATCCGCCCGCTCAGCCAGTCGTCGAGGTTGTCCCGGGGATCGTGGCGGTCAGCCATTGCGTTCCCCCAGCGCCGTCTTCAGCTTGGCCCGCGCGGCGAACAGGTCGGCCTTGATGGTGCCCTCCGGCCGGTGCAGCAGCGTCGCGACCTCGCGGATCCCGAACCCCCCGTAGTAATGCAGCAGGAACGGGTCCCGCAGCCGCGGCGGCAGCGAGGCGATGAGGTTGCGCACGTCAACATCCTGCACCGGGTAGGCCACCGGGTCGGCCGCGGCGCCCGCGGTGACGCTGCGGATCGCCCGCCGCTCCCGTTCGGCCTTGCGCCAGTGGTCGCGGATCAGGTTGGTCGCGATCATGTACAGGTAGCTCTGCGGGCTCTCCACCCTGGTCCACCGGGCCAGCAGCCGGACGAACGCCTCGGACGCGATCTCGTGCGCGGTGTCGTCGTCGTCCACCAGCCGCCGGACCCAGCCGGCCAGCTTGGGGTAGACGCCCTTGAACAGCTCCTCGGCCGCGTCCGCGTCGACCTCGCTTACGCCGCCCACCGGATCTCCCTCGATGAAGTTCCCGGCCGGTGGGAACAGCGCCGTCTCCAGTCCCGGGGCCGCCCCCAGTGCCGGGGCCGCCCCGCGTCCCTGGGCCGCCCCCCGTTCCTGGCGCCCCGCGGGCCGGTCCGGCATGAAGATCATGCGCGGGCCGGTCGGGGCGTCCTCGAGAACACCCGTGTGATACGGCAACTTCTACCACATCCCCGTCCGGCCAGGTCACGCACCGGAACCTGCTCGTTGCCGACAGCTGCACCGCCCTGGCTGGCCGGTTCCTGTGGGGCCCCTTAAGTACCTGGCCCGGGCGCGCCCCCGTGACGTCCGGGCCCCGCTGTGCGCGAGACCGTTCCGGCCTCGCGCTCTTAACAGACGACGCAGAGCGCTCATCGGTTGCACAGAAATTTCTTTTTTTTCCGAAAGGCCCCCGATTGGTGCCGCCAGGATCAGGCGCTCCCCGCGCGGGATACACTGAAAAAGTAGTAGGACGTCCTACTACTTGCGGGAGGCACTCTGATGGACGACGGACGGGAGCGCTGGCAGCGCCGGTACGACGCGGCGGCCAAACGCGAAGCGGACTTCACCACCCTGTCCGGGCTCGAGGTCGATCCGGTGTACGGGCCGCCGGACGGCGAGCCGGCCCCCGAGCGCATCGGCTGGCCGGGGGAGTTCCCGTTTACCCGGGGCATCCACGCCACCGGGTACCGCGGCAAGCCGTGGACGATCCGCCAGTTCTCCGGGTTCGGCAACGCGCAGCAGACCAACGAGCGGTACAAGATGCTGCTGGCGGCGGGCGGCGCGGGCCTGTCCGTGGCCTTCGACATGCCGACCCTGATGGGCCGCGACTCCGATGAGCCGCGCTCGCTGGGCGAGGTCGGGCACTGCGGCGTGGCCATCGACTCGGCCGCCGACATGGACGTGCTGTTCGACGGCATCGACCTGGCCGCCACCACCACCTCGATGACGATCAGCGGCCCGGCCGTGCCGGTCTTCTGCATGTACCTGGTGGCCGCCGAGCGCCAGGGCGCGGACCTGGCCGCGCTGGACGGCACCCTGCAGACCGACATCTTCAAGGAGTACATCGCGCAGAAGGAGTGGCTGTTCGAGCCGAAGCCGCACCTGCGCCTCATCGGCGACCTGATGCAGTACTGCGGCGAGAACATCCCCCGGTACAAGCCGCTGTCCGTGTCGGGCTACCACATCAGGGAGGCCGGCTCCACGGCCGCCCAGGAGCTGGCGTTCACGCTGGCCGACGGGTTCGGCTACGTGGAGCTCGGCCTGTCCCGCGGCCTGGACGTGGACGCCTTCGCGCCCGGCCTGTCCTTCTTCTTCGACGCGCACATCGACTTCTTCGAGGAGATCGCCAAGTTCCGCGCCGCCCGGCGGATCTGGGCCCGGTGGCTGCGCGACGTCTACGGCGCGAAGACCGACCGGGCCCAGTGGCTGCGCTTCCACACCCAGACCGCGGGCGTCTCGCTGACGGCCCCGCAGCCGGACAACAACATCGTCCGCACCGCGGTGGAGGCGCTGGCCGCCGTCCTCGGCGGGACCAACTCCCTGCACACCAACGCGCTGGACGAGGTGCTCGCCCTGCCCGGGCCGGCCGCGGCCGAGACCGCCCTGCGCACGCAGCAGGTCATCATGGAGGAGACCGGCGTGGCCAACGTCTCCGACCCGCTCGGCGGATCCTGGTACATCGAGGCGCTGACCGACCGGATCGAGGCCGAAGCCGAGGCGATCTTCGCCCGGATCCGCGACATGAGCCCGGACGGCTCGATGACCGACGGGATCCTGGCCGGCATCGAGAACGGCTGGTTCAACGGCGAGATCGCCGAAGCCTCGTTCACCTACCAGCAGCAGCTGGAAAAGGGCGAGAAGAAGATCGTCGGCGTCAACTGCCACACCGGCACGGTGGCCGAGCCGCTGGAGATCCTCCGGATCAGCCCCGAGGTCGAGCGCGAGCAGGTCAAGGTCCTCACCGCCCGCCGCGCCGCCCGCGACCAGCAGGCGGTCGACGCCGCGCTGGCCGCCCTGGTCGCCGCCGCCCGCACCGACGAGGCGAACCTGGTCCCCCCGATGCTCGACGCCGCCCGCGCCGAAGCCACCCTCGGCGAGATCTGCGACGCCCTCCGCACCGAATGGGGCTCCTACACCGAACCCGCCTCCTTCTAACCCACCTAAGCCTGGCGTCACAACAGTCCTACTCGCAGTCACCGCGTTATTTGCGGCCACGAGGGCGTGCCCCCTCACCCGTGAGGCCCCGGAGCTCCCGTGTGATGCCTGTGACTCGTAACCCGGCCGCCGAGTGCCTGCTAACCGGGGTGGATTCGGGCTCTCGGATACTACGAAACGCCGGGTGAGGCGACCGGCAGCCCGGCATCCCTGGCCGCCGCCAGCAGCGACTCGTCGTAGGCCACGAACGCGGTCAGGTCCCGCTTCACCGCCAGCGCCGACGCCAGGTGGATAGCCTGCGCCGCCGTCAGCGATTGCGGCGGCAACGTCGCCGAGTCGTCGAGCACGGCCGCGCTCAGCGCCACCTTGGCGATCCGCTTGATCACCTTGTAACTACGCGGCAGCGCCCCCGGCTCGGCCTGCCAGACAGCCCGCGGCACCTCCGCCCGGTGCACCGCACTCGACACCAGCGGCTGGTCAGAACGCTCGGCCAGCCACGACGCCAGCGCCGCCGATTCCGGCTCACTCATGGCCAGCTTGACCAGCGCCGACGAGTCGAGGTAGATCACCGCGGGCCCCCGTGGCCCGGACCTCCCGGCGCCCCCGAAGACGGGTAGGGCGAGAGGTCACCGACGCCCCCCGGCTCCTCGGCCGGCTCGACGATCCCGGCCGCGATCAGGCGCTCCAGCGGGCTATCCGGTTCCCGGACCGGGATGAGCTGGGCGACCAGCCGTCCCCGGTTGGTGATGTCCACCGTGTAGCCCTTCTCGGCGAGATCGACGTAGACGCTGGCCTGCTGGCGCAGTTCCCTGATCCCGATCCGGTGCCGGGCCGGCGACCGCACGGCCTCGGCGTGCGACGCGGGCCTCGCGGCGCCCGCATCCGCGCTCGCCCGCCGCCCCGTGCCCGCCGGCAGCGGGTCCCGCTTGTCCGCCGGAGCTGGGGTATCACCCATCGCGCCACCGTAGCACGACGGATGCTACAAAACCGATCTTCGCGCATCCAGCTGCCGCTGCGCCTCGGAGATGACGCGACCGACATCCCGGCCGAAGCTCGCGTCACACGGATGCGCCACCTGCCCCGAACGAATATTGCCCGCCAGTTCCCCCAGCGCGACCCGCAGCGGCGGGATCGGATCGCCCGACCCGACCGGCACCACCGACCGGCCCGACGGCCCCCACAGGTACGTCTCGAAGCCCGAGGCGGCCCCCCCGTTCTGCGATACCGTGATCGCGCTGCTCGTCCCGCCCTCGTGGTGCAGGACCAGGTGGCAGACGTCGGCCGGGCCCGCGTCGGCGGTCACCGCGGTGACCGGGCCGAGGGCGGCCCACAGCAGCGAGACCGCGTGCGGCGCGATGTCCCACAGCGCCCCCTTGTCGCGCCGCCACGGCGTGTTGAACGGGCTGGATTCCGTCAGCGAATCACCGAACCACCCGGTCAGCCCGCCCATCCAGCCGCCCTGCGCGGTCACCTCCGCCAGCCAGGCCCGGATATCGGTGCGGAACCTGAAGGTGAAGAAGACCACCGACGCCACGCCGCTCTCGGCCACCGCCGCGACCACCTCGTCCGCCGCGGCCGGGGCAATAGCCAGCGGCTTCTCCAGCATCAGGTGCTTGCCGGCCCGGGCCGCGGTCACCGCGATCGGCGCCTGCACGTCCGGCGGCACCGAGAAGGCGACGCCGTCCACCGCCTCCAGGAACGCGGCGATATCCCCGGCCGTCGAGCCCGCCGACCCCGCCGGCCCAGCCGAGTAGGGCGTGGCACCGTAGGCCGAGGCCAGCTCAGAAGCGGCCCGCGGATCCCGTCCCCACACCGCGGTCAGCGCGATGCCCTCGGTCGAGGCCAGCGCGGGCGCGTGCGCGATCTGGGCCCAGTGACCGGTCCCGACCAGTCCGAACTTCAGCGGTGCCATTCCACCAAGGCTAGCCACCGAGGCCACAGCGCAAAGAAGTGCCCCGCGAGTCCCAACCGGACTCGCGGGGCACGCCCCCGTCCCGAAGATCATCGAGCGCCGACCGTGCTCCCGGCCGCGATCCCGGCCTGGCGCCCCCGGGCGGTGGCCGTCCTGGCCTTGGCCGCGAGGATCGCGGTGCGGGCCAGCAGCATGGCGATGGACAGGAAGATGAGGCTGTCGGTCAGGGCACCCACGGTGATCTGGGTCGTGACCAGCCAGCTGCCCAGCTGACGGCCGAACACGTGGTCCGCGCCATAAGCGAAGTACAGCCGCCCGGCCACCACGACGACCCAGACCAGCGCGTACGGCAGGCCCGCGTGCGACTTCACCTGGCCGGACGGCGCGTCGTAGCGCACCCGGATCAGCGCGGCGGCGAGAATCCCGAGGGCGATTCCGGCCGCGGCCCCGCCGATCTCCAGGGCCAGGCCGTTGCCCGCGGTCGCGGCGCCCTTGATGAAGAACGGCACCACCACCACCGCGGTGATGAACGGGCGCAGCAGCCGCATCCGGCCGACCTTGCGCGTGCCGAGGTCGCTGAACAGGACGACGGCCAGGATAACGAGGTTGAGGATCCAGACGCTGGCGTCCATTTCGATCTCCTTGATGAGGCTTGATAGGCGTTGTGCTGATGTCCACCACGCTAGGAACGAGCCGGTTGGAACCGCGTCGGCCCACGGCTTGACCAGGGGTGGAACCGGCCGGGACCCAGGTGGACGCCAGCGGTGTCCACCCGGTATCCACCCGAGGTCAACCCGCCCGGCCCGGCGCCCAAGCGCCACGAAGAGTTACGTTGATAGACATGTTGGGATTCGCGACGCGCTGGGACCCGGTCACCGGGCACCGCGTCGTCAGCGTGGCCCGGATGGTCGACGCCGTCCGCGCCTTCGGCCTGATCGCCGTCATCGTCAGCGTCTCGCTGGCCGACCCGGGTCCGGGCACCCCCGGCTCGCGCGGCGTCCTCATCGCGGTCACGCTCGCCCTGTCCAGCGCGGGGTGGATCGCCTGGCTGGTGTCCGGGACCACCGGGCAGCGGCGCGGGCTCAGCCTCGGCAGCCTGATCGTGATGGCCGGGGCGGGCGGCGTGCTGGCCGGCCTGACGCCGAGCAGCCCGGCTATCGCCGTCGTCTGCGCGGCCGCCTTCAGCTCCGGCGTGCGCCTCAGCACCGGGGCCTCGGTGGGCATCATGGCCGAGGGCATCTCCGCGCTCGTGCTCACGGCGCTGCTCGCCAACCAGCCGACCGGGGTGGTGCTGGGCTTCCCGTTCGCCATCGCCGGCCTGTGGAGCGTGGCCATGACCCGCCGCGAGTACCTGGTCCGGGCCGAACAAGCCGAGCGCACCCTGGCCGAGACCCGGCGCGCCCGGGAAGCGGAAACCCAGGCGGCCGCGCTGGCCGAACGGGCCCGGATCGCCCGCGACATCCACGACGTGCTGGCCCACTCGCTGGCCGCCGTCTCGGTCAACCTGCAAGCCGCCGAAGGCCTGCTCGCCGCGGACACCCTCCCCACGGACAACCCCGAGCTGACCAAGGCGATCGAGTGCATCGACCGGGCCGGGACGCTGACCCGGGAGGGGCTGGCCCAGGCCCGCCGGGCCATCCTCGCCCTGCGCGACGACGCGGCCCCGCTGCCCGACCAGCTGGCCTCGCTGGCCGCCCAGTTCCAGGCGGCCGGCGACGCGGTCATCAACCTGGCCATCACCGGTGAGCCGCGGCCGCTGTCCGCGCAGGCCGTCCAGGTCGCCTACCGGACCGCCCAGGAGGGGCTGACCAACGCGCGCAAGCACGCGCCCGGCCTGCCGGTGAACCTGACCCTGCGCTTCGAGCGCGCCCAGGTCGCGGTCAGCGTCGTCAACCCGCTGCCCCCGGCCGGCCCGCTCGGCCCGCTGGCCCGCACCGGCGCCGGCGCCGGCCTGACCGGCCTCAAGGAGCGCGCCGCGCTGGCCGGCGGCACCCTCGAGACGGGGCCGGCCGACGGCACCTGGCGGACCGACCTCACAATTCCAGCATGACCGAGAACCCGGTGACCGTCGTCGTCGCCGACGACCAGTCCGCCGTCCGCGAGGGCCTGGTGCTGCTGCTCGGCACCGTGCCCGGCATCGCCGTGATCGGCGAGGCCGAAGACGGCGAAGCCGCGGTCGAGGCCGTCGCCGCCAAGGACCCGCAGGTCGTGCTCATGGACCTGAACATGCCGGGCTGCGACGGGGTGGAGGCGACCCGGCGCGTCCGCGCCAGCCATCCGCGCACCCAGGTGGTCGTGCTGACCACGTACTCCGACGACGAGTCGATCATCGGCGCGCTGCGGGCCGGCGCGCTCGGCTACCTGACCAAGGACGCCACCCGGGCCGAGATCGGCCGGGCCGTGCTGGCCGCCGCGGCCGGCCAGGCGGTGCTCGATCCCGAGGTGCAGCAGCGCCTGCTGTCCGCCGCCGTCCGCGCCCCCGCCCAGACTGCCGCCCCGGACGACAACGACCTCACCCCGCGCGAGTCCGAAGTGCTCCGCCTGATCGCGGGCGGCAAGTCCAACCGGGAGATCGCGCGGGCCCTGTTCGTCAGCGAGGCCACCGTCAAGACCCACGTCAACCGGATCTTCGCCAAGACCGGCTCCCGCGACCGCGGCCAGGCCATGCGCTACGCCTACCAGCACGGGTATGCGGAACCCCCCGCCTCCCGCCCCTGAATTCAAGAACTTCCCACCAAACGGGGCACCTGTCACGCCCCCTGCATCATCACCAGCCACGGCCCTCCCCGTCGACGTCGGTGAGCGGGCCCGCCAGGACGAGGTAGCCCGCCTCGCGCATCCGGTTCAGGAACGCGACGTGCTCGCCGAACCGCGGGTCCTCGGTCAGCGACCCGCTCCGCGGCGCCGCCGGTCCCGGCCGGTGCATCAGCGCCACCCAGGTGTGCTGATCCTGCCCGGCGTGCTGCTCCTGCCCGGCGTGCTGATCCTGCCCGCCTGCGACCTGCCCGGCGTACCGCTCCAGCACGAACGGCCAGCCCTGGTCGTACTCGGCCCGCGCCGCCGCCGGGTCGGCGAAGGCCTCCCAGCCGGTATGCGTCAGCGTGACCAGCGTCTGCCCGGAACCCGCGGCGGCGAAGGTGACCTCGACCCGGCTGGCCCGGTCGGCGGAGTACCCCGGATGCCAGCTGAACGCCACCGCCTCCGGCGGATCCCAGCGAGTCACGGTGCCCCACACGGTCGCCTCGCCGCCCGCCCCCTCCGGCCCCGCCCCCTGCTGCCCCGCCCCGTCCGGCCCAGCCGCGCGCTCCACGATCCGGGCGTCCGTGGACAGGTCCTCGAACGACACCGTGGCGTCCCGGCCGCGCACGCCGTGCACGCTGTGCTCGCCGAGCGGCCACCACCGGCCCAGGCCGGCCGTGAACACCTCGAACGCGACGGCCGGGTCGGCCTCGACCAGGATTTCCCGGCGGATCGGCGGCACGGCAGTCACTGGTATCTCCTCTTCACCTCGGCGGCGTAGGCGGCCAGGGCGGTGTCCCAGGTCCGGACCAGCCACTGCTGCGCGGCCGCCATCCCGTCCGGGACCAGCGCGTACAGGTTCCTGGTGCCGGCGCTGCGGTGCTCGATCAGCCCCGCGTCGCTCAGCACCCGCAGGTGCTTGCTGACCGCGGGCCGGCCCACCGGCAGCCGGTCGGCCAGCCGGCCGACCGGCGTCGGCCCCTCGCGCAGCAATTCCAGGATCCGCCGCCGCACCGGCTCGCCCAGCGCGTCGAACACCGCGTCCGCTGATTGGTTACTCATGAGCAACGGTTACTCTAGGGCAACCAAACAGGGCAGCGCAAGACCGTAGCCCGTAGCCCGGTGAATACCCGCAGGCCGCCGGCCCCGCAGGCCGTCGGCCCCCCGCGGCCGCCGGGCCTCCGCAGGCCGCCGGGCACAGTGCCGCGGGTCAGGCGGTGATCGTGAGCGGTAGCACCGGCGTCCGCCGCTGGACCTGCTCCCGGCCCCCCGGGGCGTCCGCGTCCGCCAGGAGGCTGAGCGTGGCCTCGACGCCCCAGTCGCCCGGCGGCACCAGGTAGCCGAGCCGCTCTTTCGTACTGGCCGTGCCGATGAGCAGCGGGATCCGCTCGGTTCCGCCCGGCGGCACCCGGAACACGATGCCAGGCAGCGTCTGAAAGCCGACGAACCCGCCCACCTCGTCGCCCGTGGCCGGGTCGACGACGCTGGCCGTGAGGCGTCCGTTGGTCGCGATAGCCAGCCCGGCGCCGGACCGATCCCGGACCAGCAACCCGTGATCCAGGGTGTGCCCGGAGCGGACCACAGCCGGCCCGTCCAGCTCGGCCTCGGCCTGGCCGGGTTCGAGCAGCGCTGCCCGCTCGGGCCGCCCGGCTGGCGGCGGCACGCCCTCGGCGGCCTGGTGTCCCGGCGGGTACGGCAGCGCCCCGACCCGCAGGTCCACCTGCTCGCCGAACCGCCGCCAGAGTTCGCCCGCCGCATCCTCGGCCCAGGGGGCCAGGCCAACCTGGTACGGCGGCCCGCCGGCGTCGCCGCCGCCGAGATCCGGTGAGGACATCAAGATGCCCGGCCGCTCCGCGAGCAGCCCGGCCAGCGCCTGCCTGATCTCATCCCACGTCGCCACACCAGCCAGGCTAGTCTCGCGTCACGCCGCCGTCGCCCGGTCAGGCCGCTGCCCCGTACCAGTCAAGCCCCCGCCCCCTCCATGATCACGTGTAGTTGGGTACCGCCGGCGGGGCCTAACTACACACGATCATGGAACGGCCCCGTGGCGCCGCCGTTCCTTGGTCATGCGGTGCCGGCGGTGACCTCCCGGAGCTCGCCGAACGACTCCCGGATCAGTTCCGGCAGGTCCGTCGGTCCCGGCTCGCTGACCCAGCGCTCGAACGAGATCTTGTAGACGGCGATCCCGGCTTCGGCCGCCAGGCTCGCGGCCGGGTCGGTGACGCCGCGCCCGCGCAGTGCGCCGGCGATCGCCGCGGCCAGCGCGGCCAGCTTGATCAGCTCGCGTTCCTGCAGTTCCGGGTTCGCGGCGATGACGGCCTGGCGCTGCCGGGCGTACTCGCCGCGTTCCTGCAGTTCGGCCGCCGCGGCCTCGAGGGCCGCGTCGACCGCGTCGATCGGCGCGGCCGCGTCCGGGGCCCGCGCGACCGCGCTGACCAGGTACTCCTGTTGCGTGCGGGCGCCCGCGAACAGGACCTCGCGCTTGTCGGCGAAGTGCCGGAAGAACGTCCGCTGGGCCAGCCCGGCCCGCCGGGCGATCTCGGTCACCGTCGCCTGCTCGAAGCCGCGCTCGACGAAGAGCTCCAGCGCCGCCCGCTCCAGCCGTCCGCGCGCGTCCGGCTCCCAGCGTCCCATAGCCCGATCCTAAGACCGGCTCGTCCAGCGCCGCCGTGACCAGGGCGAGCAGTTCGCCGTCGGCGAGGGCAGCCGCGTCCTGTGGCCGCAGCCTGATCGTGGCCTTGCCGCTGCGCAGCTCGGGATGGCGCCCGGTGAAGCCGCCGTCGCGGTCCTGCGGCCAGCCGTAGAGCGAGATCCCGTGCTGCCAGACGCCGACGTAGAGCCGGCGCTTGCCCACCTTGTACGTCGGCATCTGGTAGGACAGCACCAGGTCGGCGTCGGGGTGCGCCGCCATGATCAGCTCGTGGACCTGGTCGAACAGCGGACGGTAGGCCGGGTCGACGGCATCGATGTAGCTCCGCACGGCTTCGTTCATGGCCCCTCCTGAGTCAAGGTTCATCCAGCGACATCGGCCGTTCACCAGGGAAATCTCGCCTGGTGAGGACAAGATCATATGTTCCGGGCATGCCGTCATCCCGGAACCAGCGTCCTGCGACGGGCACCGTGCAGGGTCACAACCACGTAGACGAGCGGACCAACCCGCTCGTCTACGACCCGGCCACCAACAGCGCAAAGTCCAGCAAGCAGGCCGTGGCCCTGTCGCCCGCCGAGATCCACCCGGCCACCGACGGAACCACCTACGTGACGGTCGGCACGGCCGGGACGCCCCGCTACGGCTGGGCCCGGCCCGCACGAATCCGACCGGAACTTCGCGGCCGGCCACGGCAGCGGCACCGTCGGCACGGCAACGCCAAGAAGAAAACCGGCCCGTACGTCAGCGAGAAGGACTTCAGCGTGACCTACGAGACGGTCGACTGGTCCCAGGTCCGGTACGCCGACTACGGCTTCATCGCGCTGGACGTCACCCCGGCCCCGGCCGGGACCACGACCACCATGACGCTCCGGTTCATCAACCAGCAGGGCCGCGAACTCGACCGCGCCGTCTTCTCCCGCATCGCCGGCAAC
>JAICWX010000413.1 GCA_025934635.1 Streptosporangiaceae bacterium | reverse complement strand
TCTCGGGGTGACCGTCACCTCGACCTCAGCCGAACGAACCCGGTTGCACGTCTCCCTGCTGGCTGGCCTCCTCTCGCAGATCGGGATGAAATCAGAACCGGCCCGCCTCCCTGCCGCGGAACCCGCCGGGACGCCGGGCCGCCGCCCGCGGGCCGAGTATCTCGGTGCCCGCAACGCGCGGTTCGCCATCTTCCCCGGCTCCGCCCTGACCAGGAAGGCGCCGGACTGGATCGTGGCCGCCGAGCTGGTGGAGACGTCCCGGCTGTGGGCGCGGACCGTGGCCCGCATCGAGCCCGAGTGGGTCGAGCCGCTGGCCCGGCACCTGGTCAGGCACAGCTACAGCGAGCCGCACTGGGAGAAGAAAGGGGGCGGGGCGGTCGCGCTGGAGAAGGTGACCCTGTACGGGGTGCCGCTGGTGACGGACCGCAAGGTCCCGTACGGGCGGATCGACCCGGCGGCGGCGCGCGAGCTGTTCGTCAGGCACGCGCTGGTGGAAGGCGACTGGCAGGCCAGTCACCGGTTCTTCGCCGAGAACCGGCAGCTGCTGGCCGAGGCCGCGGAGGTCGAGCACCGGGCCAGGCGCCGCGGCCTGGTGGTCGGCGAGGACGAGCTGTACGCGTTCTACGACGCGCGGATCCCGGCCGAGGTGGTCTCGGCCCAGCACTTCGACACCTGGTGGAAGCAGGCCCGCCGGGCCGACCCCGGCCTGCTCACCCTCAAGGCCGGCGACCTGCTCAGCGAGGACGCCGCCGAGGTCAGCCCCGACGCCTACCCCGACGTCTGGACCTCGGAGACCCCCGGGCTCCCGCCCGCGTCGCTTTCCTACGCCTTCGAGCCGGGCAGCGAGACCGACGGGGTGACCGCGGACATCCCGCTGAGCCGCCTCAACCAGGTGAACGCGGCCGAATTCTCCTGGCAGGTACCCGGGCTGCGCACCGAGCTCGTCACCGAGATGATCCGCTCGCTGCCCAAGGCGCTGCGCCGTGACCTGGTGCCCGCGCCCGACGTGGCGCGGGAAGTCGTCGCCCGCCTCGGGCCGCCGGCCGGCGACCTGCGCGACGCGGTCGCCCGCGAGCTGCGCGCGCTGCGCGGGGTGAACGTACCGCGCGATGCCTGGGACCTCGGCAAGCTGCCCCGGCACCTGCGGATCACCGTCCGGGTGACCGACGGGGACCGCGTCCTGGCCGAGGGCAAGGACGTCGCCGAGCTGCAGCGCGAGCTCCGGCCGCGGCTGCGGGACGTGCTGTCCCGGGCGGCGGCCGGGATCACCCGCACCGGCCTGACTTCGTGGAACTTCGGCGCGCTGCCCAAGGTCTTCCGGGAGGGCACCGTGGTCGCCTACCCGGCCCTGGCCGACGCGGGCGAGACCGTCGACGTGCGCCTGTTCGAGACCGAGGGCGCCGCCCGCGCGGCCATGTGGGCGGGCACCAGGCGGCTCATCCTGCTCGGCGCGCCGTCACCGGTGAAGTCGATCGCGGGCAGCCTGCCCACCCGGGCCAAGCTCGCGCTCAGCCACAACCCGCACGGCGGCGTCGCGGCCATGTTCGCCGACTGCATCAGCTGCGCCGCGGACTACCTGATGGCCGAGGCAGGCGGCCCGGCCTGGGACGCCGACGGCTTCGAGCGGCTATCCGCCGCGGTGCGGTCCCGCCTGCGCGAGGTGACCGCCGACGTGGTGACCCAGGTCGAGGCGGCGCTGCGGCTGGCGCACTCGGTCGGGGCGCGCCTGGCCGACCTGCGGGCCGCCCCGGTCCAGCCCGCCGTGGCCGACCTGCGCGAGCAGCTGTCAGGGCTCATCTACGCCGGGTTCGTGACCGCCACCGGGTACCGCCGCCTGCCGCACCTGACCCGGTACCTGAGGGGAATGGAGCGCCGGCTGGACAAGCTGCCGGAGAACCCGGGCCGCGACGCGGCCAGCATGGCCGTCGCCCAGCGGGCCGAGCAGGCCTACCGCGAAGCGGTGGCCGCCCTGCCCCCCGCGCGGCGATCCGGTGCCGACGTGGCCGACGTCCGCTGGATGCTCGAAGAGCTCAGGGTCAGCTTGTTCGCCCAGGCTCTCGGGACCCAGGCGCCGGTATCGGAGAACCGCATCCTGGCCGCGCTCAGCCGGCTCTAGCGGCCGGCGCGCCTTCCCTTCCGGGACCTTCCCTCCTGACCGCCCTCGCCACGGGTGTGTCGTTACCTGTTTTGGACTACCTAGAGTGCTACGTTACTCATCAAATGCCCCCGAAGTTCGCTTACGCGGCGGAAGTCCGCGGAAAGGCAGGAACCGTGACCGGAGAACCCCCCGTGCGGCGCCGCCTCGTCGGAGGCGCGCTGCGCCGGTACCGGGAGACCATGGGCTACGCGCTGGAGGACGCGGCCCGCGTGCTGGAATGCGACCGGTCGAAAATCAGCCGGATCGAGACCGGCCAGCGCGGCATCAGGCCGAAGGAGCTCCGTGAGCTGCTCGCCGAGTACGGCGTGCCGGACCGCGAGCAGGCGGCGCTGGTCGCCATCGCGAGCCGCAGCGGCCAGGACGGCTGGTGGCGGCCGTACGCCGATGTCCTGCCCGGGCCGTGGCTGGACTACGTGATCATGGAGTCGGCCGCCGCGGAGATCATGACCTACGAGGCGCAGGTCGTCCCGAGCCTGCTGCAGACCGATGACTATGCCCGCGCGATCGCCGCCGCCGCACCCCGGTATGCCACCGACGGCCAGCGGGAGGACGCCATGGCAGCCCAGGCGGCGCGGCGGCGGGCCGTTCTCCTCGGCGCCTCGGCCGGCCGGCGTCTGTCGGTGATCCTCGGGGAGGCCGCGCTGCACCAGGCGGTGGGCGGCCCCGGCGTCATGGCCGGGCAGGCCAGCCACCTCGCCCGGCTGGCGGGCCGCGTCCCCGGCCTCACCCTTCAGGTACTGCCGTTCACGGCCGGCGCGCACGCGGCCGCGGGCAGCGCCTCGCTGGCCATCTTGCGGTTCCCGGATGCGCCCGGCCTGGGCGTCGTCTACCTGGAGGCGCTATCGGGCGGCGTGTACCTGGAGAGCCAGGAGGACGTCGCCCGATACATCCGGGCCTTCGCGCTGCTGCGGTCGGCCGCGCTCAGCCCGGCCGAGAGCGTGCAGCTGCTCGGTACCCAGGAAACCCGGGCCTAGTTCGACCGGCTGGCGACCCCGCCGTGCGGGTGCCGCAACTGCTGGGTCACGACCGCGAGCTTGTCGATGATGTCCTGGATGTCCTGGAGGGGTTTCTGGGTCATCGGCGATCGTGCTGGCGTGTGACCGTCTGGCCCAGCGGCGGCACCAGGACCGCTGGCTTCGTCCAGCCCGATACGGCTGGCATCATGCACGCTTTCGCCGGAGTTCATGCGGGGGTGTCTCCTGGGGTGTTGCCTAGCGGGGAAGGCGGTCCGGCGAGAAGGGCGGTAGATTTTCCTGCCGGGGCAACGCGTATAGCGCAGGGGACCATGCTAAGGCGTTTCCGCCGGTATGTCACGCCTCGGCGGACGTCGTGTCGCGCGTTTTTCCTTGCGCGGCCGGCCGAATGCCGCCACGTTACCAACCGGTAGTTCCGGATGCCATCTAGCTGGGACGACGTGGTGTCCTGGCGGCCGGCTCGGATATCTCGCTACGATAACACTAAGGTACTGCGAACGATTGCAAGAATTGATTCGTTTACGCCTCGTACATGCACGTGCAGATGCAAATTAATTCGCACTGGGCGAGATAGGGACGGATCCGCGCACGGCGTGTCAGCGGCGCCGCGGGGCGGCCTGGCGCATGCTCTTCTCCATCTCGGCCGGCAGCAGCGCGGGTACCGGAAGCGGGGTGGTGCCCGCGCGGCCGGGGCGCATGCCGTCGAGGATCAAGGCGAGGTACCGGCGCCAGATATCAGGGCTGGCCGCCTGTGCGAGCTGCGCCGCCTCGGTCAGCACGAAGACGATGAACACGATGTCCGTCTGCTTCAGGTCGCTCCGCAGCTGCCCGGCGGCCTGGGCCCGCTCCACCAGCCGCTCGACCAGCGGGGCGTTACGCTCCCGCGCTATCGCGACCAGGTCCCGGCCGTAGGTGGCGAACATCAGGATCTGCCGCAGGCCCAGGTCGCCCGCCATGACCTCGGCCATCCGCTCCATGAAGGACACCAGTCCCGACCAGGGATCCGGTGCCCCGAGGGCCTGTTCGGCGATGGCGGCGACCAGGCCGAGCCGGTCCATGAACAGCGCCTCGACCAGCTCCTCCTTGGTGCTGAAGCGCCGGTAGACGGTTCCTACCCCGACGCCGGCGTGCCGGGCGATCTCGTCGAGGCTGACGTCGAGCCCGCGCTCGTTGAAGACCTCGGCGGCGGCTGCCAGGATCCGCTGCCGGTTCCGCTCGGCGTCGCGCCGCAGCGGCCGCGCCCCGGCTCCGGGACCCGTCATGTTCTCCGGCACCTGCGACCTCCAAAAAAAGTGGAGACAACCTCTCCGCTTCATGCTACCGTGAGGCTAAGCGGAGAAGGTACCTCCAGATTGGTGAAGCTCATGTCTGATGTCAACTCCATCGACCGGGACGGGGCCGCCGGGCGGCGGCGCTGGCTCGTCCTCGGCGTGATCGGCATCGCCCAGCTCATGGTCGTCCTCGACGTCACGGTGATGAACATCGCGCTGCCGTCCGCGCAGCGCGCGCTGCACTTCGGCACGGCGGACCGGCAGTGGGTGGTGACGGCCTACACCCTGGCCTTCGGCAGCCTGCTGCTGCTCGGCGGGCGGCTCGCCGACCTGTTCGGCCGGAAGGTCACCTTCCTGGCCGGCCTGATCGGCTTCGCCGGCGTCTCGGCGGTCGGCGGCGCCTCGGTCAATTTCCCCATGCTGGTGACCGCGCGGGCCTGCCAGGGAGTGTTCGGCGCGATCCTGGTCCCCTCGGCGCTGTCGCTGCTGACGACCACGTTCACCGAGCCGAAGGAGCGCGGCAAGGCGTTCGGCATCTACGGCGCCATCGCCGCCGCGGGCAGCGCGGTAGGGCTGCTGCTCGGGGGAGCGCTGACCGAGTACCTGTCCTGGCGCTGGACGCTGTACGTCAACCTCATCTTCGCGGGCGCGGCCCTGGCCGGGGGACTGGCCCTGCTCGAGCGGAGCTCCTCGCCCGTTAAGCCGAAGCTGGATATCCCGGGCGTGCTCGCGGTTTCCGGTGCCCTGTTCTGCCTGGTGTACGGCTTCTCGAACGCGGCCACGCATAACTGGCACACGCCGTCCACCTGGGGTTTCCTGGCGGCCGGGGTAGCGCTGCTGGCAACGTTCGCTCTCTGGCAGGGCCGGGCGGCCAGCCCGCTGCTGCCGCCGCGGGTGGTGCTCGACCGCAACCGGGGCGGCGCCTACGCGTCCATGCTCATCGCCTCCAGCGGCATGTTCGGCGTCTTCCTCTTCCTCACCTACTACCTGCAGCAGACGCTGGACTACTCGCCGGTCGTCACCGGCGTGGCCTTCCTCCCGATCGCCGCGGGCATCGCCTTCTCGGCGAACATGTCCACGATCGTGCTGATGCCGCGGGTCGGCCCCAAGCCGCTGGTGGCGGCCGGGATGCTGGTCGCGGCGGGCGCGATGACCTGGTTCGCCCAGCTAGGAGTGCACACCGCGTACGTGGACGGCGTGCTCGGCCCGCTCATCCTGACCGGGGTCGGCCTCGGCATGGTGATCGCGCCGTCGATCAATACCGGTACCTTCGGGGTGGCGCCGGGGGACGCGGGCGTGGCCTCGGCCAGCGTCACCGTGGGCCAGCAGCTCGGCGCCTCGATCGGGACCTCCCTGCTGAACACGATCTTCGCCAGCGCTGTCGCGTCCTACCTCGCCGCGCACATCACGTCCGGGGCGGGCCCGGGCCGCCAGGCGCTGGCCGCGCTCGCGCTGACGCACGGTTACGACACCGCGTTCTGGTGGATCGCGGGCATCTTCGCGGGCGGCGCGATCGTGGGCGGCGCCCTGTTCCGCCGCGGGCCGCTCTACCGGAAGAATGACCCGGTGCAGGTCAGGGCGATGGAAACCGCGTAAGGGGCGGGTTTTCGAGCCCGATCGGGAATCCATTACCCCGAATCCCCGGCGCCATTGCGCCGGGGATTCGGCGTGCGAAAGTCCGCGGCCATATGCATCCCCGCGCTGGGCTATTACTATTGGCCTGTCCGATATGGCAGTAACGGCGTAATTACTGGCATTGGGGTGGGATCTGGCGTGGTGGGGGTACTGGAGCCTTCCGATCCGCGGCTGATCGGCCCGTACCAGCTGGTCGGGCGGCTCGGAGCCGGCGGCATGGGCCGGGTATTCCTCGGCATGTCCGCGGCCGGGCGGCCGGTAGCAGTGAAGGTCATCCACGCCAGGCTGGCCGCCGATCCCGAGTTCCGGGCCCGGTTCAGCATCGAGGTCGCCGCCGCCAGGAAGGTGAGCGGCCTGTTCACTGCCCTGGTCGTCGATGCGGACGTGGACGCCGAGGTGCCCTGGCTGGCCACCGCCTACGTGAGCGGCCCGTCGCTGTCCGAAGCGGTGCGGGACCGCGGTCCGCGGTCCGCCGGGCCGCTGCTGGCGATGGCCGCGGGCCTGGCCAAGAGCCTGACCGCGATCCATGCCGCGGGGGTGGTGCACGGTGACCTCAAGCCGTCCAACGTGCTGCTGGCGCTGGACGGGCCGCGCGTGATCGATTTCGGGATCTCCCAGGCTGCGGAGGCAGTCCCGCAAGCGCGGGCCGGCCTCGTCGTCGGCACGCCCAGCTTCATGTCGCCCGAGCAGGCCGCGGGCCAGCCGGTCGGGCC
>JAICWX010000015.1 GCA_025934635.1 Streptosporangiaceae bacterium | reverse complement strand
GGGCCGGTTCCTCGACCCCGCCACCGCCCGCGAGCCGGTTGCCGTGCTCGGTGCCGCCGCCGCGCGGCTGATGGGCATCGACCGGGTCCGCCCCGGCCTGCGGATCTGGATCGGCGGCCAGTGGTTCTACGTCAGCGGCATCCTCGGCCCGGCCGCTTACGCCCCCGAGATCGACGCGGCCGTCCTGGTCGGCTTCCCGGCCGCCCAGCAGTACCTGCCCTTCGACGGCCACCCGTCGGATATCTACGTCCGCACCGCCGATACCCAGGCCGCCGTCACCGCCGTCGACAACCTGCTCGGCGCCCAGGCCAACCCGGAAAACCCCGGCCAGGTCAGCGTCTCCCGGCCCTCGGACGCGCTCACCGCCCGGGCCGACGCCCAGGGCGCCCTCGACACCCTGTTCCTCGGCCTCGGCGCCGTCGCGCTGCTGGTCGGCGCGATCGGAGTCGCCAACATCATGGTCATCTCGGTGCTGGAGCGCCGCTCCGAGATCGGGCTGCGCCGGGCGCTGGGCGCCACCCGCGGCCAGATCCGCGCCCAGTTCCTGGCCGAGGCCGTCCTGCTGTCCCTGGCCGGCGGCGGCGCCGGCGTCGTCATCGGCGCGGGCGCGACCGCCGCCTACGCCCGCGGCCACGGCGAAGCCGTCATCATCCCGCCCGGCGCCTGGGCCGGCGGCCTGGCCGCCGCCGTCGTCATCGGCGCCCTGGCCGGCCTGCTGCCCGCCATCCGCGCTGCCCGCCTGTCACCCACCCAGGCCCTCCTGACCACCTGAGGCGGCCTAGGATATGCCCTTCGCGTTGCCGTCACCGTGGCCGCGAAGAGATCCAGCTTGCCGGTGCGGGTGTCGTTCCAGAGGTGGCCGGGGAGATCACCCAGCTCCAGCCGGACGACACCACCTACGTGGCGGCGGCACCGGCCGGACGGTGGAGCACCTGTCCGCCGACGATCAGATGGCCCGCTAAATTCGCGCGTCGTTTCAGCGCAGCGTCAGGACGGTTCAAGCACGGATTACTAGGGTGACGGAGACCCGCGATGAGCCCATGAACCGGGGGCACGATGCCTTACTGCCGTTACCTGGCCGGACTGGCCGCAGGAGCGCTGCTAGCGGGCGGAATCGGCACGATGCCAGCGTGGGCCGGTGTCGTGACCTCGCATCCGCTGGCGCCCGGGCCGTCCCGGCCCGGCTGAAGCCTGCCGACGTCTACCTTCACAATCCCCGGGCCATCGGCGATCCCGGCGGCGACGGTCCCGGCCCCAAGGTCCTGATGAGGCACTAACCCGTGTAGACCTCGGCGAGGAACTTGCGCAGGGCGTCGTTGAACAGGTCAGGTGTCTCCCAGCACACCGCCGCCGCACCATCTAGTGCCGGCTAGACGGATTCGAGCCGAGCTTCCGCAGGTAGTCGGGTTGATCCGGTCCATGTCCGCGCTGCCTGTCAACGGGGGAGTGCCCCGAACACGCTAGGACCCCCCGCACCAGACGGAGCACGGCGCGAGGGGTCCAGGGGGTTGGGGGTTAGCTAGCGGGTCTTGAGCTGGCCCGTGAAAGCCTGCCAGGCCTCGGCGCTGAAGCTAATCACAGGCCCGGTACCGGACTGATGGGAGTCGCGTACGAGCACGCCCTGGTCCTGGTCGGCCAGTTCCACGCAGTTGCCGGTTGACGAGTAGCTTGACTTGATCCACCTCAGCGAATCACTCATCGTGATCACTCCTGATGCTATCGATGAAGCGCGCGGACTCTCGCGGCGTAAAAGCTCCCGCGCGAAGATGATCGAACATCATGACCAGCTTAGCCATGTCGGCTGGTGCCTCAATGATCCTGCCAGCCTGGTAGCCCTCTGCGTATCCGACGCTCGGAGAGTCCGAGAAATCAAAGATAGTTACTGGTCCTTCTGCCCCAGGGCAATCGGGCACCGTGAACGGGTAGACCTGCACCGTGACCCGTGGTTGCCGCATCAGCTCGGCCAGCCTGGCCAGTTGACCGCGCATCACGTCCTGGCCGCCGAACGAGGTACGCAGCGCGGACTCTCCGATCACGAACCAGCAGAACGGGGGGTCATCGCGTTCTAGCACCTGCTGCCGTTCCATGCGCGCGGTCACGTCGCGCTCTACAGCATCGGCCGACAGATCTGGTCTTCCGGCGCTGATGATGGAACGGGCGTAGTCCGGTGTCTGAAGTAGGCCGGTCAGGCAACGGCTATCCCAGTTGTGTATGCGCGTGGCTCGTTCTTCGAACTGCACGAACGGAGCGAACCACGGGGGATGAGCTTCTTTGGTTATCCGAGCGTGCAGACGTACGAAACTGCCCGGCATCGCTAGCGCTTCATCAGCTTTCTTGGCGAACTCAAGCGTGGGCGTGCGGTTCATGGTCTCGACACTGGAGACGTGGCTACCCGAGTAGCCCATGCGCGCAGCCAGGTCGGCTTGCGACAGCCCGTGACGCTCGCGCCATGCGCGCAACTCCTCACTGAAGTCCTCTACCGCTGCCGATACGGGTTGCTCAGTGGTCACCATATTCTCCGCACGCTGGCCCGGAATTACTCAAGCTACCCGGCATATTGCTCAGTCTTACCGAGCGCACCGAGGTACTACACACGGTAGCCCTGCACTGGGATCTTGGATAGCGGGATCGCGCATCGGCACATCAGATTCGCAAGGTGCGTGATCCCGTCCGAGACGCCAGATAATGCCTAAGGGATCTGTTACCGATGACTGCCGAGGCACCTAGGCCGCCGCACCCGCTACCGGCTATGACCACCTATGAGCTGCGTGATTACCGCAAGCTGCTTGAGCACTCGCTTAAAGACGGGGTGATCGGCACTGCCCCTATAGCGGCAGAACTTCAGACGCGACTCGATCAAGTCCTAGCCGAGCAGGAGTCGCGGCGGCGGATACGGCACAGCGAGCGGAGAGGCCCCGTAGGCCTGTGAGTCCTCCCGATGACCTGGCCACGCTCGTCTTCCGCGCGCTGTATCCCGATCACCAGCTGGTGCGCCGAGGAGACAGGTACGCAACGATGTGCGGAGGGTCGCTGATAATCACTGACTCGATCGGCGAGCTAGCGCGGTACATCTCGGAATTGCACTCTCCTGAGCTAGCACGGGCCGACATGCTCGCGGATTCCAGGGAACCGTTGCCCCGTCGAAATAGAACTAAACCATTTACCGGCAACCTGCGCCCTGGTGGGAGGTGATACTTGACGGATGATGGACCATCACGTCGTGGCTGTAATCCTGCTGCGGCCGGAGGAAATGCTGCTTTGCCACCGGGCGCCGGGGCGGCTGGCGTATCCGGACGTGTGGGATTTCCCCGGCGGGCATGTCGAGCCTGGTGAGAATCCTCTGGATGCGCTCCGGCGGGAAGTGGCCGAAGAGCTGGGTGCGGAGCTTGAAGGCGTTGACGGCGGCCCTGTCCTGCGCCGCGTCGATCCGCAGCGCAGCCTGGATCTCACCGTGTGGGCCTCGCGCCGCTGGCGGGGTGAAGTGTCAAACAGGCAGCCACATGAGCACGACGCCATCGGCTGGTTCACAGCGGCTCAGGTAGCGGAGCTCACATTGGCTGACCCCTCTTATCTGACAACGCTCCGGCGCCTGCTGAGCGCGTGAGCCGGCGCCGTCAGGAGGCCGCAGCGACGGGATCGGCCGGATGGTGCAGGTGGGCGGACCGGGTCGCGAAGCGCTTGCGGTAGGTGGTGGCGCTCAGTCCGTAGTGGGCCTTGAAGCGGCGGGCGAACATGCTCTGGTCCGCCCAGCCGACCGTGCGCCCGATGCTGGTAACCGGTTCGTCGGTGTGCAGGAGCAGGACGGCGGCGTGCTCGGCGCGGAGCTGGGCCAGGTAGGCCATCGGCGGCAGCCCGGTGGCCGCGTTGAACAGCCGCACCAGGTAGCCCGGGGCGAGGTGCAGTTCGGTAGCCAGGCCGGTCAGCGTCCACTCCCGGGCCAGGTCTGCCTCTAGCAGGGCCATCGCCCGCACGACCGCGGGATGCGCCGTCCCCCCATCCTCGCGGCGGGACGCGCGGTCCTGCGCTACGGCCTGGCCGAGCTGGCCGAACAGCAGCGACAGGCGGCCGACGATGTCCGGCCGGTGCAGGGCGGGCGGCCGGTGCCGCAGGCCGGCCAGCGCGTCGAGATGAACGACGCACTGGCTCAGGGCGGGAAGGTCGAGGCTGATGGTCAGCACGCCGCGGCCGGCCGATGAGTACGGGCCGGCCCACAGCAGGAACCCGAGCAGCGGGTCCTCGCGGGTCCAGGCCAGCTCGCGGCGGAGCAGTTCGCTGCTGAAACAGCAGTTGTACACCTCGAACCGCTGACAGTTCTCGTACCCGTGCCAGACACCGGGCCGCAGCAGGAGAACCTCACCTGGCCGCATCTCGCGCCGGCCGGCCAGGGAGTGATGGACGGCGGTGCCGCCGACCGCGAAGGCGATCTCCACGAAGCTGTGCGTGTGCACCGGGCTATCCCACCGGTGGAGGTAGCCGCCGGCGTAAGCCGGCATGGTCTCGGTCAGGTGGAACAGGCCCTGGCTGGTGCCGATCGGGGGGGCCTCGGTCACCTTCGTACGGTAACCCCGCCTGCGAGCCCAGGTTAATTCCGCGCAAGTAACGGTTCATCACAGCCTAGTGACGACCAGCGGATACGCCCAGGATCGACGTCATGGACGTGACGTTCCTAGGAGCGGAACCCCGGGAGAACCGTAGCTTGTCGTGGTGGCGCTACCGTTACCGGTCGGTGCTGGCGGTCCTGCTGCTGCCAAGCCTGCTGCTGATCGGCGTGTTCAGTTACTACCCCGCCATCCGCAGCCTGGTCGGCGGCTTCTACCAGTGGAACGGCTTCTCCGCGCCGACCTACGCCGGGATATCCCAGTTCCGGCAGTACATCCAGGCGCCGACCTTCGGGACCGAGGCACGGAACCTCGGCATCCTGGTCGGCGGCAGCATCTTGATCAGCCTGGTGTCCCAGTTCACCGCGGCGGAGATCGTCACCCACATGCCGCGGCGGGCGGCCGCCATCGCGAAATACGTCCTCGTCCTGCCGATCGTGTTGCCCCCGCTGGTGCTGATCGAGGTCTGGGCGTACCTGCTCCAGCCCGGGTCCGGCCTGGTCGACCGGATCCTGGGCGCGGTGGGGCTGCCCCCGCCGACCTGGTTCAGCGACCCGCATCTCGCGCTCGTCGGGATCTTGCTGGTCGGCTTCCCGTGGATCTCCAATCTGGGGTTCCTGATCTTCCTCGGCGGCCTGCAGAACCTGCCGAAGGACGTGCTCGACGCGGGGCGGCTTGACGGCCTGAACGCGTTCCGGCGCGTCTTCGCGATCGACATCCCGCTGCTGATGCCGCAGTTCCGGATCGTGGTGGTCTTGTCCGGCATCTTCGCCGTGCAGAACTTCATCCCGATCCTGCTGCTCACCAACGGCGGCCCGGGCACCGCGACCCTGGTGCCCGGGCTGGACATGTACCAGTCGGCGTTCCAGAACGACCAGTACGGCTACGGCATGGCCATCGGCACCCTGCTCTTCGTGGCCATGCTCATCTTCACGCTCATCGTGATGCGGGCACTGCGTCCCCGGACGAACTGACCAGATTCTCACCAGGAGGTGGGCTTTCATGCTGCGAAGAACTGCGTTGCTGACCGTCATAGCGTTGCTGGCCGCGGGCTGCTCTGGCGGCGGCTCGGCCAGCTCGGCAGGCTCGGGTACCGGCGCCGCGGTCACGATCAAGGCGGTGCTGCCGCCGAACACCGGGCCGATCACCGCCGCCGACAATGCCGGCCTGAAGCAGCTGACCACCCAGTACGAGGCCGCCCATAAGAACGTCACCGTCCAGTGGCTGCCGAACAACTCCTCGAGCATCACCCAGTCCAACGCCCAGCTGGAGAGCCAGGCCTCGGGCGGCAGCGCGCCCGACGTCGTCTGGGAGCAGTACGGCCCGGTCACCTCCGGGGCCCTCCCGGCCGGGCTGCTGCAGAACATCAAGCCGTTCCTGACCAAGCCCAACCCCTACGTGCCGGGCAGTTCCAGCTGGCTGTCGCTGTTCCAGCCCTCGGTCGTCCCGTACATGACCTCGCCGGACGGGGACATCGACATCCTGCTCGGGTCCAGCGTCGAGACCGGCTTCTTCTACAGCAAGGCCGCCTTCGCCAAGGCCGGGATCTCCGGGCCGCCCGCCAGCTGGGCTGACTTCATGACCGACCTCGGCAAGCTCAAGTCGGCCGGCATCACCCCGCTGATGTACACCACCGGCGAGCCCTGCAACCCGTCCTGGTTCGAGCGGCTGGCCACCTCGTCGCTGCTGGCGAACCAGGTGAGCCAGTTCGATGTCAATCACGCCCAGGTGACCAACGGCCTGGACGTCGCGGTCGGCATCCACAAGGGCATCATCAGCATGAGCAACCCGCGCTACGCCGAAGCCTGGAAGCTGCTCGGCCAGCTGACCGCATTCTCCGCCACCGGGCAGAGCGGCTACGGCGCCTGCCAGAACCCGAACGTCACCACGCCCCCGCTGAGCCCGCAGCCGCTGCTCATCCAGGGCAAGGTCGGCATGCTCTGGGGCGGCAGCTGGTGGATCCCGCAGCTGAACTCGGCCGGCTTCACGGACAAGTTCGGCGTGTTCCCCGAGCCGCCCATCACCACCGCCTCCACGCCGCTCGCGCTCGGCACCTCCACGCTCGGCGTCATCGGCGGGCCGAACGGCAACGGCCAGTGGAGCATCACCTCCCAGCGCGCCGACAGCACCATGACCCCGGCCAAGACCGCGACGGTCATGAACTTCCTGGCCTGGATCTTCACCCCGCAGCACCTCGGCTCCTGGCTCAAGATCAGCGGGAGCGGCTCCTACATCCCCACCGAGACGGACGCGCCGACGGTCGACCTGCCCGGCCTGCCCAGCCTGGTCCCCTCAGGCAAGGTTCCCACGGTCGTCGACGTGGTGCTGGACGACGTACTGTCCGCCGCGGCTACCAACTCCGGCATGCGGCTGGTCCAGGAGTACGTCAACGGGTCGCTGTCCTACTCCGCTTTCGCCAGCCAGTGGCAGTCGCTGCTGACCAGCTCGGCGCAGGCCTGGGCCACCCAGAACCACGTCGACCTCGGTAAGTACTGAGCGTGCGCCGTTACCGCCGGATCAGCCTGCGCTGGGTCAGCCTAACGAGCGGGGCGATCATCGTGGTGATGACCTACTTCCCGATTATCTTCGTGGTCTCGAATTCGCTGAAGACCGGGCAGAACATCTTCAGCAGCGGCGTGTTCTCGCTGTTCACCCAGTTCGACGTCCACAACTACAGCACCGCGTGGACCGGCGTATCCCGGTCGCTGGCCAACACGATCATCGTCGCCGCGGCATCCATCGTGCTGGGCGTGGCCGCCGCCGCGCTGGGTGCGTACGCGTTCTCCCAGCTGCGGTTCCGCGGCAAGGAACTGCTGTTCGGAGCCTACGTGGCCCTGCTGCTGATCCCCTCGACGCTCACCCTCATCCCGCTGTTCCTGACCATCCAGAAGTTCCACCTGTTCAACACCTGGTGGGCGCTGATCCTGCCGTACGCGGCCGGCGCCCAGCCGCTGCTGGTGCTGATCTTCCGCGGCTTCTTCGACCAGCTCCCGTCCGAACTGCTGGAAAGCGCCCGCACCGACGGCTGTACCGAAGCCCAGGTGCTGGCGCGGATCGTGGCCCCGCTGACCCGGCCGGTCCTGCTGACCGGCGCGATCCTGGTCACCATCAACGTGTGGGGCGACTACCTGTGGCCCACGATCGTGATCCAGGACCCGCACCGGACCACGATCTCGGCCGGCGTCCAGCAGTTCGTCAGCAGTTTCGGGCTGAACGTGAGCAGCGGCGGCTCGGTGTTCGCCGCGCTCGTGGTCACCACCTTGCCCATGTTCGTCCTCGTCGGCTTCACCATGCGCTATTTCGTCTCCGGTCTCACCGAAGGAGCAACCAAGCTTTGACTATTCCTCGCCCTGGAGGACGGGATTCCGACCCTCGCGGGCCGGGTTTCCTGTTTCGTCGCCGACCGCACCCAGGGGAAATCCGGAATGTCTGACATCAGCTCCACAGGCATCACCCGGGTGACCCCAGGCTACGGCACGACCTGCCGCAAGGATGTTCTTGGCGGCGTTGAAGTCCCGGTCGTGCCGGACGCCGCAGGTAGGGCACGTCCAGCGCCGGACAGACAGGCTCAGCTCCGCCAGTCGGTGCCCGCACGCCGAACAGGTCTTGGACGAGGGGTACCAGCGGTCGACAACGACCAGGCGTCGGCCGTACCGCTGGCACTTGTATTCAAGCTGGCGGCGGAACTCGCCCCACCCGCAGTCGGAGATGGCACGGGCCAGGCGGTGGTTGCGGACCATGTAGGAGATGTTGAGGTCTTCGATCACGATGGTGTCAGCCGAGCGAATCAGCCAGATGCTGGTGCGGTGCAGGAAGTCCTGTCGCGCATGGCGGACCTTTCGATGGGATCGGGCTACCTTGGCCGCTGCCTTGCGTCGATTAGCGGACCCTTTCTGGCAGCGGGCCAGGCGCCGCTGGTAGCGGGCCAGACTGCGGGCCTTGCGCTCCAGGTGCCGCGGGTTAGCGATCTTCTCTCCGTCACTCGTTATGGCAAAATTCCTCACACCGAGATCGACGCCAACGGCACGCCCGGTCTCCGCCAGAGGAGCCGGCGCGATGGCATCGACGGTAAAGGTGACGTACCAGCGTCCGTCCGGCTCCCGCGAGACGATTGCCATGGCCGGATCGAGCGCGGCCAGATCCACCTCTGGCCAGGACCAGACGTACTGCAGCGGTGCCACCGTCTTGGCCAGCCGCAGCAACCCGCCGCGGATGGTGAACGCCGACCGGGTGTAGTGCGCGGACTGCCGGGAGCGGCGGGACTTGAACCTCGGGTAGCGCGAGCGCTTGGCGAAGAACGCGATGAACGCTTGATGCTGGTGCCGGAGAGCCTGCTGGAGCGGGACCGACGACACCTCGGACAAGAACGCCAGGAAGGGGTCCTTCTTCATTGCGGTCAGCGCCCGGTCGGACTCGGCGTAGGAGGTGGCCTTACCCTCCAGGTGCCAGCGGGCACGGCGGGCGGCCAGAGTGCGGTTCCATATCACCCGGACGCAGCCGAACGTGCGGTTCAGTACCGCCTCCTGCTGCAGGTCCGGATAGGCCCGGCACTTGTAAGCCGTTCTCACTTTAACAATATCGCACGTGTGATCGAAAGATTTTTGGAGACGCGCTGTACAAACGACGCTGTTTCCCTGGCCGCAGCGCAAGGACACCCGATTCCTTCTCGGCCTGAAGGCCGAGGCATCATTCAGGAGGCTTGGTGACGACACGACCGCTGACTCCAGCCGGACTGCGCTGCGCGCACAAGGTGAACCCACTCGGCGTCGCTTCGGGCCACGTCCGGCTGAGCTGGGTGCTGGAAGGTGAGGGAACTGGGCGGGCCCAGCGTGCCTACCAGGTGCTGATCACGGACGACGCTGATGCGGTGGCGTGGGACAGCGGCCGGGTGGAATCCGCGGCCGCCGCGGACGTCGCCTACCACGGGCCTCCGCTGACGGCGGGTGGCCGGTACCGCTGGAAGGTGCGGGTTTGGGACGAGACCGGGCTGGGGTCTGAGTGGAGCGAGTCGGGCCGTTTCGAAGTCGAATTGGACCAAACGGGTGGCTGGCACGCCTCCTGGATCGCTCCGAGCCGGATGCGGGGCAACGCCACCCCGCCCTCCGGGACGGGTCCGGTCGATCCGGTGGCGCGAGCCCTGACCCCGGTTCCTTACCTGCGCCGGGCCTTCACCGTGGACCAGCCGGTGACGTCCGCCCGGCTGTACGTGACCGCGCTCGGCCTGTACGAGGCGCGGCTGAACGGCCGCCGGGTCGGCGACGGGTTCCTCACCCCCGGCTGGACCGACTACCACCGGCGTATCGCCTACCAGGCCTATGACGTGACCAGCCTGCTGGCGGAGGGAGAAAACGTTCTCGGCGCGATCCTGGCCGACGGGTGGTACGCCGGCTTCTACGGCTTCGACCCCAAGCGGGCCGGCGCCCACTACGGCACCGCTCCCGAACTACTGGCCCAGCTGGTACTGCGGCTGGCTGATGGCAGCGAGCAGCGGATCGTCACCGACGGGCGGTGGCAGTCCTCGGCCGGCGCGATCCGGCACGCGGACCTGCTGATGGGTGAGCGGCACGACCTCGCCCTCGAGCCGGCCGGCTGGGACAGCCCCGGTTTCACTCCGCCCTCTGGCGCCTGCGGCGCGGGCACCAGTTGGCGGTCCGTCCGGTCACGCGAGCGCGACGGTACGCCGCTGGTCGCCGACCCGGGGCCGCCGGTCCGGGTCACCCAGGAGATCGCCCCGCGCAGCGTCGCCACCGACGACCACGGCCGGCACATCGTGGACTTCGGCCAGAACCTGACCGGCTGGCTCCGGATCAAGGTCGATGGCCTGCCCGGCGCCCGCATCCGGATCAGGCACGGCGAAGTACTCGCCGCCGACGGCAGCCTGTACACCGAGAACCTGCGCACCGCCCGGGCCACCGATGAGTTCTCCACAGCCGGCGGGTCAGAGATGCTGGAGCCCCGGTTCACCCTGCACGGATTCCGCTACGCGGAGATCACCGGTTATCCCGGCGACATCACCCAGGCCGACATCACCGCCCGGGTCGTCCACTCCGACATGCCCGCGACCGGAACCCTCGAGTCCTCATTGCCGTGGCTGGACCAGCTATTTCGCACCATCGACTGGGGTCAGCGCGGCAACTTCATCAGCGTGCCCACCGACTGCCCGCAGCGCGACGAACGGCTCGGCTGGCTGGGCGACGCCCAGGTCTTCGCCCGCACCGCCTGCTACAACCGCGACGTCGCGGCGTTCTTCGCCAAGTGGCTGGACGACGTGGCCGACGCCCAACTGCCCTCGGGGGCCTTCACCGACGTCGCGCCTCGCCTTACCCTGACCGGCGCGGGCGCGCCGGCCTGGGGCGACGCCGGGGTGATCGTCCCGTGGACGGTATGGAAGATGTACGGCGACACCGCGGTCCTGGACCGGCATTTCGGCGCCATGACCCGGTGGATGGACTTCCTGGAACGGGCTAACCCCGACTACCTGCGAGCCCGGGAGCTCGGCAACAGCTATAACGACTGGCTCACCCCCGGCGACGACGACACCCCGCACGAACTGCTCGCCACCGCCTACTGGGCGCACGACGCGGCGCTGATGGCCGAGATCGCCGACGCCACCGGCCGGGCCGGCGAAGCCGCCGGGTACCGGGCGCTCGTCGCCAAACTCCGTTCGGCCTTCATCGATGCCTTCGTGGCCGCCGGCGGGCAGGTCACCTCCGGGACCCAGACCGCCTACGTCCTCGCCCTGCACATGAACCTGATCCCCGACGACCTGCGAGCCGCCACCGCGGAACACCTCGCGGCCGCGATCCGGGCCGCGGACTGGCACCTGACGACCGGGTTCGCCGGCGTCGGGTACCTGCTGCCGGTGCTGAGCTCCGCCGGTCACACCGATGTGGCGTACCGGCTTCTCGAGCAGGACACGATGCCGTCATGGCGGTACATGACCGGCCACGGCGCCACCACGATCTGGGAACGCTGGGACGGCTGGACCGCCGAGCACGGCTACCAGTCACCCGAGATGAACTCGTTCAACCACTACTCCCTCGGCTCGGTCGGCGAATGGCTCTACCGGTACCTCCTCGGCATCGACCAGGAGCCCGGCACCGCCGGATTCGCCCGGCTGCTGCTCCGGCCGCACCCGGGCGGCTCGCTGGACTGGGCCCGCGGCTCCTATGACTCCGTCCGGGGACCGATTAAGGCCGGCTGGAAACGAGACCGTGGCCGGTTTACCTACCGGATAGAACTTCCGCCCAACGTCACCGCCACCGTCCGCATCCCCAGCAGCCACGCCGCCGGGGTACGTGACGCCGCGGGTAACCCGCCTGCGACGCTGGCCCGCTTCCCGGGGGCCACGGCCGCCCAGGAGGCCGTCTTCGACGTCGGCTCGGGAACGCACGAGTTCTCCGGCCCCGCGCTTACAACGTGAAGGTGGCCTGGCTAGTCTCGGCCGACGCCGGCGGGCGGGCGGATGCCCAGGAGGCGAGGGTCAGCTCGCCGGCGACCGGGTGGCAGAAGCGTTTCGTGCCGGCGCCGTGGGTGCGGACATTGTGCGCGCCCCACAGGGTCCGGAAGGTCTCGCTGCGGGTGCACAGTTCCCCGACCAGGTCCTGCAGGGCGCGGTCGTGGGGGTCGCGGCCGGCTTCGGCGCGCATGATCGAGACGCACATCTCGGCGAACAGGTCCCAGTCGGGGTAGAAGTCGCGGGAGGCGGGGTCGAGGAACTGGAAGCGGGCGAGATTGGGCGTGCGGCCGCCGTCGCCGATGAGGGGCGAGTAGAACGCGCGGCCGAGCGTGTTGGTGGCCAGCAGGTCCTGGCGGGCGTTGCGGACGAACGCGATCCCGCCGGTAACCGCTTCCAGCGTCCACTGCAGCGCCGGCCGCGAGGCCGCCTGCCGGGTCGGGCGGCGGCGCGGGCGGCCCGAAGCGGGGATGCCGTCGGCCGCGCGGGCCAGGTCGAACAGGTGCGCTCGTTCGGTGTCGTCCAGCTGCAGCGCCCGGCTGATCGCCTCGAGGACCGATGATGAGGCGCCGGCGATGTGGCCGCGTTCGAGCTTGGCGTAATACTCGACGCTGACATCGGCGAGCACCGCGACCTCGGCTCGCCGCAGCCCCGCCACCCGGCGGCTGGTCCCGGCGGGCAGGCCGGCCGCCTGCGGAGTCACCTTGGCGCGGCGCGACATGAGAAACTCGCGTACTTCGGCCCGGTTGTCCATAGCCCGAGACTATGCCGCCCCTGACCGGCCAGGGGTTCCCTGTCAGTACACCTCCCGGCGGTACGCGCCACGGCAGGAACTCCCGCCCGCAGGCGTGCGGGTGTTGCCTTGAATTGCTGACACCTGAAGAAGGAGCATTGAAATGCGTGGCGCACTGATGTACGGGCCGGGCGATGTCCGTGTCACCGACCGTGACAGGCCGGAGATCACCAAGCCCACGGACGCGGTGATCCGCCTGGCGGCGACCTGCATCTGCGGTTCTGACCTGTGGCCGTACCGCGGCCTGGAGCCGCTGGGGACGGTCCCGGCGCCGATGGGGCACGAGTACGCCGGCGTCGTGGAGCAGGTCGGCGCCGACGTGAAGAACGTGAAGCCGGGCGATTTCGTGATCGGGTCGTTCTTCGCCTCCGACAACACGTGCGAGATCTGCCGGGCGGGCTACCAGTCCCGCTGCGTGCACGGGGGTCCCGGTGCGCCCACCGGCGCGCAGTCTCAGTACGCCCGGATCTCGCTCGCGGACGGCACCCTCGTGCCCACCCCCGGCCAGCCCGGCGAGGAACTGATCCCGTCGCTGCTGGCGGCCTCGGACGTGCTCGGCACCGGCTGGTTCGCCGCCGTCGCCGCCGAGGCGGGCCCCGGGAAGACGGTCGCGGTCGTCGGCGACGGCGCGGTCGGGCTGCTCGGCGTGCTCGCCGCGAGCCGGCTGGGCGCGGACCGCGTCATCGCCATGTCCCGGCACGCGGACCGGCAGGCTCTGGCCCGCAAGTTCGGCGCGACCGACATCGTCGAAGAACGCGGGGACGAGGGTGTCGCGAGGATCAAGGATCTCACCGGCGGCCTCGGCGCGCACTCGGTGATCGAGGCCGTCGGTACCCAGGAGTCGATGACGCAGGCGATCCGGGCTACCCGTCCCGGCGGGCACGTCGGGTACGTCGGCGTCTCCCACGACGTCTCGCTCGACGGCACCGAGCTGTTCTTCTCCGAAGTGCACCTGCACGGCGGGCCCGCGCCGGTGCGCCGGTTCCTGCCCGACCTGATCGGCCAGATCTGGAACCGCCAGATCGACCCCGGGGCGGTGTTCGACCTCACGCTCCCGCTCGAGGACGCGGCCGAGGGTTACCGGGCCATGGACGAGCGCCGCGCCACCAAGGTCCTGCTCACCGTCTGACCTCGGCCGTGAGCACCCGGCTGCCGCCAGTGACCTATCTCCTGGCCGCGGGAACGTTCCTGATGGGCACCACTGAGTTCCTGATGGCCGGGCTCCTGCCGGGAATCGCCGCCGGCTTCGGGGTGAGCGTTGCGCGCGCCGGCCTGTCGATCACGGTATTCGCGGCAGGCATGTCGTCGGCGCCGTGACCAGCGGCATCGCCGTGCTCCTGGCGGCCCGGTTTCTCACCGCCCTCGCCACCGGAGCGTTCTGGGCGGTCGCCTCAGTTGTCGCGACAACTGCCGCGGGACCAGCGGCGAGCTCACGGTCGACCCGCCATCGGCCACAAGGGTCGTCCGGCCGCGATGCGCCCCGGCGCCTGCCCGCTGAGCCGGCGGCCGGTCAGGCTGGCCGGTGCGCCACCCATACCTCTTCGACCGGCCACTTCCGTGCCCAGTCCGCGGCCGCGAGATCGTAGTACGGGTGGTCCTGGGCGTCCGGTGGCGCGTACAGCTCGTGCAGCGCGTCGATCGTGAAGCCGGACTTGCGCAGGACGGCGATCCATTCGCCGTGGCTGCTGTGGAACTCCACCCCGCCGTCGGGAGTCCGCACCCGGGCCACGTCCCGCTGCGGGCGCAGCAGTTCCCGTCCCGCGTAGCCGGGGCCGCCGGGCAGGCACATGGTGACCAGGACCGTGGTGGTGTGGAAGACCAGGCGGCCGCCGGGCCGCAGCAGCCGCGCGGCTTCCGGCACCCAGCGCTCTGGATCACACCACAGGCTTGCCCCGAACTCCGAGACAGCCAGGTCGAAGGAGGCGCCCGGCAGCGGGACCTGCGCCGCGTCCGCCTCGATCAGCGGGAACGAGATCCCGAACCTGGCCTGGCAGCGGCGCGCGGTGTCGAGCTGGGCCGGGGTCAGGTCCACGCCCACCGGCCGGGCTCCCCGCCGCGCCAGCCAGGCCGACAGGTACGCCGTGCCGCAGCCGAGATCCACCACGTCCAGCCCGGCTACCTCGCCCAGGACGCCCAGCTCGGCTTCGGGCACGTTGAAGATGCCCCAGCTGATGTCCTCGGCCGCCCAGGCACGCAGGGCCTGCTCGTCGGTGTACTCGGCGTTGACGCGGGTCCACAGGTCCTTATTGGCCGCTGCGACGCCTCCGGCCGTATCCGCGGCGCCAGGATCAGCCATCCGGCATCCCGCTCGGCCCGCCGTCCTTCGGCTTGGGACGGCCTAGGTTCAGCAGCTGCTGCTCAAGACCAGCCCAGGTGCTGCTCCACTGCGCGAGCGGGCCGATGATGTTCTCCAGCACCGCGAGCTGCTCGTCAAACGACGACAGCTGGGCTTGCAGCGCTTCTATGCTGCGCCGCTGGGCGGCGATGCTATCGGTGATCGACTTCATCTGCGTCGCCGAAAGGGCGCCAGGAAGCGCTGTCGGCCCGAGCGGCAGCGGAAGGCGGCCACCGGACCGGGTGAGGTTCCACCATCCGTACCTTCCCGATCATCGCAGGGGTCACGCCTGCTACGGCGAAACAGCGGGCAGGCACCATGATCCCGATCGCTGCCCGGCGCTGGGCGATATCCCGTGGCCCGGTGTACGTTCGGTACGTGGAGCAGGGGACTACTTTCCTTACCGTCCTGCGTCAGCTCGCTGCCGCCGATCCGGGGCGCCCGGCGCTGACCTACCGGGACGAGACGCTGACCCGGACCGAGCTCGTCGAGCGGGTCGAGGGGCTGGCCGCGCTGTTCGCGGAGCGCGGCGTGACGCAAGGCTCGACGGTCACCATCGGCCTGCCGAACTCGGTCGGCTTCGTGCTGGCCATGTTCGCGACGTGGGCCCTGGGGGCGGTGCCGAACCCGATCTCGGACCGGCTCCCGCCGCTGGAGCGCGCCGCCATCGTCGACCTGGCCGGCCCGGCCCTGGTGGTCGGGGTGCCGACGGCGGAGAGCGGATCGCGGCCGGCCCTGGAGGCCGTCCCCGCGCAGCTCCCGGCGGGGGAGTTCACGCCGGGTGTCGCGCCGGACTGGAAGCTGATGACCAGCGGCGGGAGCACCGGCCGGCCGAAGCTGATCGCGGCCAGCCAGCCGGCCGTGTTCGAGAACGTGGGCACCGCCGCCCCGCTGATCTGCATGCCGGCCGAAGGCTGCGTCCTGATGACCGGGCCGCTCGCCCACAACGGCCCGTTCGTGGTCGCCACGGTCGGCATGCTGACCGGCAACCACGTCGTGCTGATGCCCCGGTTCGACCCGGCCGAGACGCTGCGCCTGGTCGAGAAGCACGGGGTGACCTACCTGCTCCTGGTGCCGACCATGATGCTCCGGATCTGGCGGCTGCCGGAGGAGACCCGGCTGGCCGCCGACGTGTCCTCGCTCCAGGTGGCGTTCCACCTGGCCGCGCCGTGCCCGGCCTGGCTCAAGCAGGCCTGGATCGACTGGCTCGGCCCGCAGAAGGTCGTCGAGCTCTACGGCGGCACCGAGCTGCAGGCGGTGACGCTGATCAACGGGACCGAATGGCTCGCGCACCCGGGGTCGGTCGGCCGGACCGTGCTCGGCGAGATCGAGATACGGGACCCCGACGGGCGGCCCGTCCCGGTCGGCGAGGAAGGCGAGCTCTGGATGCGCCGGGGCGCGCAGGCCCCGTCCCCGTACCGCTACGTCGGCGCCACCGCGCGCAGCGCCGCCGACGGCTGGGAGTCCCTCGGCGACATCGGCAAGGTCGACGCGGACGGCTACGTCTACATCACCGACCGCCTCGCGGACATGATCCTGGTCGGCGGGGCCAACGTGTACCCCGCGGAGATCGAGGCCGCCCTGGACGAGCATCCGGCCGTCCGGTCCTGCTGCGTGTTCGGCCTGCCCGACGAGGACCTGGGCAACAAGCCCTATGCCATCGTCGAGCTGTCCGGCCCGGCCACGGACGAGGACCTGCTGGCTCACCTGCGCCAGCGGCTCGCCCCGTACAAGCTGCCCCGCGTGATCGAGCGCGCGACCACACCGCTGCGCGACGACGCGGGCAAGGTCCGCCGCTCAGCGCTGCGGGCCGAGCGCATCGCCCGGCAGCAGCCCGTCGCCGGCCGGCCCTGAACCCGGCAGCTCCGCCGCCTCCTCCGCGGGCACCGGGTTCTCCCCGATCTGGTCGGTGATCAGCTTGGCCATCCGGTCCAGCGAGTCCTCGAGGTCCTGCGTGGTCACCATCTTCTCCAGCGCCAGCCGGACGGAGGCGAGCTCGCGGGCGAGGAACTCGGTGTCGGCCTGAGTCCGGGCCGCCACCTCGCGATCGCGCTCGATGTTGGCCCGGTCCCGGTCGTCCTGGCGGTTCTGGGCGAGCAGGATCAGCGGCGCGGCGTAGGCGGCCTGAGTCGAGAAGGCCAGGTTGAGCAGGATGAACGGGTACGGGTCCCAGTGCTTGATCAGGCCGATGGTGTTGAGCACGATCCACCCGATGACCAGGACCGTCTGGCCGACCAGGAAACGGCCGGTGCCCAGGAACCGCGCGATCGCCTCGGAGAAACGGCCGAACGCGTCCGCGTCGTACCGGGCGCCCATCCGCGGAGTGGCGCCGCGCGGCACGGATAGGTCGGCCCGCTCATTGAGACGGGCGGACAAACGTGCCATCTCAGCCTCCCGTCCTGCGCCAGCCGGGCGGCAGCAGGTGGTCCAGTACGTCGTCCACGGTTACCGCGCCGAGCAGGCGGCCGTCGTCGTCGCACACCGCCACGCTGACCAGGTTGTAGGCGGCCAGCCGGGCCGCGAGCTCATGCTCCTTCAGGTCGGGCCGGACGAAGACGCTGGACTGGACGCAGTCGCCGACCTTGGTGGCAGGCGCCCGGCGCAGCAGCCGCTGGAACCCGACGATGCCCAGGTAGCGGCCGGTCGGCGTGATGATCGGCGGCTCGCACACGTACACCTGCACGGCCGAGGTGACCGGCATATCCGGGTCCCTGACCCGGGCCAGTACCTCCGCGACCGACACGTCCGGGGTCACGATCAGGGGCTGGGAGGTCATCAGGCCGCCGGCCGTCGTGGCGTCGTAGAGCAGCAGCCGCCGCAGGTCCGCGGCCGGCACGGCTTCCATCGCGGTCAGCAGCCGCTCACGCTGCTCGGCCGGCATCTCCGCGAGCAGGTCCGCGGCGTCGTCGGGCTGCATCTCCTCGACCACGTCCGCGCTGCGCTCGAGCTCGAGGCCGTCCAGCAGCCGGATCTGGTCCTGTTCGGGCATCTCCTCGAGCAGGTCGGCCAGTTCCTCGTCGTCCAGGGCGGCCGCGAGCTGGCTGCGTCGGCTGGGCGACATGCCCTCGACGGCGGCGGCGAGGTCGGCCGGCTGCAGTTCGCGCAGGCTGGCCAGCTGGTCGGCCTGCGGGCCGCCCCGGAACAGTTCCGGGTGCTTGTCCCACGGCACGACCGTCGTGCGCCGGTGGCGCAGGCCGTGGCCGTGCGCGACGGCCAGCGCGCTGACTTCCCAGCCGACCCGGCGCTGCTCGCCGGGAACGATGGCGACGTCGGCGACGGTGCCGCCCCCGGTCTGCTTGCCGTACAGCTCCGACGCCAGCATCTCGCCGGCCCGCCGGGTGAACCGGTCCAGGTCGACGGTGCCGCCGCTCAGGTGCGCCCCGTCGATGGATATCTCCGCGATCCCGTTGAGGTTGACGAAGATGCGGCGCCGCTGCAGCGTCACGACCAGCCCCAGCGCGCGGGGCGGCTCGTGCCCGGAGGCAGGCAGGATGACGACGTCCCGGACCCGGCCGATGGTCAGGCCGTCGCTATCCAGCAGCGGACGGCCCCTCAGCCTGGACGTGAAGACCTGGCGGCTGGTCATTACGGGCCATCACCTCCTGCGGCCGAGCGGACCTGCACCATTATCCTTACGCCGGGTGCCGCCAGCACAACTGGCCGCGAGAGCTGCGCGCTATCGGTTTACTAGCTGAGCCGCTCGCCGCCGTTGACCGGGGCGCTGATCGTGTTCCCCGGCGGGGCCAGCGGGCACTGCCACGCGTCGTTATACCGGCAAGACGGGTGGTACAGGAAGTTCAGGTCGACGACCAGGTGGCCGTCGCGGCCGCCGAGATCGGCACCCTTGTCAGTGTCCAGCGCGTACCGGCCGCCGCCGTAGCTGGTCTGCCCGGCGGTGCCGTCACGCAGCGGCAGCAGCAGGCCGCCGCCGTACTGCCGCAGCCACCACACGTCGATGACCGCGTCCAGCGGCGCCGGCAGCCGCAGGCAGCCGACCCGGTCCATCGGGGTCACGCCCTCGCTGGTCGGCACGTCCAGCGAGAGCTCTTCGGCGGCCGGGAGCAATGGCAGCTCGAAGCGCAGGGCCGGATCGTAGGGCCAGTACGGCACGCCCGCCGTGCGCATCGGGTCACCGGGTGGCAGCGGGCTCTGCGGATGCGCCCGGAACAGCTCGTCCCGCCCCTGCCGCCACAGCTCGTGCCCGCGCCGCGGATCATCGGTGGCCCGCACGGCCGCGTAAAGCGCGGCCACCGTCCGCCGCCAGTCGACCAGCTCAAGTTCCTCGCTCATCGGTTTGCTCAACCCTGGAACCGGGCGGCGGGATTCCCAGCGGCCGGGACTGCTGGTCCAGGAACTGCGCGGCCTGCTGTTCGCGTTCGGCGGCCCGCTGGGTGAGGCTGATGAACGCGTCGGCGGCCGGGATGCGGTACCGGTCCCGGTGCCAGGCGATACCCACGATGCGCGGGCTGACCTTGGCCAGGCGCTTGAAGCACAAGCCCGGGTGGTGCGGGTCGGCCGACAGCCAGGAGACGATGGCGGCGCCGACGCCCGCGGCGGCCAGGCCCAAGATGGTGGCGTTGTCGTGAGACCGGAAGACGATCTGGTCCCGCAGCCGCGGCCGGCCGAGCCGGTTCTCGATGGAGTGCACCTCCCGCATCTGCGCGTACGTGATCAGCGGCATCCCGGCCAGGTGGCGCGGGGAGACCGGCGAGGGCCGGCGGCCCAGCTCGGAATCGGTCGGCACGGCCAGCACGTAAGGATCCTCGAGCAGCTCGACGGCCTCGAACGGGCCCGGGGTGAGCGGGAAGACCACGAAGGTCAGGTCGAGCCTGCCCCCTTCGAGATCGGCCAGCAGGTCGCCGTCGTCCTGGGTCTCGCTGAGCCGCACCTCGACCTGCGGCCAGGCCGCCGCGAACTCGCGCATGACCGGCGGCAGCAGCCGCGCCCCGACGCTCTGGTAGCAGCCGACCCGCAGCAGCCCGGCCGTGCCGCTGGCCAGCGCGTCGAGATCGGCGGCGGCGCTGGCCAGCCGGGCCGCGATGGCCTCGGCGTGCCCGGCCAGCAGCTGCCCGGCGGGGGTGAGGCTCACCGGCCGGGGGCCGCCCGGCCGCTCCACCAGCCGCGTTCCGGTGACGTGCTCGAGACGGGAGATCTGCTGGCTGACCGCGGACTGGGTATAGCCCAGGGCGTCCGCGGCCTTGCTGAAGGACGCCTGGCGCCCCACCTCGGCCAGCGTGACCAGGTAGCGCAGTTCCAGTCCGCTCCAGCGATCCCGCACTCACTAAGCATAAGCAACGCTAATTAAAACCACCAGTAATCGGAATTGGCCTAATGGATCAATCGCTGCGATGCTCGTATTCATGACGATCACAAGCGTGTACGAGGACGTTGTCGACCTGCGGCGTTACCCGGTCAATGAGCCCGGGAGCGCCGAATACCGTGCCCTGGTGCAGGCCTGCCGGGACCAGCTCCGCGACCGCGGCGTCGCCCAGCTCGACGGGTTTCTCACACCGGCCGCCGTAGCTGAGATGATCGCCGAGTCCGCGCGTCTGTCGGACCGCGCGTGGGCCAGTGACCAGTCCCACACCGTCTACTTCGAGACCCCGGACGACTCGGCCGGCGCCGACCATCCCCGGGCGCTCATGCAGCACTCGGCCAAGAAGGCCATCGCCTATGACCTGATCCCGGCCGGGGCGCCGATACGGCGGCTTTACGAGTCCGACCACCTGACCGCGTTCATCGCCGCGATGCTGGGCAAGCCGGTGCTCTACCGCAGCGCCGACCCGCTGGACGCCCTGGAGATCGCGGTCTTCGAGGACGGCGACGAGCTCGGCTGGCACTTCGACAACAGCGAGTTCTCGGTCACCGTGATGTACACCGAGTCCGAGGCGGGCGGTGACTTCGACTACTGCCCCGGCCTGCGCGACGAGCACGACCAGAACTACCCGGGCGTGCAGAAGGTCCTGCTGGGCGACCCCGGCAGCGTGGTCCGGCTGCCTACCGGCCCGGGCACGCTGGCGGTCTTCCGCGGCCAGCACGCCCTGCACCGGGTCACCTCGGTCAGCGGCCGGCGGCCGCGGATCAACTCGGTGCTGACCTACGGCGAACGCCCGGGCATGAAGCTCAGCCGTCTGACCCAGGAACTGTTCTACGGCCGCATCGCCTGAGGCATCTGGCTTAGGCGGCCGGATTCAGATCGGGTAGCGGGTGGGTTCGGTGGTGTAGCTCCTCCCGGAGGGAGTCGTCCACCGGAACGTCCCGCCGGGAAGCTGTTCCGCGGTCCACTTCGCCTGCTCCTTCAGCCAATGATCATGCCGACACTTCGGACTTTGGCCGCACTCGCAGATATATCCTTTGAGCTGCAGAAATAGATCGGCGGCGATGCCGTGCACTGCGAGAGGTGCATGTTCTCGCGGCTGGGAAGCCGTCTTTGCTGATGTGGCAGCGCAGATGCGGATCCTCCAAGAGGAGGCCAGGCGAGACAAGCCGGATCCTCCGCTACACCGGAAGATCCCACGTTGCCGCGAGCCACTCCAGATCCGCCTGGTCCCTGACCCGCGCCTGTTGGTCGCGGGCGAACAGCGCGTCGGTCTTGGTCAGGACAAGCGTATAAGGCCTGCCTTGCCGCCTGGTCATGTGGGTGACGGGCAGTTCAGCGCCGTCGATCCGGGAGTGGATATGCTGCCTGCGCTGCTTGGCGAGCGGCCACTCCAACGTCCGCCGGCCCGGGTCTTCCAGGAACACGCGGAGGGTACCGCACAGGTCACACATGCAGCCGCCAGCGGGCAGCCTGATCGACCAGTCGCCGGGGGCGCGCTGCGGACGGGCGAGCCGAGCGCGCAGCCGTGCCGCGCAGTCGGCGGCCAGGCCGCCGAAGCCAGCGTCGGCGGGTGCGCTGTCCGGGGGCAGCTCTGCGGCGGCGCGCAGTGCGGCCATCTCCAGCGCGGTCACCGCGTCTTCTTGCTGTCGGATATACCCAGAAACTGTGTCTCGTGTCCTGCCCGCCCCGATCGCGGCGGCGGCCGTCAGCACTGAGGCGACCGGCGTGCCCAGGTCGGTGAGTTCCTTGTCGCGGTAGCTGGGTGTCGGTGATGCAAGTGCCGCGCCGATGTCCTGGCCGATCCGCTCCCACGCCAGGCCAAGCAGCCGCCGCGCGGTCACCGCGCCGGCGCTGTGCACGGCGTGCAGCTCCGAGCACAGGCTGGACAGCTGGTCCGCCACCCACTGCTGCCGTTCCTGCCCGCCGCCGTATGCCCACGCATGCTGCCGCCCGCCGGACCACGTCCGCAGCAGGCCCGCCGTCCACTGCTCGCCGTAGCCGCTGACGACGTTCCCGAACGAGTCAGCGTGGGCACCGGTCAGGTCCTCAACGCGGAACGGGCGCAGCAGCATCGCCGCGGTCTCCGCGTCCGCCACCGCGCTTGCCGCCCGCAGTGCCTTGCCGAAGAGCCCGGGGATCCTGCCGGTCTGCTCCGGCGTCCGGGCCTGCACGGTGCTGTCCCAGAACGGCGCGAGCGTTGCTGCGGCGGTCCGGGCGTCCGGTACACCGCCTGATGAGGCCATCGCCGCGATCTCGTCAAGAGCCCAGGCCGGCGAGGTTTCGGCGCGGTTCGCGAAGGCCTGCTCGCGGGGCCACACGACGACCGCCGCCCGCCGGTACCAGCGGTCCAGCGTGTTGCCCCAGTTGCCCATGTAGCCCTCGTACTGCGACTCGTAGGGCGTGAGGTCACCGGTCGGGGTCGAGGCGCAGACTTCGGTACCGCCGACCGGCAGTGAGGTCTCTTCCAGGCGGCTGCCATCCGGCCCGGTCCAGTGGGTGAGGGTTACTTCGGTGTCGATCAGCTCCTGAATCTCGTATTGGGCGTCGCCGCCGCCCTCGTCGTACTCCTCGTCTTCGTCCTCTTCCCAACGCTGCCCGTGCCCGTAGTCGTCGTAGTCGTCCTCGAACGCGCTGTGCGTCGTCTTGATCTCGGCAAGCGCGAGGACTGCCTCGCAGCCTGCCCGCCCGGCCGCGGACCGCAGCAGGGACACGCGGCTTCCGTCAGCGCCTTTCAGCCGGGTCCAGGTCAGCGCACGCGTAGTGTATTCGTGGTCGAGGAGGTAGATGAGCCGACTCGGCGGGCCAACCGCGGGGCCGCCATAATAACGCGGCACTGGCGTCCTGAAATGCCCGCGCAGCAGGCCCGCCAGTTCGGCGATGGTCCTCTCATCGCCCTCCGGACGGCTGGTGTCGCCGTGCAGGAGCAGGTTGTATGTGAGCGTGATCCGGTATCCCGACTGCACCTTGAGGACCTCGTGACGGCAGTCGGCGTAGAAAGCGACCAGCGACAGCGCTGTCATCGACCCCCGATACGCTTTCCACTCCTCGTTATGCCCCACCATCAGCTCACCGCCGGTGTACCTGGACGGTAGCGTCACCACCAGCGTCCCGACCATCGAGTCGTCCTTCTCGGAGTCCTGGTGGGCGAGGAAGTGCTGGTTCCGCTCATACACCAGCAGGGAGTGAAGATCGGCGGTCAGTCCGGCAGCGTTCGGAAGCCCCAGCTCTTCTCTTACCGTCGCAAGGATGACCTTCAGCGCGGCGTCGTTCCACTGCGCGCGGACGAGATGCTTCGGGATCTCCCACGTGTCGCGGACGTCTGCGTCGGTCAGCGTCTCCTCGCCGCGGCCGAACCGGGCCGGCCGCCCGAGGCTGACAAGCTTACGGGCCCGCGCGGGCGTCACCGGGAACGTGACGGCCCCGAAGCCCTCGACCTCCAGTCTCAGGTCGTCCGCTCCTGCCGTCAGCTCCACGCTGAACGCGGACTTCGCGTCCCCGCGCAACGTCCTGGCCAGCCGGTCACGCGCCGGGATCGCCATGGCCACCTCCCCGCCATCCCTGGAGAACGCAGTACTTCTGAGCGCCACTGTATAGAGCCGTCCTCAACGACCAGAGACGCTTCTGCGGAAACAGCAGGTATCCGCCGATGAGCGCCTCCTCGGCGAGCCGGGGAACGATGAACTCGCGGGCCACTTGGAGGGAGCGCTTGTCCGGCTGATGCCTGCCGCCGCCATTCGTGTCGAGCTGGGCATCGTCATCGAAGCCAGGCTGTGGCCTGTCGGACAGGATGTTGCCGGCCGGTTCCTCCGGGGCACCAAAATCGACATCGTACCGCTCGATACGGACTTTGCGCGTTGACCTGGGAAGATCGCAGAGATGTCTTTTATGGCTTCCAGGCATCCGCGTCACCGGCACAAGCGGTCTCGCAAAGCGTGGTCATTCGGTTTAAAGAACTAATGATCTGCCAGACTGGGGAGATGGATGAAGCCAGGGCGGCAGAGGTGATGGCGGAGTCCGCTGCCGTGCTCAGGAGCGCCGGGGCACGGTTCGCCTACCTGCATGGCAGTCGCGCCTCTGGGCAGTACCGTCCGGATTCGGACATCGACATCGCGGCGTACTTCGGCGGCCAGCCGCCGAACGCGTTCGACATCTTGATGCCGCCTGGCGTGGACCTCCTGGTACTCGACCATGCGCCGCTGGAACTGGCCGGGCGGGTAGCGGCACGCGGCAGGCTCCTCTTTGATGATGATCCCGTCAGCCGGGTCCGGTGGGAGGCAACCACCAGGAAGATTTACTTCGACGAGCTCCCGCGCATCACCCGCGCGCACCGGGAGTTCGCGGCCAGTGTCACCGGAAGGCACGGTTAGCACGTGGTAGACGAAGATCGCGTCCTGCGGCTGCTCCGGAGCATTGCCGACGACACTGCCGTACTCCGGCAGGAAGCCGGGGCCAGCCAGGAACGCCGGCAGGATCTTATCTGGCTGCGCGGCGTGAAGTACACCTTCGTTACCGCCATTGAGGCTTGCGTCGATGTCGCGCAGCATATCTGCGCGACAGAAGGCTGGGGACCCCCCGCTGATAACGGCGACGCCGTGCGGCTGCTCGGAAAACACGGGGTTCTTACAACCGAGCTGGCCGTCTCGATGCGCAAGGCCGTCGGGTTCCGCAACGTACTCGTGCATGACTACATCGAGGTCGATGACTCAGTAGTCGTCGACAGGCTGAAGAGCCTGGGCGACCTTGAGGACTTCGTGCATCAGATAGCGGCCTACGTCACCGGGGCCCAGCCCGAGCCGCCGCGCCAGCCCCGTGGCTAGCCTGCCTGGTTCGTGCGAGGCCGCGCTCCGGATGGAGGCCGAGCTGCCAACCTGTGTGATTATCGCTGACACTTCGGGCAGTGGCGGCATTCGCAGATATAGCCGTTGAACTGCGAAAACAGCTTGTAAGGCCTAGGCCTGGCGTCGTGCAGATGTGATGTGGTCAGTACTGTCCCTGATGAGCGCGTCGAGCATCTCGCGCATCGGTTCGGGGTCACCGCGCATGATCGCGGCTGAGGCCTCGACATTGCGGACGGGATCAAGGTACTGCCAGGCAAGCGTGAATCCGGCGTCACGGGCGAGCTGCCCGAAGAGGGCACGCTGCGCTCGCCCATTGCCCTCGCGGAACGGATGCACGTGGATTATTACCGGGCGGTCACTCGGCGCGCAGCGCGGATGCGGCTGGGGTCCTGGCGGCCCATCCTGCGGGGAGCAGCGCTCCAGTTCCTGCGATCACCAGCCCAGCCAGGGTGAGCCCGGTGACCTCCCAGCCGCTGTAGACGTTGAGGAAGCTGGCTGGCAGGCCGGTGTCGACCGCGGCGAACATGACGGGCAGCACGTAGCGGTGCAGCGCGATTCCGGCTGGGACCGCGAGCGCGCCTGCGGCGAGACCGGTTCCCGCGACCCAGCACACCACCATGGTGATGGCCTGTCTCGGTGTCATCCCGATCGCCTTGAATACCCCCATGTCGTGCATGCGCTCCCTGGTTTGCATGACGACGGTGCTGAGTACGCCGAGGGCGGCCGTGATCGCAAGTAGCACAGTAAGGGCACTGATCAGGGCGATCATGGTCAGGATTTGCGTGCTGACGCCGAATGCGCTGAGGATGACGGCAAGGTCGGGCCCGAGTTCGGGCAGCAGTGCCGCCCGGTACCCCGATACCGAGGTGCCGGCCCGCAGTCCGACCGCGTACTGGTCCGGAGCGAGCCCGGGGTCAGCGTTCGCCAGGGTCTGCCAGTCAGTGATCATCAGCAGGTCGGTGGTGAAGATCTCGCCGACTATGCGGACCGGGATCTGCCGGCCTGCGAAGTCGATGGTGATGATGTCGCCCACAGCGGTGCCGGTGGCGGTGAGGAAGTGGTGGGGTACGTCGACCTGATCCGGTCCGGAATACCAGTGCCCGCTGATCGCGGGATAGCCGGTCCAGGCCGCATCGCCGCGGAACGCGGTCACCTGAACCTGCTTCGCCGGCCCGGCCACGGTGACCTGGACATCCGCCTCGGCCGCCGAGTGCAGCGTCTGCGGCTGCGCCTGGACGGCAGCCTGGATCGTGTTCTGCTGCCGGGCAGTAAGGCCCTGGCCCGGCTGCTGGGGAGGGCCGAGCATGGGCTGCCCGCCTGCCGCGCCGCAGACGTTGACGCTGATGAGGCGCACCTGCACGGTGTTCGTCAGGTGCGTACCCTCCTGTACCAGGTTCAGCGAGGTATTCAGGCCGACCGCGAAGGTCACAACGGCCGCGCCGAGCCCGGCCGCGGCCAGCGTCACGGCGGTGCGCGCCGGGCGCGCGAACGGGCCCGCCAGCCCGATCGTGACCGGACGGGACAGCGGCAGCCTGCCCAGCACCCGGTGCGCGGCGTAGCCACGGCCGGCACGCGGCGCGCGCCCGGCCGCGATCGCCGTGACCGCGCTCAGCCGGCCCGCCCGCAGCGCGGGCAGCAACGCCGCGATCCCGGTCAGGCAGCACATCGCGGCCGGCGAGGTGCTTACCCTCATCGGGCGCGGCATGTCCAACAGCGAGATCGCCGGCCACCTTTTCATCAGCATGGCCACCGTCAAAGCCCACGTGGCGCGCCTGCTCACCAAACTCGGGGCCCGCGACCGAGTCCAGCTCGTCATCACCGCCTACGAAGCCCGCCTGGTATCAGCATCCGGCGATCCAGTCACATGACCAGATCGCTAGACCAACACGGACAAGCCCGTATCCCTGCTCCTCCTGCTTCGAGCGCGGGTAGCGGACCTCGGCCGGGCTCTCGTCAGGGAACCCGCCGTCGTTGTCTCGTCGGGCATGACCTGGGCTCCTTCCGGCTCCGAGTCCGGCGGGGCCGGACGCCCGGCGTACCTCGCGAGTGCGCTGACCGCTCCCATTGACCTGTCCGGGCCCCTTGATGTGGACTGATCACTACCAACGGTGCATTCCGCATCGGTCCTCAGCGAGGAGGGTTCATGTCCCGTCGTGATCTCATTGACCCGGATGTCCGCGAACCCTTGGACCTGCTGCAGCAGGCGATCCCCGGCGGCTTCAACACGATCCCCGACATCGTCGAGCGCCGGGCCGCGGTGGCGCAGCTGCTGAGCGCCCTGGAAGTACCGCCCAACCCCAACGTCGCCGCCGAGGACCGGACGGTTCCCGGTCCCGAAGGCGCGCCCGACATCAGGGTGCGGATCTACCGGCCGGTGGACGCCACCGGGACGCTGCCCGGCATCTACTTCATCCACGGCGGCGGGATGATCCTGGGCAACATCGAGGAAGAAGACCCGGTCGCGAGCGCCATCTGCGAGCACGTCGACGCGGTGGTGGTCTCCGTCGAGTACCGCCTGGCCCCCGAGAACCCCCACCCGGCGCCGGTCGAGGACTGCTACGCGGGCCTGGTCTGGATGGCCGCCCACGCCACCGAGCTCGGCTTCGACCCGGACCGGCTGGCCGTCTACGGCGGCAGCGCGGGCGGCGGCCTCACCATCGCCACCGTGCTCCTCGCCCGCGATCGCGGCGGCCCGCCGATCCGCTTCCAGATGCCGATCTACCCGATGATCGACGACCGGAACGAGACCCCTTCCAGCCACGAGATCACCGACATCGGGCTGTGGGACCGCGACGGCAACATCGAGGCCTGGAAGTGGTACCTGGGCGACGGCAAGCCCGACCAGTACGCCGCCCCGTCCCGCTGCGAGGACCTGTCCGGCCTCCCGCCGACGTTCATCGACGTCGGCACCGTGGACCTGTTCCGGGACGAGGACATCGCGTTCGCCCAGCGCCTCATGCAGGCCGGCGTCCCGACCGAGCTGCACGTCAACCCGGGCGCGTACCACGCGGCCGAGGTGTTCGCGCCGCAGTCCCCGCTGGCCGAGCGGATCTGGACCCGCCGCTACGAGGCGCTGCGCCGCGGCCTCGCCTAATTCGAGGCCAGTTGCTCACCCCGCTGGCGACGCCGCCTCCTGCGGGGTGAGCTCGAGGCCTTCGTAACCCTTTTCCGCCACCTCCTGGCAGATGACGCGGAACGGGCCGACCCCGCCCACGTACGGGTACAGCGTCCGCGGCTTGCCCGGGATGTTGGCGCCCATCCACCAGGAGTCCGTCGCGGGCAGCAGGGTGGCCGCGGCGACCTGGTTGTGGTGCTCGACCCAGTTGTCCTCGGCTTCCTGGGCGGGCTCGGCCACGTCGAGGCCGTGCGCGCGCATGTACTGGATGAGGCCGGCGATCCACTCCACGTTCTGCTCGATCGCGACGGGCATGTTGGACAGCACGGACGGGCTCTGCGGCCCGGTGATGACGAACAGGTTCGGGAAACCGCGGGTGGTCAGGTCAGGGTACCTCCCGGACCTCGCGGCCGAAGGTCTGGAGCAGGTAGCCGAGATGGGCTCTGAGCGGCCCGGTGGCGTTGAACCGGAGGTCGAACTCGCGGCCGATCGCCGAGACGTCATAGCGGATCCGGCCCGCGGTGGGGTCCGCGGCCGCGACGGTGACCTCGCTGGCCGAGCCGGAGAGCTCCACGGCCCACCGGGCGATCTGTTCCCAGGTGATGAAGTCAGGGCTCAGCGCGGTGAACATCGCCCGGTTGACTGCCGAGCCGAGTACCGCGGAGTAGACCCTGGCCAGGTCCTCGGCCCAGATGAACTGCAGGCCGGCGTTCCTGGTGACCGTGATGGGCTCGCCCTGCGCCGCCTTGCGGGCGATCTCCGGCAGTTCGGGCATGCTCTGGATGGGCGCCCCCGGGATGGCGGGATTCGCGAAGGTGTAGCCGGGCCGGATCACATTGGCGCGCAGCGAGCGTTCCCCGGCCAGGGCGAGCAGGTACACCTCCGTGGCCGCCTTGGTGGCACCGTAGAACCGGGCCGGCCGGGGCGGGTCCGTGTCGGCGTACCAGCCTGCCTCGCTGTCGAAGACCGCCACCGAGGAGGTGTAGATGAGGTGACGGACACCCAGGTCGGCCGCGGCCTGGAAGATGCGGATGGCGGGCAGCGTATCGGCCTCCGCCATGCCGACCGCGTCGTCGCCCCAGCCGAGCGCGATGTGGATGCACGCGTCCTGGCCGCGCAATGCCTCCTCGATGACCGCCGCCGAGGTGAGCGTGCCGGGCACGAGCCCGACCGACGCGAGCGAGCGCAGCGCGGGCACCTTGGCCGGATCGCGGGCCAGGATAGTCACCTCATGTCCCTCGCCGGCCAGGCGCCTGACGACGTGGCACCCGATGAAGCTCGTCCCGCCGGTCACCATGATCTTCATCTATGCCGCCATCAGCCGGACGACGGCATAGACATCCAGCCGCGGGATGACCATGCGTGCGCGTGATCCGTCGCGGGCGACCGCGATCCGCTCCGGTGGGCGGCCCGGCGCGTAGACCGTGGCCGTGCCGACGGGATGAGGCGCGCGCACCGCGACGGGCAGGGGCTGGCGCGGGATGCAGGCGTCCTCATCCCGGCTGAAGGCGTAGTTGACGATGTGGAGCGCCGACTCGGACGCGCTGATCGCGTCCAGGTTGACGGCCAGCGTCCCTCCTCCTTCGCAGAGCACCTGCCGGTCGCCTACCTGGCTGGTCAGTGAGCCCGACCCCGCGATGCGCGCGCCGCCGTGCGCAATGACCTGCTGCCGGATCGGCCCGGGCAGGTTGAGCGCGTAGTCGCCGGCGATGACCACCGTGCCTCCGCCGTCCAGGTACGCGCGCACCGCGCGGTGCTGCGCTTCGGACACGTGCCGGCAGCCCGCGGCGACGACCGTGCGGTACCGGGCCAGGGACGAAGCCGTGATGTCGTTGTCCCGGTACCGCTCATCGGGCAGGATGACGCAGTCGAAGGGGACGCAGTCGCCGCTGAGACCCTCGATGGCATCCCAGTATCCGGTCGGCGGGACGGCCCCCGCGGCGGGGCTGAAGGGCTTACCCGGGTCGTCCCATTTGCCGCTGTCGATCTCCGCTCGCAGGTTCGCCGCGACCGAGTACAGCACGCCGACCTCGTTGGCCGAGACGCGTGACCGCAGGCCGTCAACGGACTCCAGGAACTGCCCGGCCTCGTCGGTGAGGATCTTCGGCGCCCAGTAGGAATCCTCGATCTCGCTGCCGAGCCAGGACCCGTAGGGCAGGGTCATGCACGTCCCCATGGCCGCGCCCTCGTAGACCGAAAGCCGGAACCGGTCGTAGCCCTTCCCCTGGTTGAGGTCGCTGACCAGCTGCGGGATGACGCCGCCATAGGGATTCTCCACCACCAGGACGTCCTTGCCCTGGCTGAACCCGGCGGCGTGGCGGAACCACCACGGCTGCCGGGAGCCGGTTATCCGCATCTCGGTGACGAGCAGATCGCTGGCCGCGACCATGGCGTCGTATTCGGGCGAGCAGTTGAAGAAGTTGCCCGCCACCTTGACGCTGCGCCCGGCCGACGCGGCGCACTCGCGCACGTAGCCGGCCATCTCCCGGTACGTCGTGACGATCGCCTCGACCAGGAACTGGCAGAAATGATGGTAGAGCGGCATGGTCCGGGGGGAGTCGCCGGCCTTGAAGCCGCGCTCGAGCAGGAACGCCCGGTAGTCGAACGTGTCCAGGTCCAGGCCGGCCAGCTGCGGGTCGGCCGGGGCGGCGCGCTGGAGGTACGCCCGGAACTGGGCGACGCAGTCCCGGCAGAAGCAGCCGCCGTAGCGCATCGCCCCCATGGGCGTCTCCGACTCGTCCAGCTGGACGCCGGCCACGCCGGCGTCGACCTGGATCCTGATGACCGCCTTCAGGTACTCGCGCCAGGCCGGGTTGTTGCGGTCCATGCAGTAGGCCTGGTGCTCGCGGTCGGGTGCCTCGACCCAGGTGGCGTGCAGCGGGTTGCCCTCGAGGTCGCGGGAGGCGCATTCCGCCCACAGGTCGGTGACCGGCTCGCCGAGGCTGTTCCTGAGGCCAGCGGGAAAATAGTGCCCGAACGGCCTCCAGTTCCCCGGCCCGGTGCCCTGCGTGAACTCGCGCAGCCCGGCCCAGCCGCGGCGGCCCGCGTCACGCGGTTCGTTGAACGTGAGGAGCTCGCCGCCAGGACCGTACTCGACCGGGAACTCCCAGCCCTGGCACTCGAAGACGATCCCGAGGACCTCGATGCCCCGCGCGGCGCACGCGCTGATGAATTCCGAGTCGTTGACGAAGCCGTAGAGGCGGAACCGCGCCGGGATCTCGCCGAACGCCTCCTCCTCGAGGTAGGGCAAGGCGATCGACCCCCCGCCGAGTGCGGACCACACCAAGATGGTGGCCCGCATATCGGCGAGGTCGTCGATCATGCGCAGCCGGCGGGCCGGCAGGCTGGGATGGTAGTTGTGCTGCCGGGGGTACCAGCCGTCGAAGTAGACGCCGCGCTGCATCGATGCCGCTCCCGGGGTCAGCCGAACTTCACGCCGGCTTGCTCCGCCGAGCTTTGCAAGGTCGCCGCGGCCTGGGCCGGGGTAGCCTGGCCCGCCGCCACCGTGGTCGCCGCGACCTGGATCGCCTGCTGCATCTGGGCGTTGAGGGGCGCCTCGCGCGGCTCGGTCACCGCGCCGGTCTGCGCGATCAGCTGGGAGATCACCGGGAGCTGGACGGGCTGGTCGACCAGCGCGATCGACTTCCAGTCCGGGTTGATCCCCTTGAGCGAGGGGAAATCGTTGAGCTCGTTGGCGACGAGCTGCTGGCCCTCCTTGCTGGTGGTCATCCAGGTGACGAACGTGGTGGCCGCGTTCCTGACCTTCGACTTGCTGTTGACCGCGAGGCCGAAGTCCGACTCGCCGAAGTAGTAGCCGCCCTTGTGCCCCGGTCCGGCCACGTTCGGGAACGGGATCGGGATGGCGGTGAACGGCTTCGGGTTGCTCACCCCGGCCGCCGACAGCGCGTCCGTCATGCCCGTCCTGGTCGCGTTCGGCGTGTACCAGGTGCCCATCTCGATCATGGCGTACTTGCCGGAGAGGAAGTCGTTGCTCGCGTCCGGGTACTGCTGGACGGCCAGCGCGCCGGGCTCCATGATGCCGTTGCTGAACAGGGACTTCCAGATCGTGAGCATCTGCAAGAAGGCGGGGTTGGTCCACTTCGTCTTGCCCTCGGTGGCCTCGGTCCAGGTGCCGGGGGAGACGCTGTCCGCGATCTCCTGCAGCGTGTCCTGGCTGAAGCCGAGCGAGGCGACGCCCTGGACGAAGCAGCCGACGCCGTGTGCCTTGAACACCTTGCAGTCGCTGACCCACTCATCCAGCGTCGTCGGCGGGGACACGTGGTACTGGTCGAACAGGTCCTTGTTGATCCACAGGGTCCCCGCGAAGATCGACCCGAGCGAGATCGCGGCGTACTTGCCGCTGCTCGTGGTCAGCGTGTCGATGCCGCCCGCGGCGAGCTTGGACTTCCAGTCCGCCCCGAGCGCCTTGCTCACCGCGGAGCTGAGGTCGAGCGCGAAGCCGCCCCAGCTGGTCAGTTCGGGGCCCGGGGTGACGTTGAAGACGTCAGGTCCGAGGGCGCCGGAGGCCAGCGCGGGCCGCATGGCGGCGGCCACGCCGGTGACGGGAAGCAGCTTGTAGTTGACGTGGATGTTCGGGTAGACCTTGTTGAACTCGGCGATGTCCGCCTTCGCGGCCTGCGCGCTGGGGCTCCAGCCCCACCAGTTCACCGTGCCCGAGGTGGCCGGGCCTCCCGCGCCGGCCGCGGTCCCGCCGGATGCTCCGCTGCCCCCGCAGGCGGCGAGGCCGACGGCGGCGATGCCCGTGACCGCCGCAGCCAGGGCGCAGCGGGCACGGCGCCGTGTTCTGGGGTGCCTCGACATCATCATTCTCCCGTCGTGTGAGCGGCCGCCTGCCGCCAGGGACGCGCGCTCTGCGCGGGCCCGGTCGGGACCGGCGCTGTGAACGCCGGCGTGCCCGCTGACCGCGGCGGAGGGCTACGCATCGGTACCGCCGCTCGATGCGTAGCCGGAGGTTCTATGTGGCTTCCGTGCTCATTTGCAGATTTCGACTTTTCGGTCAGGAACTACCTGATGAGGACGTATTCGCACGCTAACTCGGCCTTACATCAGCGGTCAAGTTTCAATTTGATATCCGAAATTTTCTGAATCTATCGGTCGGCACTCACCGTGCGGGCATCCCGCGTACTAGTCTTCCGGCAGGCGGAAGACCTGGAACTTGTCGTCCGCCGGGATGTCCAGCGCGTCGGGTGAACGCCGGATGGATACTCGTCGCTGATCTGGGTTCGCATCTCCGCGTAGAGCGGCCGGGGCAGATCGACCTGGACGAGCGGCATGGCTTCCTCCGGTTCCGATTCCGTGGCGTCATCGCTAATCTCGAAAATTTCGAACGTTTATCTGACTTGTTGCCGACCTGAACTCAGCATGCAGAGCGGCCAGTTCGTCCAGTAGAGCAGCGATCACAGCCAGATGCTTGACATCTGCAAAGGCCAGCGATCTACTTGCGGCCAGGGAAGCATTTCAGTTGCCTGTTCTAAATTTTCGGAGTTTTTCGGAAGGTTGCAGCCGAACAGCGCGCTCCCGGTCGACCTCACGGGCAGCGTGACAAGCGTTCCCCGGAGGCATGCACATGATGAGATCACCGGAATCGCGCCGCCGGCGCCGGCTGCTGCCCGTGGCCGTGACCGCATTCGCCGCCGCCCTGGCCCTGACCGCGTGCGGGACTGGCGGCTCCTCCGCGGGCGCCAGCGGTTCCGCTACGTCGGGCAGCATCACCTGGTGGGGCTGGACGCCCACGAACGAGGGGGCGGAGACCTACATCAAGGCCTTCAACCAGGCTTATCCCCACATCCACGTGACGTTCAAGGCGCTCACCATCGCCGGGTACGACGCGGCCATGCGCCCGGCCCTGGCGTCGTCGGTCGGGCCGGACGTTTTCGACGTGGCCCCCGGCGGCGGCATCGGCTCCATCGCCGAGCTGGCACCGGATACGACCGACATCGCGCCGGCGATCGCCAAGGCGCTGGGGCCCGGCTGGAAGTCGAAGATCGCGCCGATCGGCCCGGCCGGGCTGACCACGTCCGGCGGCAAGCTGGCCGCGCTGCCGATCGGCTCGACCTTCGCCGGCAACTTGTGGATCAACCAGGATCTGTTCAGCAAGTACGGGCTGACCCCGCCGACCACCCTGGCCAGCTGGGCACACGTCTGCTCGGTGTTCAAGCAGCACGGCGTCGGCTGCTTCGTGCAGGGCGCCGGACAGGTGGCGTTCAATCAGGACACGCTGCAGGAGATCGCGGACAGCGTGCAGCCCGGGGTCTGGACCAAGGCGTCCAAGGGGCAGCTGTCGTGGGACAACCCGACCATCGTCAAGGCCCTCACGATCTGGAAGCAGATGTTCACCGACGGGATCATGGAGCCGGGCGCGCTCGGCGTGCAGCAGTACCCGGACGCGAGCAACGACTTCATGTCGGGCAAGTACGCAATGGTCATGATGGGCACCTGGTACATGCAGTACGCCACGCAGGCGGGCATGCCGGCGGCGATCTCCGCGGCCGGGGTCGGCGATCCCAAGCCGTTCACGCTGGTCGCGATCCCCTTCCCGGACGTAGCGGGTGCCGGGAACCCGGCCACCATGTTCGGCGACGCCGACTACGGCATCGCGGTGAACCGCAAGTCCGGCCATCAGGCGGCCGCCACGACCTTCGCGGTCTGGCTGACCACGTCCAAGGCGGGCCAGCAGACGGTAGCGAACCTGCTGAACGACATCCCGTCGGTAACGAGCATCCAGCCCGACTGGGCGACGGTCAAGCTGGTCAGCGACGCCGTCGGGCGTCCCAATCTCCAGAAGCTGATCGCCTCCACCGCGAGCAGTTCCGAGCCGCGGCTTTCCCTGGTCAGCGCGACCCTCCAGCAGGCCATCGGCGTGGCCTCGACCACGGTGGGAGCCGGCTCGGCCACGCCAGCGCAGGCGGCGGCCACGCTGGAGAAGACGATGAAGTCGCAGTCATCGTGAGGACCGAACGCAAATCAGTGAGGCGGAGAAGGTGACACAACCCCAGCGGGATCTCAGTGTCCTGTTCATCGGCGGAACCGGCACGATCAGCGCGTCCTGCGTCCGGCGGTCCGTGGCCGCGGGCATGTCGGCATACGTGCTGAACCGCGGCAACAACCTCAGGCACCGCTCGCTGCCGGACTCGGTGACCTGGCTGCAAGCGGACATCAGGGACCCCGCGTCGGTCCGCAAGGCCATCGGCGACACGGAGTTCGGCGCAGTCGCGAACTTCCTGTCCTACAACGCCGCCGACGCGGCCGAGGCGGTGGACCTGTTCGGCGGCCGGACCCGGCAGTACCTGCACATCAGCACGGCGTCGCTGTACCGCAAGCCGGTGCTCCAGTGGCCGATCGTGGAGTCCAACCTCCGGCTGAACCCGTTCGTCAGCTACTCCAGGGACAAGATCGCGGCCGAGGACGAGCTGATGCGCGCCTGCGTCACGACCGGGTTCCCGGTGACGATCGTGCGGCCGTCGCACACCTATGACGAGGCGAGCCCGCCGATTCCCGGCGACTGGACGGTCCTCGACCGGCTGGCCCGGGGGGCCGAGGTCATCGCTCCCGGCGACGGTACCTCGCTGTGGACCCTGACCCACGCCGACGACTTCGCCCAGGGCCTGGTCGGGCTGCTCGGCAACCCGCGCGCCATCGGCGAGGTGTTCCACATCACCTCGGACGACGTCTACACCTGGGACCAGATCTACGCGATCGTCGCCGGCGCGCTCGGTGTGGAGCCGCGGATCGTGCACATCCCGTCCGAGGATATCCTGGCCGCCGCGCCGGACTGGTTCTGGTCCGAGCTGATCATCGGCGACCTGTCGCACAGCGCGGTCTTCGACAATTCCAAGATCCGCCGGTTCGTCCCGGATTTCGCGCCCCGGCTGACGTTCCACGCCGCCGCCGCGGACATGGTCCGCTGGCGCGCCGAGCACGCCGGGGACTGCGGGCCGGCGGCCGCGGTTGACGCGGTCATGGACCGCCTGGTCGGCGGGCACCATAAGGCACGCGGCATCTTCACCGCGCTGGGCGCCGCGGCGCTCGCGGCCGGCGCCCGGGACGGCTGACCCGGCCCGGCCGCCGCCCGTACCGTCAGGCGCGAGCGCGCTTGCGGGCGGCCGTCCTGACCGCAGGCGGACCGGGCGGCGGCTGGGTGCTCGACCGCACGACCAGCGTGGTCGCGAGCTCGACCCGGTTCTGCAGCCCCATCGAGCCGCCGGCCAGCAGGGTCCGGGTAGCGAGCGTCGCCATCTCAGCCAGCGGCTGGCGCAGCGTGGTCAGCGGCGGCGAGACCCACTGAGCCATCGGGATATCGTCGAAGCCGACCACGCTCAGGTCCTGCGGCAGCCTCAGGCCGCGCCGCCGCGCGGCTTCGTAGACCCCCATCGCCTGCACATCGCTCGCCGCGAAGATCGCCGTGGGCCGGTCGGGCAGGCGCAGCAGCGCCGAGGCGGCGGTGAGCGCGGACTCGTAGTGGAAGTCGCCGGTCCGGACGAGCTCGGGGTCCACCGCGATGCCCGCGCGCTCGAGCGCGGCCCGGTATCCGTCCAGGCGGGCCTGGCTGCACAGCACCGAAGGGCTGCCGGTGATCGTGCCGATCCGGCGGTGCCCGAGGCCCAGCAGGTGGTCGGTCGCGGCCAGGCCGCCGGCCCAGTTGGCGGCGCCGATGGTCAGGACCTCGGGATCCGGCTGGCCGGCCGGGTCGACGATGACCACGGGAACCCCGAGCGCGGCGAGCCGGCTGCGATGCTGCGGGGCCAGTTCGGTGAGGACCAGGATGACCCCGTCGGTCGGGCTGGCCCCCAGGCTCCTCAGCCAGTGGTCGACATCCGCGCCGTCGCTGACCGCCGTGACGGCGATCCGGCACCGGGCCGACAGCGCGGCCGCGCTGGCCCCGCGGATGATCTCAGCGGCCCACGGGCTGAATTCGGTGCAGACCAGGTCGATGATCCGGGCCGACTGGATCTTCCGCCGGGAATGCCGGGCGTAGCCCAGCTCGTCGAGCACCGACTCCACCCGGATCCGGGTCTCGGCCGCCACGTCCGCCCGGCCGTTGAGCACTTTCGACACGGTCGGCACGGAGACGTCGGCTGCTGCGGCGATCGTCGCCATCGTGACCCGTTGCGGCGTGGCCGTCATCATGTCCCTTCCGGCTGCCTGGCGCCGCCTTCGTCCGCCGGGATGCCGTCGTCTCAGTTATCGACAGACCATCGCAAGCTAGCTTGATAGTAGCTGTCCCGCCGGATCGACCCCGTCGTGGTCAGGATGCTCCCGCGGCCGGCCGGGAGAACACCGCTGCCCTGATGTCAGCATGCGGTCTCCCGAGCTCGGCTCCCGGATCGAGCTGTCATCCTCTATAATTTCCGAAACTATCGACCCATGGCGATTGCCGCCATCATCTAACATCCTCCCTGGAGCCGTCCACCCCCGGAATGCCACCGGCGGGAATGCCCGGTGACGCGGCCGGGCCAGCATCCATCCAGTCTCACTCGAACGCCTCTTACCTCGGCCATCAAGGCAACCTTGCGTTGACTTACCGTGCCCCCGACACCTACCGTCTAACTATCGGCCGACGTGCCGGGCGCTGATCGATGGCTTCGAAAATTTCGAAACATCTATGTTCAGAGGAGGGCCGATGAGGGCGGCAGTCCTGCACGCCACGGGTGAGCCGATGCGGCTGGAGAACCTGCGGCTGGACCCGCCGCGGGCGGGTGAGGTACTGGTGCGCGTCCAGGCGGCCGGCGTCTGCCACAGCGACCTGCACTACGTTAACGGCGACCTCTCCTGCCGGCTGCCGGTCGTCCTCGGGCACGAGGGGGCCGGGGTGGTGGAGCAGACCGGGCCCGGCGTCCGCGGCATCGAGCCCGGCGACGCGGTGGTCCTCATGTGGCGCCCGCGGTGCGGCCGGTGCGAGTACTGCCTGGCCGGCCGGCCGGCGCTGTGCGCCGCCGTCAGGACTCCCGTGGCCACCGGCGGGCTGCTGGACGGCACCAGCCGCCTGTCCGGGCCGGACGGCCGTCCGGTCCATCATTTCCTCGGTGTCTCGTGCTTCGCGGAGTACTGCGTCGTGGCGCAGGAATCGGTGGTCCGGATCCCGCCGGGAACCTCACCGCGGATCGCCGCGCTGGCCGGGTGCGCCGTCGTCACCGGCGTCGGCGCGGTGCTCAACGTGATGGGCACCGCCATGCCCGGCGCGGGCGTCCTGGTTATCGGGGCGGGCGGCGTCGGGCTTTCCGTCGTGCTCGGGGCGGCGATGACCGGTGCTTACCCGCTCATCGTGGCCGACGTCAGCGCGGCCAGGCTCGAGCTGGCCCGGTCTCTGGGCGCCAGTCACACCGTGAACGTGACCCACGGTGATATCGAGCCCGCGGTCCGCGAGGTGCTGCCGGCCGGAGTGCAGTGGGCCTTCGAGGCCGTGGGCAAGCCGGAGACCCTGCTGGCCGGCTTCCGCAGCCTGCGGCCGACCGGCACGCTGGTCGCGATCGGCCTGGGCCAGGCTGGCCAGGCGGTGGCGGTGCCGATCAACGAGCTGGTGCAGAAGGACATCCGGGTGATCGGGAGCCTGTACGGGTCGGCCAACACGGTGCTGCAGGTACCCCGGCTGCTCGAGCTGCACCGGGCCGGCCGGCTCCCGCTCGACCGGCTGCTCGGCACCGAGTACCGCCTCGAGGACATCAACCAGGCCTACGCGCGGCTGCCGGAAGAGTCGGTCGGCCGCGGCCTGATCCTGATGGGGGAGTCCTGTTGACCGCGGCCGGGCCAGCCGGCTATGCCGTCTACCCGAGCCTGCGCGGCCGGACCGTGTTCATCACCGGCGGCGCTACCGGCATCGGAGCCGAGCTGACCGCCCAGTTCACCCGGCAGGGCGCCCGGGTCGGCTTCGTCGACATCCAGCGGTCAGCGGCCGCCGAGCTGGCCGCCACGCTCGGGGCCGAGGCTGGCACCGAGCTGTGGCAGCGGGCCTGCGATGTCGGCGACGTGCCGCGGCTGCGCGACGCGATCAGCGCGTGCGCGGCCGACCTGGGACCGGTCGACGTGCTCGTCAACAACGCGGCCGACGACGAGCGGGTGCCGCTGGACGAGCTGACCGAGCAGTTCTGGGACGAGAAGTTCCGGGTGAACCTCCGTCCGATGTTCTTCGCCGCCCAGGCGGTCGCGCCGGGGATGCGTGCACGCGGGCGTGGTTCGATCATCAACCTCGGCTCGATCACCTGGCGCGCGGGCTTCGCCGACGTGGCCGCCTACGCGACCGCCAAGGCCGGGATCGAGGGGCTCACCCGGTCGCTGGCCCGCGACCTGGGCTCCGACGGGATCCGGGTGAACTGCCTGATCCCGGGCTGGACCATGACCGCCCGCCAGCTCGCCGATTGGGTGACGCCCGAGGCCGAGCGGGAGATCGAGCGCGCCCAGTGCCTGCCCGGCCGGGTGATGCCCGCGGATATCGCCCGGATGGCGCTGTGGCTGGCCGCCGACGACAGCCGGATGTGCACCAGCCAGGCCTGGATTGTCGACGGAGGCTGGATCTGAGCCATGACACGATCGCTGGTCCTGTCCGGCGGCGGTGAGTACCGCGACCCGTGGCACCCGTTCGCGGCGACGTCACGACGGATCGCGGACCTGCTGGGAGCCCTCGGGCACGAGGTCGAGATCGCCGAGTCCGTCGCGGACCGCGTCGCCGACCTGCGCGGCTGGGACCTGATCGCGGTGAACGCCGCGGCCGGCCCGCAAGCCGATGCCGGCGCCGCGCGGGCCGGGCTGCTGGCCGCCCTGGAGCGCGGGGTAGGCGTGCTCGCCATCCACGTCGGCGCGACCACGCTGCTGCGGCTGCCGGAATGGGAATCAGTCACCGGCGCCGCCTGGGTCAGCGGCCAGTCGACGCACCCGGAGACGGGGCCGTGCCGGATCGTCACCTATCCCCGGCGGCACCCCATCGGCGCCCCGGTGGCCAGCTTCGACATCACCGACGAGCGCTACACCTACCTGCGCACCGCGCCGGGCATCGTCCCGCTGGCCGTCCACGAGCACGACGGCGGACTCCACCCGCTGCTGTGGGCTCGTGTCCTCGGCCGGTCGCGCGTCGTCACCGACGTCCTGGGTCACGACGAGCGCTCGTACGACAGCGACGCGCACTGCCAGCTGATCTCCCGCGCCGCCCGGTGGCTGACAGGGACGCTGTAGCCGCCTGTCTCAGCGCGGCGGGCGCGCGCTGACGGCCAGGACCTCCGCCAGCCGGTCCCTGACCACGCAGTTCTCCAGCCGGAACGAGTCCGCCAGCTCCCAGACGGTCTCGCCCCGGCTGACGTCCGCGAAGGCCCGGCCGAAGTCGTCCAGCAGCGGCTCGGCCAGCATGATGTTCCGCACCAGGGTCTCGACCCAGCTGGCCGCGCCGAACGGGAACGGGTCGAAGCCCGGGTACTCCCTGGCGAAGGTCTCCTCGACGGGCGTCATGATGTGCCGGATCCCGGTATCCAGCGAGCCCCAGTGATCCACGCCGAGACGCGCCTTCTTGGCCATCACGTCGCCGACCCGCTCGCGCCATGGGGAATCAGGGGCGGCGTAGGCCAGCCCCTGGCCGCCGACGTCCTTGTACGCCCAGACCGCCCAGCCCGCGTCGTGCCGGGCGTAGATGTCCAGCTGGTCGCGGAGCAGCTGGTACTTCTGCTCGTCGCGCGCCGGGTCCCCGGTGAAGACCGGGCCGAACTCGCCGATCCAGATCGGCGTGCCGGTGGCCCGCATGAACTCCGTCCGCCGCAGGAACGTCTCCTCCACCTGGTCGCGGTCGACGTAGACGCCATTCGTGACACCCGGATAGGGGCCGCCGTAGACGAAGCCAGGCAGCGCGTAGTCGTGCGCGGAGTAGACCGTGTTCGGGTAGACCGGGACGTTCTCGAACGCGCTGAAGTCGGTCGAGTAGCGGTTGCCGTCCAGGAAGATGATGTGGTCCGGGTCGGCGTGGCGGACCGCCTCCACCGCGCGGTCGCAGAACGGCTTGATGACGTCGCCGTCCGGGTCGGCCGGCTCGTTCATGATGTTGTATCCGGCGACGGTGGCGTTGCCCCGGTAGCGCGCGGCCAGTGCCTCCCACAGGTGCACGGCCCGGTCCTGGAAGTGCCGGTACACCCAGAATCCCGCTTTGTGTGTCTCGTTGTCGCTGTGCCAGTGCTGGTTCTGCGAGCCGGGCAGCGCGTGGAAGTCGAGCACCGCGTACAGGCCGTGCCGCTGGCAGTGGCCGATGGCGCGGTCGAGCAGCGCGAAACCTTCCTCCTTGAGCTCGAACGGCCGCGCATCGTCCTCGAAGTGCCGGTAGTTGAACGGGATGCGGACCGAGTTCATCCCGAGAGAGGCCAGGTAACGTGCGTCGGCGTCGTCGAAGAAGACGGTCATGAACCGGTCGAAGAAGGCCTCGTAGAGCTCCGGCCCGAGTACCCGGCGCAGGACTCGCCGGTGCTGCGACTCGGTGCCGGGATAGCCGGTGAGGAAGTTCTCCATGTTCATCCAGCCGCCGACGTTGTACCCGCGCAGGATGACGGGCTGGCCGGTGCCGTCGACGATGGTGCCGTCGCGCACGGACAGGACGGAGGTGGGCATCCGGGCTGCTCCTTTTCTCGGCGATCCCTAGCTGATCCGTACGTCCGCGGTCATCTGCCGCGGGCCCGCGATGGTCCGTTCCGGGCCGGTGAGCTCGACCGGGAAGCTGGCCATCGTGTCCGCGCTCGAGGTGCCCAGCCGCAGCTCGATCCGGCCCGGTTCGACGATCCGCTGGCCGCTCCGGCCGGTGAAGGACGTCAGGTCCGTGTGCAGGGTGAACTCGACCCGGCGGCGCTGGCCCGGCTCGAGCGGGACGCGCGCGTAGCCGACGAGCAGCGTGGCCGGCCGGGTCACCTGGGCGACCGGGTCGTGCAGGTAGACCTGGACGACCTCGGTACCGGACCGCTCGCCCGCGTTCGCGACGGTGAGGCCGAGCCGGACGGCGCCGTCGGTGGCCACCCGGGCGTCGCAGCACTCCATGTCGGCCCAGCTGAAGGTGGTATAGGAAAGGCCATGACCGAACGGGTGCAGGGGACTGGGGTCCAGTGAGCTGACTGCGGACCGGTGGGCCAGCGCCGGGCCGATATACGTCGCTGGTTGCGCCCCCGCGTACGCGGGCACGCTGACGGGCAGGCGCCCGGATGGGTTCACGGCACCGGAAAGCACCCGGGCCAGCGCCGGCCCGCCTTCCTGGCCGGGGAAGAACGCCTGGACGGCCGCTGCCGCCGGAAACGAGCCGAGCGCATACGGACGCCCGGTCAGCAGGACGATCACCACCGGGGTCCCGGTCGCCAGCAGGGCCGTGAGCAGCTGCGGCTGGACTCCGGGCAGGTTCAGGTCGGCGGCGTCGCAGCCCTCACCCGAGGTGCCGCGGCCGAACAGCCCGGACCGGTCGCCGACCACGGCGACGCACACGTCGCTGCCCGCGGCCAGCGCCGTGGCCGCCTCGATGCCGGACAGGTCGGCGTCGTCGACCCCGCAGCCGCGGGCGTAGCCGATCTCGCTGTCCGGCAGTTCCCGGCGCAGCGCGGCCAGGAACGTCGGGATCTCCACCCCGATGTCCAGGTCCGGGTACCGCACGCCGACGTGGCTGGGGAAGGAATAGCAGCCCAGCATCGCCAGCGGGTCGTCCGCCCGCGGGCCCACCACGGCGATCCGGCCGCCGGGGGAGATCGGCAGCGTGCCGTCGTTGGCCAGCAAGATGACCGACTCCTCGGCCAGCCGGGCTGCGATCCGCCGGGCGGCGGGCGGCGCCAGGTCGGTCCCGGACGGTTCGGCCGGGGCCGGGTCCCAGGACGGGTCGAGCAGGCCGAGCTCGCACTTCTGCTCCAGGACCCGGCGTGCGGCCCGGTCCACCAGGACCTCGGCGATCTCCCCGCGCTCGACCGCGCCGATGAGCGGCGCCCCGAAGCAGCGCACTACGGGGAGCTCGACGTCCACCCCGGCCGCCAGGGCCAGCGCGGCCGCCTGGGCCGGATCGGCCGCCACGCCGTGCAGCAGCTCGAGGAAGCTGATGCCGAAGTAGTCCGACACCACCGTGCCGGTGAAGCCCCACGTGTCGCGGAGCAGCCCGGACAGCAGGGACGCGTCGGCGGCGGTGGGTACGCCGTCGATATCGGTGTAGGCGTGCATGACCGAGCGTGGCCGGCCCAGCCGGACGGCCATCTCGAACGGGGGCAGCAGCAGGTCGGCGACCTGCCGGCTGGTCACCGCGGCCGGGGCCAGGTTGCGCCCGCCGCGGGAGGCTGAATAGCCCACGAAGTGCTTGATCGTGCAGATGAGCCCGGTTGACTCGAGCCCGCTGACGTACGCCGTGCCGACCGTCGCGACCAGGTAGGGATCCTCGCCGATGGTCTCTTCCGTCCGCCCCCAGCGCGGGTCGACGGTGACGTCGAGTACCGGCGCCAGGCCCTGGTGCACGCCGACGGCCCGCATGCTCGTGCCGATCTGCACCGCCATCTCCTGCACGAGCTGCGGATCGAAACTGGCCCCCCAGGCCAGCGGGACCGGGTAGATGGCCGCGGTCCAGGCGGTGAAGCCGGCCAGGCATTCATCGTGCGCGATCGCCGGGATGCCGAACCGGCTCGCGGCGGTGATCTGGAGCTGGGCGCGGGCCAGCGCCTCGGCGCCTTCCCGGGCGGTGACCGGCACGGTGCCGAACGGCCGGGTCAGCTGCCCGAGTCCGTCGCGGATGAGCTCCGCCCAGTCCGCCGGAGCGGAAGCCAGTCCCTGCAGCGGCGCCACCTCGCCGCCCCCGCCGTTCCCGTCATCTCCGCCGTCCCCGCCGTTCCCGGCCGTGCTGCCGGGCCACGTGCTCCGCAGCTGGCCGGCCTTCTCAGCCAGCGTCATCCGGCTGAGCAGGTCATCGACGCGTTCGGCGACCGGGCGGCTGGTGTCGCGCCAGACGGCTGGGTCCGCGCGGTCGCCGTTGGGTGACAAAACGCCGGACGGCTCCTTCTCCAGCTGCTCCAGGTCGTCGTGCCGCGTCATCTGGCTCCTTCGGGCCGGGGTGGTGCGGTGCTCGAGCGGATGACCAGCGAGGTCGCCAGCTCTACCCGCTTGCTCGGTTCGCCGGCCGGGGTATGCAGCACCATGCGCGCGGCCATCGCCGCCATCTGCGCCAGGGGCTGGGCGACCGTGGTCAGCGGGGGCGAGACCCAGCCCGACATGGGCAGGTCATCGAAGCCCACCACGCTGAGGTCGTGCGGTATCCGCAGCCGGTGCCGCCGGGCCGCCTCGTAGACCCCCATTGCCTCGATGTCGTTGCCGGCGAAGATCGCGGTCGGCGGGCCGGGCAGTGACAGCATGCTGGTGGCCGCAGCCAGGGCGGTCTCGAACTGGAAGTCGCCGGTGCGGACCAGGGCCGGGTCGGCCGGGAGGCCGGCGTGCTCGAGCGCGGCCCGGTAGCCGTCCACCCGGGCCTGGCTGCACAGCAGCGCGGGACGGCCGGTGATGGTCCCGATCCGGCGGTGACCGAGCTCGATCAGGTGCTCGGTGGCCATCAGGGCGCCGGCCCAGTTCGCCGCGCCGACCGACGGGATACGCGGGTCGGGCTGGCCGACCGGGTCGACGATGACCACCGGGACATGCAGCGTGGCCAGTTGCCGGCGATGCGCGGCGGACAGCTCGGTCAGGACCAGGATGACGCCATCCACCCGGCTGGCTGACAGGCGGCCCAGCCACTCGCCGCCCGAGGCCTCTCCGCCCAGGACGGAGACGGCGAGGCGGTGACCGCTGGCGGACGCCGCCTTCTCGGCCCCGCTGATGATCTCCACCGCCCACGGGTTCAGCTCATCGGTGAAAACCAGGTCGATGAGCCCGGGCCGCCGCGGCGTCGCGTAGTTGAACTCAGCCAGCAGTGCCTCGACCCGGGACCGGGTTTCCGCGGCCACGTCCGCACGGCCGCGCACCACCTTGGACACGGTGGGGACCGACACGCCCGCCGCCGCGGCCACGTCGGCCAGGGTCACCTTCACTTCAGCGCCCCGGCCGTCAGCCCGCGCTCGAACAGCCGCTGCAGGCACAGGTAGGCGATGATCTCGGGAATGGCCGTGATCACCGCCGAGGCGACCACCTTGGTCTGGTCGTCGCTGAACTCGCTGACGAAGTACGACGGCAGCAGCGTGATGGTCTCGGTCCCCGGGGTCTGCAGGAAGACCAGCGGGAGCAGGTAGTCGTTCCAGGCGCCGATCAGCGTCAAGATGACGATGGCCGCGGCGATCGGACGGGTGAGCGGCATGATGATGCGCCAGAAGATGACCGCCGCGTTGGCGCCGTCGACCCGGGCGGCGTCGAAGAGATCGTCGGGGATGCCATTGACGAAGTTGCGGGTCAGCAGGACCGCGAACGGTATCTGCAGGGCCGCCAGCGGCAGCACGACGGCGTAGTAGGTGTTGTAGAGGCCCAGGCGGGTGGCGGTCGAGAACAGGGGAGTGAGCAGCACCACCTCGGGGAGGGTGAGCGCCGCCAGCATCATCCAGAAATAGATCTCCCGGCCGCGGATGTGCAGCTTGGAGAATCCGTAGGCGGCCAGCATGGTCAGGACGTAGACGATGATGATCACGCTGGCCGCGATGATGGCGCTGTTGCGGAAGAACTCGGGGACGACCCCCAGGGCCCAGACCGCCCGGTAGTTGCCCCAGCCCTGCCCGGACAGGGACTCCTGCACCATGGCGATCAGCGGGAAGAGGAAGGGAAGCACCATGATGGTCAGGATGACCTGGAGGATGATCTTCGAGCTCAGCCGTCGGGTCTCGAACATGGCGGGTCAGTTCCTCCTCATTCCGCGGATGCCGAACGCGATGGCCCCGGCCAGCGACAGGATCAGCAGCATGACCGACAGCGCGGCGCCGTAGCCGACCTCGGCGGTCGGGATGCTGATCCGGTAGATGAAGGTGCCGAGGAACTCGGTCGCGTAATTCGGGCCGCCCAGGGACACCAGGTAGGGCACGTCGAACGTCTTCAGCGCGCCGATGACGCTCAGCATGGCCAGCGCGATCGTGGTGCCCCGGACGTTGGGCCAGACGATCCGGGTGAGGACCTTGAATCCGCCCGCGCCGTCGATCCTGGCCGCCTCCAGGATCTCCCGGTCGATCTGGGTCATCGCGGCGAAGTACAGGATGAACGTCACGCCGGTCCATTCCCAGATGGTGATGGCCATGATGACCGGGAGCGCCGTGCTGGACTGCGCGAGCCAGGGATGCGCCAGCGATCCCAGGCCGATGTCGCCGAGGATCGTGTTGAACTGGCCGCCGGCCGAGAAGATCTGCCGGAAGATCGGCGCCATCGTGGCCGGTGCCAGCACGACCGGGACGAAGATGATCACCTTGTACAGGTTCGGCAGCTTGACCCGGGAATGCAGCAGCGCCGCGAACGTGACGCCGAGGGCGGTCTGCACCACGAACGTGACGATGAAGAAGATGACCGTGTGCCTGATGGTGTCCCAGAACACCGGGTCGTGGAAGAGCGTGCTGTAGTTTGCCATGCCCACCTGGGACGGTGTCGGGCTGACGCCGTCCCAGTTGAGGGTGGAGATGTAGCCGGTGTAGCCGATGCAGTAGTAGATGAGGCCGACCACGAAGATGAACCCCGGCAGGATCCAGGGCAGGCCCGACGGCCGGCGCGGGCCGCGCCGTCGGCCTTTCGGCCCGGCTCGGCCCGCGGCGGCGTTCGGCTGCCGTGCCACGGAGACCGTCGTTCCTGCCCCGGCACTGCTCACAATAGGCTCCTCCGATCTGGTCGGCCCCGGCGCTGTGCGCTAGCCCGCGGGCGTGGGCTCGATGGCGCCATGGTTCGGCAGCTTCGCCGCCGCGGCCTGCAAGGTCGCCGCGGCCTGGGCCGGCGTCGCGCTGCCGGAGGCCACCGTCGTGCTGGCGTTCCCGATCGCCGTCTGCAGGTTCGGGCTCACCGTGGCCAGCCGCGGCTCGGACGAGCCCACCGCGCTCGTGATCAGCTTGCTCAGGGCGGCCTGCTGGCTGCCCGAGTTCACCAGGCTGATCTGCGACCAGTCGGGCTGGATGCCCTTCAGCGCGGCGATGTCATCGAGCGCGTTCGCGACCTCCGCCTGGCCTTCCGCGGACGTGCCGAGCCAGACCGCGAACTTGGTCGCGGCCGCCTGGTTCTTCGACTTGGCGTTGACCGCGATGCCGTAGTCCGAGTCACCGTACAGCGCACCCGTGGTGCCGGTGCCCGCCACGTCGGGGAACAGGATCGGCATGGCGGTGAAGTTCTTCGGGCTGGAGATCCCGGCCCCGGAGATCCCCGCGCTCATGCCTGCCGTGGTGGTGTTCTGCATGTACCAGGTGCCCATCATGACCATGGCGTACTTGCCGGCCAGGAAGTCGTTGTTGGCGTCCGGGTACTGCTGCACGCCGAGCGCGCCCTTCTCCATGATCCCGTTCGAGAACATGGACTTCCAGATGGTCAGCGCCTTGACGATGGTGGGATCGGTCCACGGGACCTTGCCGTCGATCGCGTTGGCCCATACCCCGGGCTTGACGTTGTCCGAGATCGCCTGCAGCGTGTCCTCGTTGAACGCGGTCTGCCCGACGCCCTGGACGAAGCAGCCGATGTTGTGCGCCTTGAAGGTGGCGCAGTCGCTGACCCACTGGGCCATGGTGGTCGGCGGGGTCAGGTGATACTGGTCGAAGAGGTTCTGGTTGATCCACACCGTCCCCGAGTACACCGCGCCGACCGAGACGGCCGCGAGTTTCTTGCCGATCGTCAGGCTGGAGACGCCGATGGGGGAGAGCTTGGACTGCCAGTCGCTGCCGAGCGCCTTCTGCACCGCCGGGCCGAGGTCGATCGCGTCCGGGGCGTAGGTCTCGACCGACCCGTTGGCGCCGCCGGGCGCGACGTCGAAGATGTCGGGGCCCACGCTGGAGGCCAGGGCGGGCCTGATCGCGGCGTTGTAGCCCGCGATCGTGAGCATCTTGTAGGTGACGTGGATGTCCGGGTACTTCTTGTTGAACGCCTTGATGTACTGCTGTGCCACCTGGACGCTGGGGGTCCAGCCCCACCAGGTGAGGTTGGCCGAGGTGGCCGAGCCGGCGTTGCCCGACGTGGAGCCGCCGCTGCAGGCCGCCAGGAAGAGCGCCAGGAAACTGAGTATCGACAATGCCGGGATAACGCGTCTGCTGCGTCTTACGTTCGGAGACTTGCGCATGATGGATGCCTCCTGGGCCTGTATCTCTACGCTGCTGAGGGGTGCCGCCGTGGCTGAGGCGCTGGTGCGTCGTGGGTGGCGGTTCCCGGGTCTGCGCTGGCTCAGCGCAGACCCGGGAACGCCATCTCGCCGGGCGCCGGTTTAGCCCGGGCGAGGGCGGCTGCCCCCGCCCGCACCGCTTCAGCGCGCGACGAGCTGAAAATTTCGGCTCTATTGTCGGCCAGCGGAGCTTGGTGAGCCAGGGAACGGCCTGCCGTTCGCCGCCGAGATGGGCGCGGCGTAACCAGTCGAGCGTTTTTTGTCGCTTTGAATCCCTTAAGCGGCATATGCGTCCTCCGATACACCGACGAACGGAGCGCAAACTCGTAGTTGCTTTTCGAGGGCCTCGGTTCGGAGTAGATCCGACCTCCAATACTCATGTCAAGATTTTTACTGGTAACTTTTCGGCAATCTGCCTGGAACATGACGTTCCCGCTATATGCTTCCGCCCAGTTCAAAGGCGGTATACCTGCATGTTCACGGCGTCGAAAAGTTTCGACTTTTCGTCCCGTAACGCCAGTGCCACCGGATGTGCGGGCCGGGCCGAGCGGGTGCAGGCGGTACTTGACACACCTGAGCAGTCCGTCTTACGGTGCCTGCGACCCGAGATTTTGCTGAAAGTTTCGAAACTGGCTGAGCGCACAGGCCGAAAGGACAGGGACCGTGACCACTGACCGTTTCGTGCCGACCCGCGAGGACCGGTTCTCGTTCGGTATCTGGACCGTGGGCTGGCAGGGCGTGGACGTGTTCGGTGCCGCGACCAGGCCGCCGATGCCCGCGGAGCGCGCCGTCCGCGAACTGGCCGAGCTCGGCGCCTACGGCGTCAACTTCCACGACAACGACGTCTTCGAGTTCGGCGCGAGCGAAGCCGAGCGGGACGAGCGGATCGCCGCGTTCCGCAAGGCGCTGGCCGAGACCGGCCTGGTCGTGACCACCGCGACCACTAACCTGTTCAGCCACCCGGTCTTCAAGGACGGCGGTTTCACCGCCAACGACCGGGATGTCCGCCGGTTCGCCCTGGCCAAGGTGATGCGCAACCTGGACCTGGCGGCCGAGCTCGGGGCGAAGACCTACGTATGCTGGGGCGGCCGGGACGGCGCGGAGTCCGGCGCGGCCAAGGACGTGCGGGCGGCGCTGGACCGGCTCAAGGAGGCGTTCGACATCCTGGCCGGTTACGTCCTGGACCAGGGTTACGACATCAGGTTCGCGATCGAGCCCAAGCCGAACGAGCCGCGCGGCGACATCTTGCTGCCCACCGCCGGGCACGCGCTGGCGTTCATCGGGGAACTGGCCCATCCCGAGCTGGTCGGGCTCAACCCCGAGGTCGGGCACGAGGAGATGTCCGGGCTGAACTACGCCCACGGCATCGCCCAGGCGCTATGGCACGGCAAGCTGTTCCACATCGACCTCAACGGCCAGAACGGCCCCCGCTACGATCAGGACCTGCGCTTCGGCGCCGGCAATGCCCGCGGCGCGTTCTGGGTCGTCGACACCCTCGAAGCCGGCGGCTACGAGGGCCCCGTCCACTTCGACTACAAGCCTCCCCGCACCGAAGACGACGCCGGCGTCTGGGCCTCGGCCGCCGCCTGCATGCGCAACTACCTCATCCTGCGTGCCAAGGTCCGCGCCTTCCGCGCCGACCCCGAGGTCACCGAGGCCCTGCGCGCGGCCCGGGTCGGCCAGCTGGCCCTGCCCACGCTGGCCGACGGAGAGACCTGGCGCGACATCCGCGGCTCCGCCCCGGACGCGGACGAGCTCGGACGCCAGGGGATGGCCTTCGAGCGGCTGGACCAGCTCGCCCTCGAGCATCTCTACGGCGTCCGCTAGATGACGGCCAGGGCGGACGGCCTGCGGCCGCTGGGCCGGACCGGGCTGCGGGTCTCGCCGGTCTGCGTCGGTACCAGCCCGCTCGCCAGCATGCCCGGCCTGTACGGCTACGAGGTGGCCGGCGAGCGCGCCGAGGCGACGATCCTGGCCGCGCTGCGGGGCCCGGTCAACTTCATCGACACGTCCAACAACTACGGCGGCGGCGCGGCCGAGCAGCGGATCGGCCGCGCGCTGGCCGCGGCGGGCGGGCTGCCGCCGGGCTTCGTGCTCGCCACCAAGGTGGATGCCGATCCCGCGACCGGCGACTTCTCCGGCGAGCGGGTCAGGCGGTCGGTCGCGGAGAGCCTGGAGCGCCTCGGGCTGGACCGGGTCCAGCTGATGTACCTGCACGATCCGGAGTACCACCTCACGTTCGCCGAGGCGATGGCGCCCGGCGGCCCGGTCGATGCCCTCATCGCGCTGCGCGGCCAGGGCGTGCTCGGTCACCTGGGCGTGGCAGGCGGCCCCGTTCGGCTGATGAGAGATTTCATCGCCACCGGTGAGTTCGCCGCGGTCCTCAGCCACAACCGGTTCACGCTCGTGGACCGCAGTGCGGAGCCGTTGATGGACGACGCGGGCGAGCGCGGGGTGGCGTTCCTCAACGGCGCCCCCTACGGCGGCGGCATCCTGGTCAAGGGGCCAGACGTCCAGCCCAGGTACGCCTACCGGCCGGCCAGCGAGAAGGTCGCCGGCGCGGTCCGCGCCATGCGGGAAGCATGCGCGTCGCACGGTGTGCCGCTGGCGGCCGCCGCCCTGCAGTTCTCGGTCCGGGATCCGCGGGTGACCTCCACGGTGGTGGGGGTATCAGAGCCGTCCCGGATCGCGGAGATCACCGAGCTGCTGGCAGCCCGGATCCCGGACGGGCTGTGGCAGCAGCTCGACGCGCTGGCCGCCCCGCCCGAGCTCTGGCTCAGCTGACGTGGCCGGCCTGAGGGGAACCGACTGATGGGGCAGCTGGCGGGCAGGACCGCCGTGATCACCGGCGGCTCGGAGGGCATCGGGCTGGCCACCGCCACCCGGTTCGCCGCCGAGGGCGCCTACGTCTACCTGATGAGCCGCCGCCAGTCCGCGCTCGACCAGGCGGTGGCCGGGCTGGACGGGCACGCGACCGGGGTGGCGGGCGACGCCGCCGACCTGGCCGACCTCGACCGGCTGTTCGCGACCGTGGCCGCCGACGGCCGCCGCGTCGACGTCCTGGTCGCGAACGCCGGCGGCGGGGGCGGCTCGGCCGGGGTCGAGACGATGACGCCGGAACGATTCGACGGGACCGTCGGGCTGACCTTCCGCGGCACTTACTTCACCGTGCAGCGCGCGCTGCCGTTGTTCAGCGACGGTGCCACGATCGTGCTGATCTCCTCGATCGCGGCCGCCAACGGCACCGTCAACGCCGGCATCTACAACGCCAGCAAGGCCGCGGTCCGGTCGCTCGCCCGCACGCTCACCAACGAGCTCAAGGGCCGCGGCATCCGGGTCAACGCGCTCAGCCCCGGCCCGACCGACACCGACGGCTTCGCCCGGTTCGCCGGCGAACGGGGCGAGGAGTTCCGGCGCCACCTGGCCGAGGTCATCCCGGTGGGCCGGATCGGCCGCCCGGAGGAAGTCGCCAGCGCCGCGCTGTTCCTGGCCTCCCCGGAAAGCAGTTTCATCGCCGGCGCGGAACTCGTCGTCGACGGCGGGATGAGCCAGGTTTGACATGCGGGCCTGCCCGGGACATCGCCCTGCGCCGCTGGTATCGCGGGCGCATTACGATGGCGCTGTCCGGCCGGGCAGACGCGGTGCGCAGGCGGCTCCCTGGGTGCTGACCCGGCCGAAGGGAGCATGAATGGCAAGCGAGCCCAGGGCCACCAGGGACCGGGTGACATTGGCCGACATCGCCGCGGCCGCCGGAGTGTCCGTGCCGACGGTTTCGAAGGTGCTGAACGGCCACGCTGACGTCGCGCCCGCGACCCGGGCCCGGGTCGAGGCGCTGCTGACGGACTACAACTACGCGGCCCCCCGGCGCGCGGGCCGGTCCTGCCTGATCGACCTGGTGTTCGCCGATCTCAGCCCGTGGGCCGTCGAGATCATCCGCGGCGCCGAGGAAGTCGCCTCGGCCGAGGGCTGCCGGATCGCCGTCTCGGTCGTATCCGGCGAGCCCGACACCGAGCAGTGGCTGGCGCGGCTGTCGACCAGCCAGACCGACGGCGTCATCCTGGTCCTGACCGAGCTGTCGCCCGCCTACCGGGCGCGGCTCGCGGCCATGCACATGCCGGTGGTCATCGTGGACCCGGTCGGCCAGCCCGACCCGCGGATCCCGTCCATCGGGGCCACCAACTGGGCCGGCGGCCTGATGGCCACCGAGCACCTGATCGAGATCGGGCACCGCCGGATCGGGACCATCACCGGCCTCCCGTCGCTGCTGTGCAGCCAGGCCCGGCTGGACGGGTACCGGGCCGCCCTGGAGC
>JAICWX010000455.1 GCA_025934635.1 Streptosporangiaceae bacterium | reverse complement strand
TCGGTCAGCGCGGCCGGATCATCGAGGTTCTTCAGGCTGCCGTCCTTACCGAGCAGCCCGGCCTTCTTGCAGATGTCGGTGTTGTAGTACATCACCAGCGGGTGCGTATCGAGCGGGATCGCGTACAGCGTCCCGTTCGTGTGCGCCATATCCCACGCCGCGGGCGTGAAATTGCCGCCGGTGAGTCCGTACGGGGCGAGCTCGCTTTCGTTCAGCGGTTCCAGCAGGCCGGCCTGCGCCAGGATCGAAGCCCGGGTCAGGTGCGAGATCGCGACGTCCGGTGGCCGCTGCCCGAGCGTGGCCAGCGAGACTTTCGTGTAATAGGGGTTGCCCCACGCCAGCACCACCGCGCTCAGGGCGACATCCGGGTGCTGCTTCTGGTAGGCCTGCTCCATCGCCTGCATGCGGAGACCGTCGCCGCCGCCCAGCAGGTTCCAGTAGGACAGCGTGTTCCCCGGTGGCCCGGTGCCGGCTATGCCGGCCGCGAGCGGCGAGCCGCAGCCCGCCACCAGGCCGCCGAGGCCGATCAGGCCGGCGCCGCGCAGCAGGTTCCGGCGGGAAATGGGCTGATCGTGCGTACCCATCGACCTTCCTCCTCACCCGAGCCGACGCCGGCTCGCACCACGGAGATGGCCGATGGGCTTCCCAGGAAATCAGGATGCAAACGCTTTCCTCGTTTCAGCCGGCTCCTCAGTCCCAGCGCACCCCGGCGGGTACCCGGAAGGTGGTGTTGATGCGATTGAAGAAGTTGGTGATCGACACCATCAGGACCAGGGCGCCGAGCTGCCGCTCGTCGTAGTGCTTGGCGGCCTCGGCCCAGATCTCGTCGGTGACCGCGCCAGGCCGGTCGGCGAGCCGGGTCATGGCCTCGGTGAGCGCCAGCGCGGCCCGTTCGGCGTCGTCGAAGCGCGGATCCTCGTACCAGGCGGCCACCATGAGCAGCTTCTCGGTGCTGACGCCGGCCTTGGTCGCGCTGGTGGTCCCGGCATCCGTGCAGGCGCTGCACCCGTTGATCTGGCTGGCCCGCAAGTGGACCAGTTCCAGCGTCGGCGCCGGGACGCCGCCGCGGTACACCGCCTTGAAGATCTCCTGGACGCCCTGGGTGATGTCGGGCTGGCTCGCCTTGTCGTGGATACGTGATGCCATTTTTTCCTCCCGTTTGGATCGTGACGGCACCACGACGCGCCGGGCCGGCCGAAGGTAACGTCGGCCCGTGCGTTACCTTTCCGGCGCGCGGCGCGTCCTGGTAAGGGGAACCGCCACCCGCACCGGGGGAGTGCCGTGACCGAACAGGACCAGCTGGCCGCCGACTTCGAGGCTTACCGCCCGTACCTGCACGCGATCGCGTTCCGGGTGCTCGGCTCGCACGCGGACGCCGACGATGCGGTGCAGGAGGCGTGGCTGCGCCTGGCCCGCGCCGGCGGCGATGGCATCGACGAGTTGCGCGGCTGGCTCACCACGGTGACCGGGCGGATCTGCCTCGACGTCCTGCGCCGGCGCGGAGCCCGCGGCGAGCAGCCGCTGGAGCCGGACTTGTGGACCATCCCGAGCGACTTCAGCCCCGATCCCGAGGAAGAGGCCCTGCTCGCCGACTCGGTCGGCCTCGCCTTGTACGTCGTGATGGACGCTCTCACCCCGGCCGAGCGGGTCTCGTTCGTCCTGCATGACGTGTTCGAGCTGCCGTTCGACACCATCGCGGCCGTCCTCGGCCGGAGTACCGCCTCCGCCAAGATGCTCGCCAGCCGGGCCCGGGGCCGGATCCGGCTCGGCGCGCCCGCCGCCGGCGCTCACGCTGCGGCCCGCGGCGTCGTCGACGCCTTCCTCGCGGCGGCGGGCCAGGGCGACATCGCCGGGCTCCTCACCGTCCTCGCACCCGGGGTCGAACTGCACCGGGGCACAACCGTCACCCGGGGCGCGGATCAGGTCGCCGGCCAGGCTATCCTCGGCGCCCGCCTGGACACCAGGGTCCACCCCGCTCTGGTCAACGGCGTCCCTGGCGCCCTCATCACCGCCGGCGGCCGTCCGTTCATCCTGATGGCCTTCACCGTCGAGCACGGCCGCATCACCACGATCCGGATGCTGTCCGACCGCCGGCGGCTAGCCCAGCTCGTCCCCTCCTGGGTCGCCTGACGGAACAGGCGCGCCACCGCGTTCCGTTGTGGTCGGCCGCGGGCGTTAGCCCGACCCGGCGGCGGCGGTGAACGCGGGCACGCAGGCCGTGTGGTCCAATGACCGGCCCATCTCCTTGCCCGCCGGGCTGGCCGGCACCGTGCTCGGGGTAACGGGGCTGGACAATGTAGCGCTGCCTACGGGGCCAGCATGACCAGCACCGGCAAGGGCTGCACCGCCGCCGCGTCCGGCGATGGGGAGCAGTCCAGCGCTGGACGGGCCGACATCGAGGAACAGATGGACGTCGAGGCAGCGCATGCGCTGGCCCCGGCAGCGAATGAGCTCGTCGTCGGCCCGGCCTGCGGCGGCACCGATCCCTTGACGCAAGGGCTTCTCAACGCCGTCCAGGCTGTCCTCAACGGCTCGGGTCACCACCCGCTCGCGTCGATGGTGTCCAACTCCTGGGAAACCGACCCCGAGGGCCAGCCCGCATCCGTGACCAGGATCGAGCACGCGGACCTGCGGTGGGCGGCACCACCTTGGGGATCGGCCGGACCGGGAACCGCCTCTTCGAGACCGGCTGGTCCACCGGCGAGCTGCAGCTGCGAAACGGAACGTGGGCGAACCAGGGTGAGTACAGCGCCACCGGCGGGGTAAGAAAGGGCGGTTCTACGTCACGTCCGGCGGCGGAACGAGCGACGCGACGCCGCTCGTGGCCGGCCTGGTGGCCGCGGCCCAGCAGGGCCAGAACAAGCCATTCGGCTTCCTGAACCCGGTGCTCTACAAACTGGCCGGGTCCAGTACGGATACGGATCATGCTGGGGGAAGGGCGATGACGCCACTATTCGGCCTGGGCCGAACCGTTGCCAGCGGCCGGCTGCCGGACCCTAGGCTCCTCGGGTGACGAGCTTCCGACCCGGCGGCCGCGGCCGCGCTGCGCGACGCGAGGCCGTCGCCCGCCAGCGCGAGGTAACAGTTGTCCACAGCCACCAGAGGAAGTGATCACCATGCAGCGCACGTCCATCAACCCCGTGTCCTGGTCCGTGGACCTCGGATTCGACGCAGCCGAGCTCATCGAGGGCACCAGCGGCAGCTCCTCTGCAGCGGACAAGACGCGGTGGACGCCAACGGCAACCCCCAGCATCCCGGTGACATGACCGCGCAGCTCGGGGTAGCCCTCGACAACCTGGAGGCTATCCTGACCGCCGCAGACATGACTCTGGCGAACGTCGTCCGGCTCAACGCCTACACCACCGACCTCGATGAGCTGTTCCAGCACTGGACCACCCTCACCGACCGCTTGTCGGCCTCCGGGAGCCGATTCGCAACCAGCCTGCTGGGCGTCACGCAGCTACCAGCACAGCTCCTCGTCATGCTCGAAGCAACCGCCGTAGCCTGACCAGCAGGCAACGAGTTCTGCATCTTGCCCAGGAAACCAGCCGGCTCTGGAGCCGCGACTTGACAGCCGCGCACCCCATATCGCCTCGTGGCAGAAGCGCGCCGGGAACACCCGGGGTCACTCCCGTCCGGCCTCAGCTCGATTCGACCGCCCGCTTGAGCTCGCCCGCCCGGGCGCCCACGAGCATGTCCCGCAGCAGGTCCACCAGCGGGCCGCGGATCACCAGGCCGAGCACGCGGCCCAGGTCAACCTCCAGCCAGTAGGTCGCCCGGGTCCGGTTCCCGCCCAGGTCCTCCAGTTCCCAGCGGCCGGCGGCCGACTTCAGGTCGCCCTGCTCCTGCCGCCAGGAAAGGGCAGCCGGACCGTCGTAGCGGTACCGGACGACCGACCGGACCGTCCGGACCCTGGCGTCACCTTCGGCCTGGCACAAGGTCGCGCGCCCGTCGTCATCGCGCTCCAGGGCGCGCATCGCCAGCAGCCCGCCCTGCCACTGCGGCGCCCGCTCCACGTCCTGGACGAACGCCCGCACCCGCTCAAGCGGGGCGCCGACCTCGGCCGCCGAGCTGCCGCCCATCATCGCCACGGCCGTCTCCTGCCTGCCGGGTGAGGAACCCTGCCCTGCGTACCCTCACACAGATACCCGGCCCGCGGTAAACGGTCACGCCGGAGCTGCTTCCGGCTGCGTCAGGGCCTCGCGGACGGCAGACCGGACCACACTGAGGCAGTTGCCAGCCCCGGGGGCGCTCCAGTAGTCGCCGTGGCTAAGGAAACCCCGCCGGGCCCGGATGCCGGACCAGGTGAGCTTCTCGTCGGTGAACTGGACAATGCGGGTCGGTTTCATCCCGGCGACCTCGACGATATCTTCCGCGGCTGGAACGACATGGTCACATACGTCGGTGCAGTTGGAACCCAGGACATCGGCGGGGATGAAAACGTTGATCCAGGGCAGGCGGCTGACACGAGGCTGCCGGTTGGCGACGTACTGCGGCAGGTATAGCCGCATGAAGTCCAGCGGGGCACCGATGGTGATCAGCGCGCGGATCGCCTTTACATGGCGGTCGTCAGGCAGCTCAAGCTGGCTTTTCCGCGGGCACAGGTAATCAAAGGCGACAAGTGCCCCCATGCTGTAGCCCAGGATGAACACAGGGCGAGTCGTTTTCGCGGATTCGAGAACAGCGTCGATAGCCTCGCCGAGGCTGTTGACGACCTCGACGGCCTGTTGCTGGCTTTCCGCGTAGTCGATCATCTGCTGGGCTCGTGAGGCCGCTTCCCGGATCACCGGGGTCGCCTTCGCCAGCGCCCAGGTCGTCAGGCCAGTGGCACCGATGGCGAAAGCATCCGCGAACGTCCCGTTCACGCTGGGCAGGGTCACCAGGCCGAGCGCTGCCACGATGGCCACGATCGTGATGGCCACAGCGCCCAGGAGAGCCACGACGGCGCCGAACCCGATAACCAGCTGCCATTTGGTCATTTTCGTCTTCGCGCGCCTCCGGGCATTCAGCAGCAGCCGCAATGCCTGGCAGAAATACGCGACCTGAGTGAACAAGAGCTTGCCCAAGGCCCAGACGCTGGGCTTCTCACCTGCCGTCGCGGTCTGAGGAAGACGATCCCGATACGGCACCGTATAGATATCCATCAACGGCTGGTCGTTCCCTGCCACGATGCGCCGGCCGTCGGTCAGGGCCGGGCTCGGACTGTCAAGGCTTCGTACCGCATATGTACCCGCCCCGCGAGTCAGATCAGCGCACATGACGTCAGCGAGCCGCACTGACGTATTGAACGGCAATGCGGACAAACCGGGCAGGAATAGCACAACCGGAGTAAGCGACGAGGTTCGCGAGTCCTCCGCCGCCGGCAAAGGATCGGGCTGAGCCGGGCCGGGCGACCCGCCCTGCCCGGTGACCAGCTTCAAGTCGTATACCATAGCCACCCCCATGGAGAGAATTTAACCTAACAGAGGCGCGGCTGAACGCGCGTGATACATGTACGCCTTCATCCGCAAGGCGGCATGAGCGGAAGGGAAGCGTTGCTGCGGAAACGCGACGGATGTGGCGGCCGGGTCTATAGTGATAAAGGCAACTCCCTGTCCGCGGTCAGATGAGTGTGGCGAGCAGCAGTTATTCAGCGCCAAGTTCAAGCCGGAGCTTCCTGACCAGATCTCTGAGAAAAGAAATCACCTCGTCATTACGCGAACCATCTGGCTGCGGTTCGGGATGCCAAATCCGCCAGATCAGCGTTTCGCCTCGTCGACGGTATGCCT
>JAICWX010000259.1 GCA_025934635.1 Streptosporangiaceae bacterium | reverse complement strand
GGGAGGTGGTCATCGACTGCACCGGGAGCATCGCCGCGATCGAGGACGGCCTGCCGCGGGTCATGGCCGGCGGCGTGTTCCAGCACTTCGGCGTGGCGCCCGCCGACGCCACCGCCCGCTACTCGCCGTTCCGGGTCTACCGGGACGAGGTTTCCGTGGTCGGGACGATGGCCGTGCTCAACTCGTTCGGGCGGGCGGTCGCGATGTTCGAGGCGGGCGCGATCAAGGCCCGGCCGATGATCAGCCACAGCTTCACGCTCGAGGACTACGGCCAGGCGCTGCGGATGTTCCGGGCCGGCCAGGGACGCAAGCTCCAGGTGCGCCCGAACCAGGACACGTCACAGCCGCTGCTGGCCAGGCCGGCCAGCTCTTAGGCCACGAGCCGGGCCTGCCAGCGCTGGAAGCTGTCAGCCAGCTGACGGCAATTGACGGCGTGCAGGCGCGCGATGTGATCCTCGAGGTACTGGACGTACAGCGGTATCAGCTCCCGGCGCAGGAGCCCGGTCGCCGCATCGTCCGCTGGCCACGCGCGGCGCCAGGCCAGGGCGGCGGTAACGAGGGCGGCGGCGGGCGCGGACCCGCCGGCCAGATAGTGCTCGGCCGCGGCAGTGTTGGTACCCACCCGGCCCGTCTCGGCCGTGAAGAGAAAGCGAACGGGAAAGAGCACGATCTTGGTCACCCGCCGGGGCCCGCGGGCCACCAGCCGCGCCGGGGCGCGGATCTCGTCCAGTGCGCTGTCGTCGCGGGGCGAGAGCCGGGCCCGGAGGCGGCCGGGCAGCCCCGGGCTCGTGGCGCCGAGGTAGCCAAGGGCGAACTCCGCGCCTGCCACCAGCAGTTCGGTGGCGCCGGGGCGGGCCACGGCGTCCCGCGCGTCCCGCCCGGTGAGCAGCCGGCCGTACTCAAGCAGGTCCAGCCGGTCCAGCGGGGGGAACCGGCCGCCGGGGCGCTGGCCCCGCAAGGTCATGGGTGTCCCCCAGAACACCGACAGCCGCTGGTCGAGCGCCGAACCTCCGGCCCGCACCGAGCGGGCCACCGTGCGGATGGTCAGGCGGTCTTTCGCCCGCAGCGGATCCTGCAGGACGATCCCGAGATCGACGTCGCTCACCAGCGGGCTGAATCCCCCGTGGGCCAGGCTGCCGAGCGCGTAGCCGGCGATCAGGCGCGAGCCGAGGGCTGCCTGATAGGCGGATACCGCCCGGGCCAGCACGACCTCACCCAGCTGGGTACCGGCCAGCCTGCCCGCGGCACCGCCGGCATCCCGGTCAGCGGATGGCTCCGGCGGGACTGCGCCCGGACGAGGCACTGAACTGTCCGCCAACCCCATTCCCCTCAATTCCGGACTGCGCCATAACTCTCGGCTCGCTTTTTAAGCATGACACCGGAGGGCAGGCCGGCGGCAAGGGGCCGTGGGCGCGGCTCTTCCGCGGTGAACGTCCGGCTCGCGAGACGGGCGATACCCGTGGTGCGCCTGGTGCTTTACTGCCACGGCCTGGGTGTCGCGCTGACGACATCGATGGAGCATCGATGTCGTTGCCGGGGCCCGGGTGAGAGCCGGGGGTGGGTAAGGGACGGGGCTTGTGGTGCGGATATGGGCTCTGAGGATGGAAACCGGGGCGCGGGAATGGGAACCGGGCCGCGGGCCGACCGCCTCGGCACCAGACGCTGGCGCTTGATGCGGGAGTTTCACGGGTTTCGCGGGCCGTCGGCCGTGATACCGCCGTGTAGCCGTGGTGAAGGCACGGCCGCTTAGCGTTCTTGCCATGACAGCTACAGCAGCCGTAGACGCCGCCGGCCTGGTCAAGACCTTCGGTCAGCTCCGTGCGGTCGACGGAATCGACCTCTCAGTAAGCCAGGGCGAGATCTTCGGCGTCCTCGGCCCCAACGGCGCGGGGAAGACGACAGCCCTGCGGATGCTCGCCACCCTGCTGCCGATCGACGCCGGGCAGGCCCGGATCTTCGGCGTGGACGTCACCCGCGAACCGCACCGCATCCGCCAGCTGATCGGCATCACCGGCCAGTACGCGTCGGTGGACGAGGACCTGACGGCCACCGAGAACCTGTGGATGTTCGGGCGGCTGCAGGGCCTGCGGTCAGCCGACGCGCGCGCCTCCGCCAGGCGGCTGCTGGCGCAGTTCGACCTGGAGGAGGCGGCCGACCGGCCGATCGCGCAGTTCTCCGGCGGGATGCGCCGCCGCCTGGACCTCGCGGCGAGCCTGATCACCCGGCCGCCGCTGATCTTCCTGGACGAGCCGACCACCGGACTCGACCCGCGCACCCGCGGGCAGATGTGGGACACGATCCGCGGCCTGGTCACCGAGGGCTGCACGGTCCTGCTCACCACCCAGTACCTGGACGAGGCGGATCAGCTGGCCGGGCGGATCGCGGTGATCGACCGGGGCCGCAAGGTCGCCGAGGGCACCCCCGATGAGCTGAAGGCCTCGGTCGGGAACTCGACGCTGCAGCTGCAGCTGGCGCCGGGGTCCGATCAAGAACTCGCCCGGCAGGTCGTCCGGAAGATCGCGGGCGCCGATCCCGTCCTGACGCCCGAGTCGGGACGGATGAACGTGCCGCTCGACACCGCCGACCGGGCCGCCGACGTGCTGATCGCGTTCCGCCAGTCGGGGGTGGCGATCACCTCGGTGAGCGTCGACCGGCCGACCCTGGACGAGGTCTTCTTCGCCATCACCGGCCATGGCGCCGAATCGGACGACGGCCAGGATCCGGCCGAACCGGGCCAGCCCGGCGCGTCCGCCCGCACCGAGGAAATCGCCCTGGAGGTCCAGTGAGCATCATCATCACCACCGCGCGCCCGCCGTCGGCCGGCCCGGCGCCGCGGAACGTCATCGACCCGGCCGCCGCGGTGGCCCGCACCCGCCCGCGCACCACCATCGCCGAGACGGTCGCCCAGACGCTGGTCATGGCCTGGCGCGCGCTGAAGAAGATGCGCCGCAACATGGAGCAGTTCTTCGACGTCACCGTCCAGCCGCTGCTGTTCACGGCCATGTTCGCCTATCTCTTCGGCGGCGCGATCTCCGGCAACGTGCACAGCTACCTGCCCATCCTGATCCCCGGGATCGTCGCCCAGACCGTGCTGACCACCTGCATGTCCACCGGCGTCAACCTGCGCGAGGACATGGACAAGGGCGTATTCGACCGGTTCAAGGCGATGCCGATGTCCCGGGTCGCCCCGCTGGCCGGCCCGATGGTCGCGGACCTGGTGCGTTACCTGATCGCGGCCGGCCTGACGTTCGTCACCGGCGTGCTCATCGGCTACCGTCCCGGCGGGGGCGTCCTGGGCGTGCTCGGCGCGATGGTGCTCGCGATCTTCACCGGCTGGGCGCTGGCCTGGATCTTCACCTGGATCGGGACCGTCGCCAAGAGCGCCCGGGCGGTGCAGGGCATGTCGATGATGATCTTGTTCCCGCTGACCTTCCTGTCGAACGCTTTCGTGCCGGTGAGCTCCCTGCCGGGGTGGCTGGCGGCCTTCGTGAAGATCAACCCGGTCTCGCACCTGGTGTCGGCCACGCGGGGGCTGGCCAACCAGGGCGTCATCACCGGCGAGGCCGGCTGGACGCTGCTCGCGAGCCTGGTCGTGATCGCGGTCTTCGCGCCGCTCTCGGTGCGGAGCTACCGGCGGCGGATGTAACCCGGGCAGCCGCTCCACCGCCAGCCGGGCCTGCGTCAGCAGGCCCGGCTGCGGGCAGTCCCGGTACTCGGCCTGCAGCCGGGCGAGCAAGCCGGGCGCGGCTTCCTCGGCCGCGGGCGTGATCCGCTCCCAGCGCATCGTGGGAATCATGCGGTTGTAGGCGAACCGGTCGGCCAGGGCGAGCAGCCGCAGCGCATCGGCGGCCGGCGCGGTCCGGCGCAGCAGGCTCCACGCCCCCAGGGCGAACAGCACCAGCCCCGAGGCGGGGTAGTCGAGGTGCGGGTTCTCGGCGGTCACGACCCGCAGCGCGCCCGTCCGGCAGGTGCGGAACAGCGCCTCCCCGCGCGCGACGTCGTCGCCGGCCGCGTAGAAGGCATGCGCACCGAGCACCATCGCCGCACCGAACAGGACCCACGGTTCCATCCCGGTGCGGGTGACTCCGGGCAGCTGAACCTCGCGCATCCGGGCCGCCGACTCCCGGTACAGTGCCAGCCCGGCCCCGGGATCGCCGGAGGCGAGCGCCAGCTCGGCCGCGCCCACCACCCCGAAGGCGTTCCAGCCGAACGCGGTCGTGCTCGAGGAGAGCTGGTCCATCCGGCCCAGCTCGTCCGCCGCGTCGGCGAGCCTGCCCTCGCCGATCGCGCAGAACACCAGCAGAGTGCGCATCTGCAGTTCGTCGTCACTGGCACCGATCCGCTGCATCACCGGCAGGGCGACCCGGGCGTGCTCGACCGCCGCCGCGTGGTCACCGATGTGCATGGTCAGCTCGGCCAGCACGGCGTGCGGCATCGCCCGCGACCAGGGGCCGTCCTCGTCCCGGACGAGATCCAGGACGCGCTGGGTGGCCTCGATCGCGCCGGCTGGATCGCCGGCGTTCTCGCGCTCGTGACCGAGCCACTGGCTGGCGGCGGCGGCCGTGTGCCGGTCCGGATCGGCAGCCAGCGCCACCAGCCGGGCACCGAACCCGGAGACGCCGGCCTCGCCGGCGGCGTCGGCCGCCAGCCGGTGCGGGAAGCGGCCCGGACCGGCCGAGTCGTACGCGAGCAGCACCCGGACCAGGCCCGAGAGGTACACGTTGCCGCCCGGATCGGGACCGAGCTCGCGCAGCACCGTCATCAGCGGGCCGTCCGCCCCGCCCTCGCCGATCATCATCGAGTTGTTCAAGGTGATCGCCACCGCCGTCCGGGCGGCGTTCGCCAGGTCCGGCGGGGGGAGCCAGCCGCGGACCGCCTCGGCGACCGCCCGGGCCAGGACGATCAGCCGGAAGTGCTCGCCGCGCATCGTCCAGAACAGACCGAGGGCAGCCAGCAGCGGCACGAGAGAGTCGCGGTCGCCGTCGGCGATCGCGGCGCGCAGTTCGTCGGCCAGGTTGGTCTCCTCGGCGCTGATCGCGTCGACCGCCGCGAACTGGCCGGTGCCCGTCAGGCCCGCCTGATGGGCGGACGCGTAGCCGACGGCCCAGCGGCGCTGGGCGGCGCGGGCGCTGGCGTCCTCGCCGGCCGCCCGGAGCTCCATCCGGCCGAACTCGCGGACGGTCTCCAGCATCCGGTAGCGGATCCCGGCCCCGGTCTCGGCCACGCTCAGCAGCGACTGGTCGACGAGGCCGCGGACCGCGTCGAAGGCACCGGGGCCGAGCACGATCTCCGCCGCCTCGAGCGTGAAACCGTCCTGGAACAGCGCCAGCCGCCGCAGGGCGCGCTGCTCGCCGGCGTCCAGCAGGTTCCAGGACCACTCGATGACCGCGAGCAGGGTCTGGTGCCGGTCGGGAGCACTGCGGTCGCCGCCGCGCAGCAGCGCGAACCGGTCCTCGAGCCGCCGGTCGATCTCCTCGACCGACATGGCGCGCACCCGGGCCGCGGCGAGCTCGATCGCCAGCGGCAGGCCGTCGAGCCGGCTGACGATACCGGCCACGACCGGCTCGGTGAGACGCACGCCCGGTCGCGCGGCGACCGCCCGCTCGCGGAACAGCTGGGCCGCGTCGCCCGTCTGCAGTTCGCCGAGCGGGTAGACGCGCTCGGCGGCGATCGCCAGCGGGGCCCGGCTGGTGGTGAGGACGCGCAGGTCGGGCGCGGCCGCGATCAGGAAGGCGGTGAGCTCGGCCGCCGCCTCGATCAGGTGCTCGCAGTTGTCCAGGACCAGCAGGCTCGGGGACTGCGCGAGCCGCTGCGCGATCCGGGCCCTGATGTCGGCCCGCTGCTCGGCGGTCAGGGTCCGGTGGCCGCTGACCGAGTCACGGACGCCGAGGACGGACCCGACCTCGACCGCGACATCCTCGTCGGCGGTGACGCCGGCCAGCTCGACGAAGTGGACGACCGGCTGCGCCGCGTCGCGGGCGAGCGCGTGCGCCAGCCGCGTCTTGCCCAGCCCGCCGGCCCCGACGATGGACACCACCCGCGCCCCGGCCATCAGGGCCCGCAGCCGCGCCAGGTCGGCGTCCCGGCCGATCAGCTCGGTCGCGTCGTAGCGCACCCCCCGGCGCACCGGGCGGTCGAGCGCGAGCAGGCCGCGGTGCGTGCGCTGCAGCAGCTCACCGGGATCCGCGCCGAGCCGCTCGCGCAGGTCCCGGCGGTAGCGCTCGAACCGGTCGAGCGCCGCCGCCGGGCCGCTGACCGTAGCCTCGCTGCGCAGCAGGTCCGCGAGCAGCGGTTCGTCCTGCGGTGACCGCGCATGGGCCGCCGCGAGGACCGGCAGCGCGGCCGCGTGCGCGCCCGCCCGGCTGGCGGCCCGGGCCCGGATCACCCGCGCGGTGGCCGCATCGGCGGCCGCGGCCCGCCGGACCTCCGCCAGCGGGCCGTCGTCCCCGGCGGCGGCCGGGGACAAGCCGGCCGCCAGCTCCATGGCCTCCCCCGCCAGCTTCTCGGCGGCGGCCGCGTCCTGGTCGAGCACGGCGACGGCGGCCCGCACGAGTTCGGCCAGCCGGCCGCTGTCGACCTCACCCGGCGCGGCCCCGAGCCGGTAGCCGACGGCGTCGCGGACGATCGCGTCCGCGCCGCACGCGTTCCTGGCCCGCGACACCAGCACCTGCAGGCTCTTCTGGCCGTTGCTCGGCGCGTCGTCGCCCCAGACCAGCTCGATCAGCTCGTCGGGCCGCACCGGACGGGAGCCGCGGGCCGCGAGAGCAGCCAGCAGCGCCTGCGGGCGATCCCCCGCGACCGGTCTCCCCCGCCAGCGCACCTCGGCGAGCAGGGTCAGGGCGATGCTCACCGGACCAGTCTAGAAGCGCGCCTCGAGGGCCCAGAATCCTTCGGCTACCGGCCAGGCAATAGGGTGGATCCGAGGCCGCGAGAGGAGCCGGCATGCTGCTGGACGGCGTGAACCATATTGCCTGGATCTCGAAGGACGTCGGCCGGCTGGGCCGTTTCTACCAGCAGGTGTTCGACGCCGTGATCGGGCCGACCCGCAGCCACGGGCCGGGCGAGACGATGACGGTCATCGACATCGGGCCAGCCACCCAGCTCAATGTCTTCGTGATCGACGGCAACACCGAAGCCGACCGGCAGACGCCGATGTGGGGCCGGGGGCGCATCGATCACGTCGGGCTGGCGGCCGCCTCCGCCGAGGCCTTCGAGATAATCCGGGGCCGGCTCGTCGACAGCGGGGCGAGCGACGGCACCGTCAACGACTTCGGCGGAGCGCTCAGCATCTTCTTCCGCGATCCGGACGGCCTCGAAGGAGAGGTGCTCCTGCCGAAGGCCTGACGCGCCGGACGCCGGAAAGGCGGGGGCGGGGCGTGGCAGCCAGCCCGTTCGGTCAAAGATCTTTGGTCCGAACGGGGATGGTGCGCGCGCTCGCCCACCTTTTACCCCTCGCGGCGTGGTCCCGGCCGGTGCCGGGGGCGATGTCCTGGGCGTCCAGCGCGTGCTGCCGCAGACCAGGACCAGCCCGCGTCCGCGGGCCTCGTCGAGCCGCTGCGCCAGCCGCGGGCGCGGGTGATGGCGCGGTCGGCCGGCCCCGAATAGGCTCAGTGATGATGAACGGCGAGAAAGGTCTTTATTACGCCTGGGAGGCGGCCCCGGCGCCCGATGACCTCGGCCTGGCCTGGGATGCCGCGGAGAGCTACGCGGTCAGGCTGCTCCGGGAGGCCCTGCCGGAGGCGCAGGCCGCGCCGGTGCCGGTCGCGGAGCTCACCGCGGAGGCCGCCCGGTTCCGGGCCGCGGCCCGCAAGTGGCCGTACCGGCAACTGGCCCGCGCGGCGTGGGGCCAGCGGCCGCGCAAGCGGTCACCGGCCGACGACACGGACCTGTGGCTCGATGCGGCCGGCGCCCTGGCGACCACGCGGCGCCACATCGGCGCCGGCTCGCCCTTGCTCGAACCGGTGACGCTGCTCCGCCCGGCGGACTGGGCCGGCGCCGTGATCGGCCTGGTCCGGGCGGGCGTCAATACCGTCGCCACGCCCGGGGAGCTGGTCAGGTACGCCCGGCAGTGCCCGGAGATCACGAGCCCGAGCACCGGCCCGGGCGAACCCGGCGATGAGGCCGTGGCCTACGATCCGTTCGCGGGCGGCACCGCGGACGACGAGTCACTGGGCCGCGGGTTCGAGGCCGCGCTGGTGTGCTGGGAGGCGATCGGTGCCGTCAGCGATCAGCGCTGGCTGACCAGGCTCGGCTGGTGGGGGTTGCCCCGGGCGCTGGCGCGGGCCTGGGACGGTGACTTCGACCGGGCCGCCTGGGCGGACTCGGCCGACAGCCGGGAAGGCAGCTGGCCGGGACTGGCGCCGAGCCCGGCTGAGCTCGGTATCCGCGAACCACCGGTCGGCACCTGACCAGTCAGCAGGGGCGGGCCCGGCCGGGGACGAGGGAGGTGTAGTGCATGGCTGACAAGGGCGGCCTGCTCGACGGACTGGACCTCAGCCTGAAGCTCACCCCGGACGCCGAAGCGGCCCGGCTGGCCGCGGCGCAGGACCGGCTGCTGCAGCTGCGGCTGGTACTGGGCGGCCTGATCGGGGAAAATCCGCAGCTCGGGCCGCCGGTCTGCGTGGTCTTCGAGGGGTGGGACGCCTCCGGCAAGGGCGGTGCGATCAAGCGGCTCGTCGCGCCGATGGACCCGCGGCACGTCCGGGTCGCCCAGTTCAGCGCGCCCACCTATGACGAGAAACGGCATCACTTCCTGTGGCGGTTCTGGCCGGCACTACCCGGCTGGGGCGGCATGGCGGTGCTGGACCGGTCCTGGTACGGCCGCGTCCTGGTCGAGCGAGTCGAAGGTTTCGCCACCGAGCAGCAGTGGCGGCGCGCCTACCGGGAGATCACCGAGTTCGAGCGGACGCTGGCCGACGAAGGCATGATCATGGTCAAGTTCTGGCTGCACCTGTCGTCCGCGGAACAGCTCAGGCGGTTCAAGGCCCGGCAGCGCGAGCCGCTCAAGGCCTGGAAGCTGACCGCGGAGGACTGGCGCAATCGCGACAAGCGGCGGCAGTACAAGGCGGCCGTGGAGGAAATGCTGGACCGCACTGATCACCCCGCCGCCCCGTGGGTGCTGGTCGAGGCCGAGGACAAGCGGTGGGCCAGGGTCAAGGTAGCTGAGTCAGTGGTCGGGGCCATCGAAGCCGGCCTGACCGCACGAAACCTCCCGGTCCCCGGTCGCTAGGGTGGATCGATGGCGTCGGTCAGGCAGGTCCAGGTCACCTTTGACTGCGCGGAACCTGAGCGCGTCGCCCGGTTCTGGTGCGAGGTGCTGGGGTACGTCGCGCCGCCGCCCCCGGACGGGTTTGCTTCCTGGGACGATTTCAACCGCTCGCTGCCGCCGGAGCAGCGGGGCTCATGGTTCGCGTGCACGGATCCGTCGGGTGCGGGCCCGCGGCTGTTCTTCCAGCGGGTTCCCGAAGGCAAGGTCGTCAAGAACCGGGTGCATCTCGACGTGCGGGTCGGCACCGGGCTGGTGGGCGACGAGCGCCTGGCTGTCCTGGAGGCCGAATGCGCCCGGCTGATCGCGCTCGGCGCGGTCCGGGTGCGGCTGCTGCTGGCCGATGACGACAACGAGTCCTGCCTCGTGATGCAGGACGTCGAGGGCAACGAATTCTGTCTCGACTGAGCGGGCTCGCCGGTGCGCAGTTAGCGCTGCGTTAACGGGGCGGCCGGAAAGTGGGACTCGGCGCCGGGAAAGGCCCGGCCCGACGAACCACGGGGGAAGACATGAAGAAAGCCATCGCCACTAGCGCCGCCGCGCTCATCACCACCTTGGGCGGGGTCACCGCCGTCGGCGCCGCCACCGCGCTCCCCGCCTCAGCCAGTACGGGCTGCGGCATCACGGTCCATGTCCAGAACAACTCGAACTCGGCGATCAAGGTGCAGTGGGATAAAAGCGATTCGCGCGCCAAGGTTCTCACGGGGGCGGGCTGGTGGAAGAAGCTCGGCTCGGGCAGCACGACGATCCAGCCCTCCCGCACCGGCTCCAAGGCGTTCACGCTCGACTTCTCCTGCGGCACCAATCATCAGTACCGCGTGCATTACACCAAGGGAAGCAACTCCGCGTACGCCTACTATCCGAGCACGAGTTCCTGGACCACCAAGGCCAGCTTCACCGTCAAGGTGAAGTGACGCGGCCGCCGGGAACAGCGGGCCCGGGCCGCCCGTCCACGGCCGGCCCGGGTCCGGCCGCTGCTCGCCTCACGCCTCCGGTGCCTGGCCGGGGTCACCGTGTCCGGCCGGGAGTTCCGGCGCGGCGTCCTTGGCCGCCTGCTCTTCCAGCCGCAGGACTTCGCGCTCGATGACCGATTCGCGCTGCACGACGGTCTTGAGGAGGTTGATCCCGAGGAACAGCATGGGGAACGCGGGCCAGAAGAAGCCCCGGCCGGTGGCCGCGATCCAGATCACGGTGCAGATGATGGCGGGGACGAGGAAGGCCGCGACCGACTCCTCCACGTCCTTGCGCCACTTGCGGGCGCCGCGCTGCCTCAGCTCGGCGGCCAGCAGCGGCGCCGGCGCCACGGCCGGGCCGTCAGGCAGCACGAGATCAGCGACCAGGGCGGGCAGTTCACCGAGGGTCCGGCTGGCGTACAGGGTGTTCAGCCGGTCGTCGTACTCCTCGCGGGTGAGGCGCCCGTCCGCGTAAGCATCGACGAGCACGGCGCGGACGACCTCCCGGTCGGCGTCCGAAGCGCGCATCGACGTGTGTGCAGGCTGCCGCGGGTCAAGGCGGAACGACTCCCAGAAAGCCTCCACGGGAACACCGTCCTATCCGCTGCCAGCATCGTGATTCTCTCCCCCATTATCCAGCAACCGGCTCCTGTACAGTCTCCCGGTCGTCGGCAATACTGCTTAAAGCAGCACAAATCGGTCATCGATCAGCAGGCATTCCCGGGGAAGGGTGACCCGGCCCGCTCGTCGCGCTCCTCGGCGGCGCGGACATCTCCTGGCTGGCCGGCTGGTTCGCGGCGACCAGCGCCTGCCTGCTCCTGGTCGCCCGCCCGCCCGGCCTGCGGCGAGACCGGTGACGCGGTAAGCCGTTGCGCAGAGCAGGGCTGCTCTGCCAGGATTTTTCTGTGCCGGTGCCTGATACCCACCGCTCACCGGCGAAGTTGCTCGACCGGGGACGCGAGCGTGAGCTGCTTGATCAACTCGTCGCCGAAACGCGCGCGGGTCACAGTCGTGCACTGGTCCTGCGCGGCGAGGCCGGAATCGGCAAGACCGCCCTGCTGGGGTACCTGGCGGACATTTCCCAGGGATGCCGGATCGCCCGGGTGGCCGGGGTCGAATCCGAGATGGAGCTCGCATTCGCCGGCCTGCATGCGCTGTGCGCACCGATGTTCGACCGTCTCGGGCATCTGCCGGTCCCGCAACGCGACGCGCTGAACACGGCGTTCGGCATGAGCGCCGGTCCCCCGCCGGATCGTTTCCTGGTCGGCTTGGCCGTCCTGAGCCTGCTCGCCGACGCCGCCGAGGACCAGCCGCTCGTCTGCATCGTCGATGACGCGCAATGGCTCGACCGGGTGTCCGTGCAGACGCTCGCGTTCGTGGCGCGGCGCCTGCTGGCGGAGCGGGTGGCGCTGGTGTTCGCGCTGCGTGAGTCCGGCGGCGAGCACGAGCTCAAGGGACTGCCTGAACTCGCGATCGAGGGGCTGGACGCCGAGGACTCACGCCGGCTGCTGGACGCGGCCATCCCCGGGTCGCTCGACGCGACCGTGCGGGACCGGCTCCTCGGCGAGGCCGCCGGCAACCCGCTCGCGCTGCTCGTCCTGCCCCGCGGGCGGACGACGACCTCGGTGGCGGGCGGCTTCGGGCTGCCGCTGGGGACTCCGCTGACCAGCCGCATCGAGCAGGGTTTCGTGCGGCAGCTGGAGCCGCTCCCGGCTGCTACCCGGCGGCTGCTGCTGCTGGCCGCGGCCGAGCCGGTCGGCGACGTGCCCCTGCTGTGGCGGGCGGCCGAACGGCTCGGCATCGGGCCCGATGCGGCGGCGCCGGCCGAGGCCGCGGGCCTGGTCGAGATCGGCGCGCGGGTGCGGTTCCACCATCCGCTGCTGCGCTCGGCCGCCTACCGGGCCATGCCCGCACCCGAGCGACGTGAGGT
>JAICWX010000133.1 GCA_025934635.1 Streptosporangiaceae bacterium | reverse complement strand
CTAAGAGTCAGCCGTAAAAGCCAAAAGCCAGGAGACACGCCAATCCCAGGAAAAGCGCTGACTGCTATGGAGCCGTGGCATGCTAGCCCTGGGAGTGCAAACCGTTGCAACGTCAGCCATCAGCAAAGAACAGCACGCCGGGGCCGCCCCTGGCGCAGTACGCGAGCGTCGCGCATGTCGCCCGGGTCTACGACTACCTGCTCGGCGGCAAGGACAACTTCGCCGCTGACCGGGAAGCGGCCGAGCAGGCGATGCGGATCAACCCGGCCGTGGTCCCGACCGCCCGCGCCAACCGCGCGTTCCTGGCCCGGGCCACCCGCTACCTGACCGCCGAGGCCGGGCTGCGCCAGTTCCTCGACATCGGCACCGGCATGCCGGCCAGCAGCAACATCCACGAGGTGGCCCAGTCGGTCGCGCCGGACTCCCGCGTCGTCTACGTCGACCATGACCCCATCGTGCTGTCCCATGCCCGCGCGCTGCTGATCAGCGCGCCCGAGGGACGGACCGACTTCATCGAGGCCGACCTGCGCCAGCCGTTCGCGATCCTGACCGAGGCGTCGCGGACGCTGGACTTCAGCCGCCCGGTCGCCATCATCATGACCGCGATCCTGCACCTGATCCCGGACGCCGAACAGCCCTACCAGCTGGTCCGGCAGCTCGTCGGCGCGCTCGCCCCGGGGAGCTGCGTGGTGATCAGCCACGCCGCCGCCGACATCGGCAACGGCGACATGGCGAGCATGGCCAGCCGGCTGAACGAGCTGATGGCGCAGCAGACGATCCCGCGCTCCCACGACCAGGTGGCCGCCTTCTTCGCCGGCCTCGACCTGATCGAGCCCGGCCTGGTCCGGGTGCCGGACTGGCGCCCCGCCCTGGCCATTGACACCGCCGCCCCCGCCCAGATGTGGGCCGGCGTCGCGATCAAGCCCCGCCCCGCCGTCCGTTAAGTCGCGGTCGCACCGCCAGGCAGCCGGTACCGGGGGAGCGCCGTCGGCAGCACCAGCACGGCCCCGGCCACGCCGCCGAGGGTCGCCACCCACAGCGCGGGCCGCAGCCCGAGCGTCGACCCGAGCAGCCCGCCGAGCAGCGCGCCGAGCGGCCGCACCCCGTAGTTGACCGCCTGGAACGCCCCGGTCACCCGGGCCCGGAGCGTATCCGGGATCACCGCCGCGAAGATCGCCCCGATGCTGATGTCCAGCATCATCACGCCGAACCCGCAGCCGAACTCGGCCGCGAACAGCATCCCCAGGACCAGCCAGCGGCCGCCGTGCGCCAGCGGCCACAGCACCAGCGGCGCGGTGAACAGCAGGCAGCCCGCGGTGTACGTCCAGCCGGCCCCGATCCGCGCCGCCGTCCGCTTGGTGACCGCTGCGCCGAGCAGGCTGCCGAAGGCCGCCACGCCGAGCATCAGGCCGACCAGCCCGGCCCGCAGGTGCAGCTCCCGCACCGCGAACAGCAAGGCCAGCGCGAAGAACATGAGGTTGAAGAAGTTGATCGTCGCCGCCGAGATCAGCGACGCGCGCACCACCGCCGAACGCGCGATGAACCTCGCCCCGGCCAGCACCGACCCGCCGGCCTCGTCGGCGGCCGGCTCGGCCGGCCGGATCCGGCTCAGGAAGAACGCCGACCCGAGGAACGACAGCGCGTCGGCCACGATGGCGAACGGGGCCGACAGCACCTGCACCAGCACCCCGCCGACGCTCGGCCCGCCCACGAACGACAGCGCCCGGCTGCCGTAGATCAGCGACTGCCCGTCCACGTACTGGTCCTCGGGCACGATCGCGACGAACATCGTCCCGTCGCAGACGTTGAAACCGGTGCTCAGCGTGCCCGCCGCGAACGTCACCACCAGCAGCTGGACCAGCGTCAGCCCGTGCAGCGCGTAGGCGACCGGGATGCTGCCGAACAGCACCGCCCGGCCCAGGTCGGCCGCGATCATCGTCTGCCGGCGCCGCCCCCGCCGGTCCACCCAGGCCCCCGCGTGCAGCCCGAACAGCAGGCTCGGCAGCCACTCCAGCGCGGTCAGGTAACCCATCTGGGCCGCCCCCGCGTGCAGCGCCAGCACCGCCGCCAGCGGCAGTGCCACCCCCGAGACCTGATCGCCGAACATCGAGATCGTCGAAGCGCCCCAGTACCGCCGGAAGACCCGGTCACGCAGCAGCGGCGGGATCATGTCAGGACCGCCGGGTCCGGAAGTCGTTCGGGAACGCGATGCTCAGCCAGCTGACCTGGCGCGCGCCCGCCGGCCGCAGCTCGGGCCGGACCATGCGCTCGAAGTACTCGTCGAGCAGCGCGCCGACCCGGCCGCCCAGCTCCTCGAGCTCGGCCGGGGTGACGTACAGGATCCGGTCGCCGAGCTGGGCCGCCTGCCGCCACTCCGGCGGCTCGCCCGGGCTGGCCTCCAGCCACCGCGCCAGCTGCTCGAAGTACTGCTCGGCGATGACCGAGGCCAGCAGCCCGGTCGCCGCCGCCCCTTCCGGCGTCCCGTCCGCGTCCCAGTCGGTCAAGGTCGCGGTCGCCCGCCACGGCTTCTCCCGCCCGGTCCCGCCCCCGGCCTCCTCGACCAGCCCGTACTTGGCCAGCTGCCGCAAGTGGAACGAGGTAGTCCCGGACGACTCGCCGAGCAGCTCCGCCGCCCGCGTCGCCGTCAACGGCCCCTCCGTGCGCAGCAGTCCCACCAGGGCCATCCGCACCGGATGCGCGTACGCCCGCAGCGCCCGCGGATCGGTCAGCCGGCTCACCGTCTGCCCGCGGGGATCGCCGTCAGGCTCCCGGGACTCTTCTTCCGTCGCCATAAAGCCAAGGTATCTTTGCAAAGACTCATTTGCAAAGCCTTCTTGTTAAAGATCTTTCTCCCGAACGGGTGCCGTCCCCGCCCCGGCCCCTCCACCTGCGCCGGCGGCCGGAAGAATGCGCCGCTTCCTGCTGTTCTCCACTGGCGTGGACCTCACCTTCGGCCCCCGCGCCGTGCCGCTGTCCGTGCTCGACCTGGCCCCGGTACCGGACGGCGGATCCGCCGCCGAGGCGCTGCGCGCCACGACCGACCTGGCCCAGCGGACCGAACACCTGGGGTACCACCGGTTCTGGGTCGCCGAGCATCACAACATGCCCGGCATCGCGAGCTCCGCGCCGCCGGTCCTGATCGGCCACATCGCCGACGCGACCACCACCATGCGGGTCGGCTCCGGCGGCGTCATGCTGCCCAACCACGTATCACTGGTGATCGCCGAGCAGTTCGGCATGCTGGAGGCCCTCCACCCCGGCCGGATCGACCTCGGCATCGGCCGGGCGCCCGGCACCGACCAGGTCACCGCGGCCGCGCTGCGCCGCTCGCCCGAGGCCCTGTCCGCCGACGACTTCCCCGACCAGCTGATGGACCTGCTCGGCTGGTTCACCGGCCGCTGGCCGGAGAACCACCCGTTCGCCCGGATCACCGCGGTGCCCGGCCACGGCAACCTGCCCGCCATGTGGCTGCTCGGCTCGAGCGGCTACAGCGCCCAGCTGGCCGGCCTGCTCGGCCTGCCGTTCGCGTTCGCCCACCACTTCAGCGCGGCCAACACGCTGCCCGCGCTGGCCCTGTACCGCCAGCACTTCCGCCCCTCGGCGACCCTCGAGCGCCCGTACGCGATGGTCGCCGCCGCGGTGATCTGCGCCGAGACCGACGAGCGGGCCCGCTTCCTGGCCGGCTCCGGCGCCCTGTCGTTCCTGCGGCTGCGGGCCGGCCGCCCCGGCCCGATGCCCTCACCCCAGGAGGCCGCCGACTACCCCTACAACGAGCTGGAGCGCGCCTTCATCGAGGACCGCCTGGCCACCCAGGTCGTCGGCAGCCCCGGAACCGTCCAGCGCGGCATCACCGACCTCCTCGACGCCACCCAGGCCGACGAGCTCATGCTCACCACCATGGTCCACGACCCCGCCGACCGCCTCTATTCCTTCGAGCAAGTCGCCGCCCTCGCCCGCACCCCCCAGCCCACCACCTCACCCAGCACCCCCTAGAGCCCAGAACTCAGCCAGGGCATGCGGTAAGCGCGGTAGGTGATGTCAGTACCTGGCAGTTGGGCGTTGAACAGCAGCTGCCCGGTCGGGCTGAACTCGGATACGTAGGGCACGGCGCCCCAGCCGACGAACAGGTCGCCGTTGCGGGTGGTCTGCGCGTTCCCCTCTTGCGTGGCCAGCAGGCCCTCGGGTTGCCTGACCGATTTCACCAGCGTGGCCACCTTGGTGACCGGATCCAGCCGGATGGTGACCACCCGGCTGTAGGGAAGCAGGCCGGTGCCGCCGCCGGACTCGTCGTCGAACAGCGTGTACTCGTCGTTCCCGATGGCCTCGGGGTCGTGCTGGTAGGCGAAGATCTCACCCGCCCGGTCGAGGGCCTGCCCGGGCGCGGCCTTGAGCCTGAACGTGCTGTGCTTGCCGCCGAGTACCCAGATGATGTCTCCGGTGTGCAGGCTGACCTTGTATACCGCCCAGGCAAAGCGCGCGCTGATCAGCAGGTTCCCGTCGGTGTCCAGATGCACGGCGTTGATGTAGAACCAGTCCCAGGGGGTGGCGGCCGGCGCGGGCCGCGGCTGCTCGCTGTCTTGGTAGGGGACGTGGTCGGCGGCGTTCCACTGGAAGAGCACCTTGCCGGTGCTGATGTCGATCTCCTGCACGATGCTGTCGACGACCTTCTGGTCGGCGGGGCCGCCGATGGAGGTCAGGTTCGCGGTCGTGATGGTGTCGGCCACGATCAGCGCGGTGTTCCAGGGCGTGATGAGAAATTCCTGGCCGTCAGCCGAGTAGCCGTTGCCCCCTTTGACCGCGGCGATCTGCCGGTAGCGGTCGTTGTAGATGTAGTCGGTCCCGCCCGAGACGGCACCCAGGTCCGGAGGACCCTGCCACCACGTGAGCACCGGCTTGCCCCGGTAAGTCTGCGTTCGGAAGTCGGAAGCCAGCTCGTGGGCCGGAAGGCGGTGAAACCAGATCACCTTGCCGGTGTCACTGATGATCTCGGGGCCGCTCACGCTGCCCCCGCCCGGGGTGATGAAGATATCGCCGTTGCCGTTACTCGTGCCCTGCTTCAGCACGATGACCGCGGGCGCCTTGACCCGCGCCGACGCGCCAGGGGTCACCGTGCTGCAGGCCGCCCCGGTCAAGGCGATGACCGCGGCGGCGGCGGCCGCGCGGGGCACTTTACCCCTCGACGAGCCCGCAGCCCGGTATGAGACGGCATTATCTCCCATCGCGCAGCTCCGTTCTCCAGGCAGTCATCACCACGACAGCCTTGCTGATAACCGTGGCCATCCGCGCCGTATCTAAACGCCTGCATCGCCCTCTGGATAGCCAGGGAGAAAATCTCCCTTAGTCACGTCACGATGAAGGGGCGCATCGTGGCACGTATCGGGGGTTCGAACAGTAACATGCAGGTCAGCGCATAGAGCACTACCGCGAAGAACCCCGCGGCGACCATCAGGCCGGACGCGTACCCGTCGGTCAGCGCCGCCGCCACGGTGCGCCCCGTGCGGTGATTCCGGGTGACGACCGAGGCGACCGACGCGAGCGCGCTGAGCCCCAGCGCCGCTCCCACCTGCAGTCCCGTGGTGAGCAGGCCGGCCGCCGCGCCGCTGTCGCGCGGTGCGACACCATCCCCGGCCGCCTCCACCTCGCTGAAGGCATGTGATGGCCGCGAGCGGACCGCTTGACATTTCGCATAATCCGTAATTAGATTCAAGTTATGCGAAGTGCGGCGCCTGCGCTGCTGCCAGTATTCCGCTCCCGGCTCCAGGCCGACATCCTGGCCGCGCTGCTTCTGAACCTTGACGATGAGTACACCATGACGGAGCTGGCGCAGCGGTTCGGCGCTCCGCTGAGTACAGTCCACGGCGAAGTGAGGCGCCTGACGGAAGCAGGCCTGCTGCTACGTCGTGAGGTCGGGCGCTCGGCCCTGGTACGGGCGAACCAGGGCAACCGCCTGATCCGCCCGCTGGCTGAGGTGCTGCTGCTGTCCTGGGGAGCTGCTCAGGTCGTGGCCGAGGAGTTCTCGGGCCTGGACGGAGCGGAACAGGTATTGATCTTCGGCTCCTGGGCGGCCCGTTACCACCAACGTCCGGGAAAGCCACCTCACGACATCGATGTCCTGGTCATCGGCCAGCCGAGCCGTGAGGACGTCTACGACGCCGCCGACCGTGCCCAGCAGCGCCTCGGGATGCCCGTCAACCCGGTGATCAGGACCGGAGATACCTGGCGCCAGGCATCAGATCCGCTTGTCCAGCAGATTCAGTCCAGTCCTCTCGTGACCGTGCTGGCACCTGACGACAACGACCCTTCAGGTCGGCACCCAGTTACCGGGCAGGCTGGCGATGGCTAGGTGGGCGCGGGGGGAAGCAGAAATCGAGCGGCTTGTTGCTCGCGGGGACCTAGAGCCCGTGTCCGGGGCAGCGGCCGACGGGATCCCACTGCTCGAGCAAGCGCGAAGGACGGCCGCCACCGCGGCCGGGCTGGTCTCCAGCGACGCACACAGTGCCCATGTCCTGGCCTATGATGCCGCGCGGTTCGCCTGCATCGCCCTGCTCGCCCAGCAAGGGTTGCGCGCCACGACCAGTGGTGGCCACTATGCCGTCGAGCAAGCAGTCCGGGCGCAGTTCGGCGACGGGTTCCGACCGTTCGGATCTCTCCGGCGGCGCCGCAACGAACTGGAATACCCTCACCTGCCTGCAGATACAGCGACCGGAGATGAAGCCAGTCAAGCAGTACGGACGACGCAGAGCCTGATCGCTGCCGCGAGCGCGCTACTTCCCCAGCTGTCCTTCTTCAGTCACGAATAGGCGTAAGCGCCGGGCAGCCGGTCAAGGCATCTAGTGGAGGCCGCGCGGCGGGCGTACTCACCTACACGCCTGACGCTACGCCTCCTGGCGCCGCACCGGCACCCGGCGGCGCCACCGGTCGGCGCGCCGGTCGGCCAGGATCTGCCGGACCACGTTGCGGCCCGGGATGCCGGTGACGCCGCCGCCCCCGTGCGTAGCCGAACCCGCCTGGTACAAGCCCCGGACCGGCGTCCGCAGGTCGGCGTAGCCGGCCGCGGGGCGGGCGTGGAACATCTGCCCCAGCGACAGCTCGCCGTGGAAGATGTTACCGCCGACCAGCCCGTACTCCTCCTGCATGGTGTGCGGCCCGATCACCTGCCGGTGCAGCACCGAGTCGGTGAACCCGGGCGCGACCCGCTCCACCCGGGCCAGCACCCGGTCGGCGTAGGACTCGAGCTCCTCCTCGTGCGGCTTGTCGGCGTAGTCGCTGGGCACCCACTGGGTGAACATCGACATGATGTGCTTGCCCGCCGGGGCCAGCGAGTCGTCGAACACGCTGGGGATGCAGATGTCGGCGAACGGCAGCTCGGCCGGACGGCCCGCGACGGCCTGCTGGAACGCGTTCTCGATGTCGTCGAGCGACTCGGCCAGCACGATCGTGCCGCCGTAGACCTGCGGGTCAGGCTCCGGGCTGCTGGTGAAGACCGGCAGCCGGTCCAGCGCCAGGTTGATCTTGACGGTGCCGCTGCGGCTGCGCCAGCCGCGGATGTCGGCGACGAACCCGTCGGGCAGCTCCTTCGGGTCGAGCAGCCGCAGGAACGAGATCTGCGGGTGCGCCGTGGTGACGACCAGCGGCGCGTCGATGGCCTCGCCATTGGCCAGCGTGACCCCGGTGACCCGGCCGCCGGCGGTCCGGATCTGCGCCACCTCGGCGTCGGTCCGGATCTGCGCGCCGAACATCCGGGCCGCCCGGGCCAGCGCGTTCGACACCCCGCCCATGCCGCCGCGCGGGAAGCCCCAGGCGCCCGCCGCCCCGTCGGTCTCGCCGATGTGGTGGTGCAGCATCACGTAGGCGGTCCCGGCCGACCGCGGCCCGGCCCAGGTGCCGATCACCCCGGACACCGACAGCAGCCCCAGCATCGCGTCGCTGCTGAAGTACTCCTCGATCAGGTCGGCGATGCTCCCGGTGAGCAGCCGCGTCACGTCGACCGCGCCGCGTTCGTCCAGGCCGCGCAGGCTGCCCAGCAGCCGCGCCTGGCGGATCAGGTCCTGCGGCCGGCGCGACCCGAGCTTCGGCGGGATCTGCTCAAGCAGCGGGCCGAGCACCTTCCCGATGCCGTCCAGGTGCGCCTCGTACCGGGGGTAGGCGTCGGCGTCCGCGCCGGAGAACTTCGCGATCTCGGCGTGCCGCTGGGCCGGGTCGTGCGGCAGCCGCAGGTAGCGGCCGTCGGCGCGCGGCGCGAAGTAGGGCCCCTGCGGGTACACGTGGTACCCGTGCTGCTCAAGGCGAAGATCCCGGACCAGGTCCGGCGGCAGCAGCGACACGACGTAGGACAGCGAGGTCACCGTAAAATCCGGACCAAACGGGTGTTCGCTCACCGCCGCGCCCCCGGTGACACCACGTCGCTCGCACACCACCGTGCTGAGCCCTGCCTTGGCTAGGTAGGCCGCTGCGACCAGCCCGTTGTGTCCGCCGCCTACTATCACGACATCCGCGCGTCCGGTCACCGTCTGCCCCTTCTTCCTCAGCTGCTCATGAGAGATGCTGTCTCCATAGTCCTATCCCGGGCGAACGGAGTACGCATAGTGGACCCCACCAAGATCGCGGTCGCGCAGCTCGCGATCGCCGTAGCCGAGCCGGACGCCAACCGGCAGGCCGCTGCCGCCGCGGTGGCCGAGGCTGCCGCCGCGGGTGCCCGGCTCGTGGTACTGCCCGAGCTGTGCGACTCCGGCTACGTCTTCGATCCCGCCGGCCCGGCCGCCGAGGCCCGCGGGCTGGCCGCGCCCGCCGCGGATAACCCGACCCTGCGCCAGTGGCACGACCTGGCCGTCCAGCACGACCTGGTGATCGTCGGCGGCTTCTGCGAGCTCGGCGACGACGGCCTCGTGTACAACAGCGCCGCCCTGGTCGACGCGTCCGGTACCCGCGCGGTCTACCGCAAGGCGCACCTGTGGGACAAGGAGAAATTCGTCTTCACCCCCGGTGACGCCGCCCCTCCGGTCGTCGACACCGAGGCCGGCCGGGTGGCCGTCATGGTCTGCTACGACCTGGAGTTCCCGGAGTGGACCCGGCTGGCCGCCCTGGAAGGCGCCGACCTCATCGCCGCCCCCGTCAACTGGCCGGGTTACCGCTGGCCCGAGGGCGAGCGGCCCGCCGAGGTGGTCAAGGCCCAGGCCGCGGCGGCCAGCAACGGGGTGTTCGTCGCGGTGTGCGACCGGTGCGGCGTCGAGCGCGGCGTGCCCTGGATCAGCGGCTCGCTCATCGCCAGCCCGGAAGGCTACCTGCTGGCCGGCCCGGTGCTCGCCGACCATCCCGCGGTCCTCACCGCCGACTGCGACCTGCCGCGCGCCCGGAACAAGCGAGTATCGGAGAACAACGACCTGCTGGCCGACCGCCGCCCCGAACTGTACGCCGGCATCCAGAAACCGTTATCCGTGGTGACGATCGACGCGGCCCCGGACAAGCGCGTCGCGGCGGCGCGGGCGCACTGGGCGGCGCGGTTCGTCGCCAACGGCACCAGCTACCCGGATTTCGAGGCGACCATGGCCCGCATCGGGCGCTGGGACGACTGGTGCCGTGAGTGGGGCCGCACCGCGCGGCACTACGAGCGGGTGGCTGAGACGGCCGCGGCGGCCGGGCACGCGATCACCGCCGGGGAGGCCTGGCGGCGGGCCGCGCTGTGCTGGCACTGGGGCAAGTTCGTCTTCACCGATCACCCGCAGGAGCAGCGGGCGGCGCACGAGCGGACGGTGGCCTGCTTCCGCCGCGGGGCCGGTACCCTCAGCCCGCCCGCCGAGCCGGTGCGGGTGCCCTACGACGGCAGCACGCTGGCCGCTTACCTGCGGGTTCCGCCGCCAGGGGCGGCCCCGGGCGGGCCGCCCGTCGTGATCATGATCCCCGGGCTGGACTCGGTCAAGGAGGAGCTGCAGGCCACCGCCGAATACCTGCTGGCCCGCGGCCTCGCGGTGATCGCGGTCGACGGCCCCGGACAGGGCGAGGCCGAGTACGAGTTCCCGATCGAGCCGGCCTACGAGCGGGTGACCACGGCCGTGGCCGACTACCTGAGTGGCCGCGACGACATCGACCCGGGCCGGCTGGGCGTCTTCGGGGTGAGCCTGGGCGGCTACTACGCGGCCAGGTCAGCGGCTTACGAGCCGCGCGTCCGGGCCGCGGTCGAACTGGCCGGCCCTTACCAGTGGAGCCAGGACTGGGACCGGCTGCCCCCGCAGACCAGGAGCACCTTCCAGCACCGGTCGGGGGCGGCCAGCCCGGAACAGGCCCGCGAGCGGGCCGCGGAACTGACCCTGGCGGACGCCGCGGCCCGGATCACCTGCCCGCTTCTCGTCGTGCACGGCGGCCGCGACGGCATCGTCCCCGCCGCCCACGCCGAGCGCCTGGCCCGCGAGGCACCCGGCGCAGAGCTGCTGCTCTACCCGGACGGCAGCCACGGCGTCACCAACCACGCGTTCGAGTCCAGGGCCGCGATCGCCGACTGGCTCGCCGCCCGCCTCTAACCCGAGATCGTTACCGACTGGCCCGGCCTGATCCAGGAGGTGCGACTGGCCGCAACGACATCCGCCACGGTGACGTTCTTATGACGAACGTGAACTTATACATCACCTGAAAGAGAGGGAATCTGGCTTCAGGTGATTACGTATATATAGAAATTTGCTTGAGAACCGAATGTTAAGAACCTAATGCCTGGTTCTTAGTACGGAAACTTATCCCAAATGGGATGGGCCCGCCCGTCTGCCTGACCGGAAGTACGCTGGGCCCATGCGGCGTGGATCATGACGTACTACAAGTTCCTGCGGCTCAAGAACGGCCGGGTGATCTCGGACTGGGACGAGTCGGTCTGGGAAAGGAGCGAATGGCGAGACATCGCGGCTGCTCCCGTACTGCAAGCCCAGGGGTTTTACGCCACGGAGCGGATCGCCGACGCGGTGCCGTGGTTCGGGAACGTGCTGGCCGAGGTGGAGGTGCGGGGCCTGTCGGTAGCGGGCAACGTCGTGACCGCGCATCAGGGCATGCGCATTACCCGCGCCTGGAAATTCAGCCGTCAGGACTGGGGCGGCCTCGCTATTCATGCCGCCGGCCTCGTCCTGCCGATCTTCGAGTCCCGGTTCCCGGACGACAAGCGGCCGAGAGCGGCTCTTCAATCCGGATCCGCCGCGGCTGCCGCGAGAGCCGCCGGGGGAGCCGCGGACATCGGGGCCCGGTCGGCGGGACATGCGGCCCGTGCCGCCGCTGCGGCGGCCGATGCCAGGACGCGCACGGCGGACGCCGCCGCCTACGCCGCGCTGGCCGTCAATTCAGCGGACGGTGCCGCGCACGGCATATCCCCTGCCATGCGCGCTGATGTCCGCGACAAAATAGAGGCGTGGCTGCACGAGCGCATCCGCTCGCTGGAATCCGTCTGGTAACTGAACCTCCCCGGTCCGTGCCACGGGATCGCCAAAGTCATCTGAGATCGGCGTCTTAGATCGGCAGGTAGCCGAGCAGGCGGTTTCAGTCAGCCCGGCGCTGGGCGGCTAGCAGCGGGATGGCCGCGATCTTCTCCTCGGTCAGGTCGTCCCAGTCGATGCCGGCCGCCGGGCGCGGTCCGGGGCGGTGGCACTCGATCACCCGGTCCGGGGTGACGATGAAGTCCAGCGGCACGTCGTGGCTGGTCAGCGGGATCGTCCCGGCCGCGCAGATCTGGAGTTCGTGCACCGTCGTGACGCAGACGGTATCCGGCCCGATCAGGCCGGCCGCCGTAGCCAGCGCGAACTCCAGGTCGGCGAACCCGCCGCCCTTGCCCAGCCGGGCGCCGTCCTCCGCGGCCGCCACGCAGCCCATCACCACCAGGTCGACCGGGGACACTTCGGCCAGCGTCACCCGGCGCGCCGAGCGGGTCGCGCCGCTGATCGAGGCCGCCTTGCGCGGCGGCTCGGCCAGGTGAGCCGGGTCGAGGGCGAAGAACGGCTCGGGTTCGGCCAGCCGCGGCACGGCCATGTAGACGGTCTTGCCGTCCTCCAGGGCGCGCTGGCGCACCGGCCACTGGGCGGAGTCCGGGTTGGACTTCACGGTGCGCGCGCCCTGCCAGGCGGGCAGGGCGCGCAGGCGTTCCGCGGCGGCCTCGGCTCCGGTGAAGTTCGGGATCCGCCCGGCGGCGCCGGGGAACCGGGCCACCTTGGCCGCGCGCATCGCGGTCCATACCTCCTGCCGCAGGGCCGCCTTCGCGGCCAGCAGGCCGGCCGGACCGCCGGCGTCGCGGTCGTGCCTGGGCGCGGAACGTGCCATGCCGCCTATCCTGCCGTACGCCGCGGCCCCTGCCCGGGCTGTCCGGTCAGCCGCGCGGCTCGTCCAGCCGGAAGCCGACCTTCAGCGTGACCTGGAACAGCAGGCGGCCGTCCTCCTCGATCCGCCCGCGCGTGTCGGTGACCTCGAACCAGTCCAGGTTGTGCAGGGTCCTCGAGGCGCGGGAGACGGCGCCCCTGATCGCGTCGTCGATGCTCTCCGTCGACGAGCCGACGATCTCGCTGATCGAGTAGATGTTGTCTGCCATCGGTGATCCCTTCGTTGGGTACCTTCCGTCCGCCTGCCTACCCGCCTCCGGTGGTGTTTAAGGCAACGGCAGGACGTCGAGGCCGGCACTTCGGCGCCCGCGACATCACTGGATGCACGCCAGCTACGGGCTCTGTTCCTGTCCGGGCGGCGTCGCGCGGCCCCGGCCGTCACTGCGCCAGGCTGACCACCGTCATCCCGGCCGCGATCGCGGGGCCGTCCATCGCCGCCAGGGCCGGTCCCACGCCGTCGAGCCCGATCACGTCCCCGGTCAGCAGGCCGGGACGCAGCGTGCCGTCCGCGACCAACCCCATCATCGCGGGGTAGTCGCGGGCGGCCATGCCGTGCGAGCCGTAGATCTCGAGCTCGCGCCCGATGACCAGGTCCATCGGCAGCGGCACCGGCCCGCCCGGCAGCAAGCCGACCTGCACGTGCCGGCCGCGGCGCCGCAGGCAGCGTACCGAGTCCGCGGCCAGGGCCGGCGAGCCGAGCGCGTCGACGGAGACGTGCGCCCCGCCGCCGGTGATCTCGGTGACCGCGCCGGCCACCCCGGAACTGGCGGCGGCCTCAGCGTCCGCGGCGCCCCCGGCCGCCGCGGCGCTTCCCGCCCTCGCCACGTCGACGACGGCTTCGGCGCCGAGCTCACGGGCCCGTTCCAGCGCGGCGGCGGAGACGTCGACGGCCACCACCCGTGCGCCGAGGGCCGCGCCGATCATCACCGCGGACAGCCCGACCCCGCCGCAGCCGTGCACGGCCAGCCAGTCTCCCGGCCGGACCCGGCCGTGCGCGGTGACCGCGCGGAACGCGGTGGCGAACCGGCAGCCGAGGCAGGCCGCGGTGACGAAGCTGACCTCAGCGGGCAGCGCCACCAGGTTGGCGTCCGCCGCGTGCACCGCCACGAGCTCGGCGAACGAACCAGGCCCGGTGAACCCCGGCTGGGTCTGGTCCGGGCAGACCTGGGCGTCGCCGGCCAGGCAGACGTCGCACCGGCCGCAGCCGCAGGCGAACGGCACCGTCACCCGGTCCCCGGGACGCCACCGGGTCACCCCGGGGCCGGCCGCCGCGACCAGGCCGGCGAACTCGTGCCCGCCGATGTGCGGCAGCACGACCGGATCGTTGCCCTTCCAGGCATGCCAGTCCGACCGGCACACGCCGGTCGCGCCCACCGTGATGACCACCCCGTCGGCCGGGCAGGCCGGTTCGGGCACCTCGGTGAGGGCCGGCGTGGCCCCGTAGCCGGAGTAGACCACCGCCTTCACGAGGCGCTCACCCCGGACCAGGCATCCGCTTCGGATGCGGCGAGACCGCCCCTGAGCAGGGCGAGCCCGAGCTCCGTGCTCTGGTAGAGCACGGAGCGTCCGCTGCGCCGCTTGTCCACCAGGCCGCCCCGGTGCAGCACGGCCAGGTGCTGGGAGACCGCGCTCGGCGTGACGCCGAGACGGCGGGCCAGCGCCGTGGTGGTCGCCGGGGAGCGCAGCGCGGTCAGCAGCCGCACCCGCGGCGCGCCCAGCAGGGCCTCGGCCGCCTCCCCGCGCTCGCCGCCCGGCCGCGCCCCGCTCGTGCCATCCATGCGCTCCCAATCCGGTCCCTCCCAGACCGTGGCCGTCCCGCGCGCCGGGTACAGCAGGATGGTCTGGGTGCTGGTCGCCAGGTTCAGCGACACATCCGGCCAGTTGAAGACGCTCGGCACGAGCACCACCCCGTTAGGGCCCAGCATGACCTTGAGAGGCGACGGCCCCTGCTCGTAGCCGGTAAGCGTCAGCGTGCCGCCGGACCAGCGCAGGTCGGGATGGAGATCGGCGAACAGTGACCGGGCGCCGCCGTCGGCCAGCAGGCCGGCCCGGTAGGCGATGTCGGCCTCGAGCACCGGCCGGATCCGCCCCCAGTGCGGCGCGATAAGCCGGTCATGGCATTCGCCAAGCTCGGTCGCGATCTCGGCCAGCGACTCCCGCGGCCGCTCGTCAAGCTCCCGCGCGCTTTCCGGCCACGGATGCCTCTCCCACACGCGGCGCAGGCTCGCCCGGACGGCCGCGGCGGGCACCGCGCGCACCCGGGCCAGCTCGGCACCGAACTCAGGCATCCTCACCTCGGGCGCCGGGACCAGGAACTCAGGGAAGTTGGGCAGGCCGTTCATGATGAGCGGCCACAGCCGCGGGAGCCGCAGCGGCCGCCAGGCGAGCTCGCGCCGCGCCCACCGCACCCAGGCCATGTTCGCCGCGGGCGTGTCCCGCCCGGCCAGCAGCTGGACGGCGCGGATCGTCTCGCCCAGCGGCGAGATAGCGAACCTGGTGGCGGCCAGGTCAGTGACGTCCAGCTCGAGTACCAGCAGCATGCTCTCACCCTGCCCGGCTCTGCTCATCTGCGCGAGGATTTAGTACCCAGCTAAAACGTAGCCCCTGGCGCCGCTGTCTGGCCAGCCTGGCCGCATGACACAGACGACGAGCAGCGGCACCCGCCGGCCTCGGCTCAGCGCGCACTACTGGCGGCTGTGGTGGGCCAACGCGATCAGCAGCACCGGCGATGGCGCCTTCGTCGCCGCGCTGCCCCTGCTCGCCGTGACCATCAGCCGGGACCCCCGTCTGGTCGCGGTGGTCACCGCGGCCAGCTTCTTCCCGTGGATGGTGCTCTCGCTCCCGGCCGGGGCACTGGTCGACCGCTACGACCGGGCCACGCTCATGTGGCGCGCCCAGGCGGTGCAGGCCGCCGTCGTGGCGGCGGTAGCCGTCCTGGTCGTCTTCCGGATCGCCAACATCGCCGTCCTCGGCCTGGCCGGCCTGCTGCTCGGCAGCGCCGAGGTCGTCTTCAGCAACGCCGCCCAGGCGGTACTGCCTGACCTGGTGCCGCCCGAGCTCCTGGCCCGGGCGAACGGCAGCCAGCAGGTCAGCCTGACCGTGGGGGAGACCTTCCTCGGGCCGCCGGCCGGCAGCCTGCTGTTCGCCGTGGCCGCGGCGCTGCCTTTCGGCCTGGACGCTCTCTCGTTCGCCGGCTCGGCGGCGCTGCTGACCGGGCTGCCCCGGACGGGCCACGCCGCCGATGGGAAGGCCGGCCAGCCCAAGGCCGCCCTTCGCGCCCAGATCGCCGAAGGGCTGCGCTGGCTGTACCGGCACCGCCTGCTGCGCGTCGTCGCCGTCCTCCTCGGCGTCTTCAACTTCGGCAACCAGATGGGCCAGGCCGTCCTGGTGCTGCTGGCCACCCAGACGCTGCACGTCGGGACCCGCGGGTACGGGCTGCTGCTGGCGGTGACGGCCGTCGGCAGCGTCGCGGGCGGCCTGGTGAGCCCGGCGGTGACCCGCTGGCTGGGCATGCTGCCCTCGCTGATCATCGCCGGGGCGGTCGACGCGGCGGTCTTCGCCGGCCTCGGCCTCGCCCCGGACCCGGCCGTGGCGGCGCTGATGCTGGCGGGCCAGGGGTTCACCGTGACCATGTGGAACGTCGTCACGGTCAGCCTGCGCCAGCAGGTCGTGCCCGCGCACCTGCTCGGCCGCGTCAACAGCGTCTACCGGATGCTCGGCTGGGGCCTGATGCCGCTGGGTGCGCTGGCCGGCGGGTTCGTCGCGCACGCCGCCGGGCTGCGCGCGCCCTACGTCGCGGCCGGCCTGCTCTGCGGCCTGTGCCTGCTCGCCGCCATCCCGCTGCTGCTCGCCGCCCGCCAGACGGCCACCCGTTAGGCGAACGGGTTCGCGAAGATCCCTGCCCGGCTGATGACCTGCCAGCGCTGCCGGGTGCCGATCAGCGCGGTGATCACCGACTGGATGGTAACCAGGTACATCAGCTGACGGTAAACGACCTGCTGCAGCGGCAGTAGGAACAGGGGGCGTAGCCGTTCCCCGTCGAGCCACAGCGCGTACCCCCCGGCGAGTGCCTGGAGCAGGACGAACGTGAGCCAGAACAGGGTCACCTTGACCGGGTTGAGGAACACCAGGCCGTAGATCGAGAAGACGTCCACCACCGGCGCGATCAGCGGCAGCAGGACATGGAAGAGGGTCAGGTAGGTGAGGCAGTACCGGCCGAACCTGCCGGATGGCCCGCCCTCGATGATCGCACGCCGGTTCTTCCACATGGCCTGCATGGTGCCGTAGGACCACCGGTAGCGCTGCCGCCAGAGCTGGCGCAGGCTGGACGGCGCCTCGGTCCAGGCGATGGCGTCGGGCGCGTAGACGACGCGCCAGGGCGACCGGCACAGGGCCATGGTCAGGTCGGTGTCCTCGGCGAGCGTGTCGGTGCTGACTCCGCCCACCGCGGCGAGAGCGGCCCGCCGGAAGGCGCCGATCGCGCCCGGTACGGTGGGGATCGTACCAAGCAGGTCGAACAGCCGCCGGTCCAGGTTGAATCCCATGACGTATTCGAGGTGCTGCCAGCCGCCGAGGAACCCGCGGCGGTTACCGACCTTGGTGTTGCCGCTGACCGCGCCGACGTCCGCGGACGCCAGCGGCGCGATCAGGCGGCCGATGGTGTCGGCCTGGAAGATGGTGTCGCCGTCGACGAGGATCAGGATGTCGCTGTGCGCCTCGGCTATTCCCCGGTTGAGCGCGCCCGGCTTGCCGGAGTTGGGCTGGCTGATCACGCGGACATACGGGATGCGCAAGCCGCGGGCGATGGCCGCGGTGCCGTCGGAGGATCCGTCGTCGACCACGATGACCTCGATCCGGCCGCGGTAACCGCTGGTGAGCATCGACCGGATGGTGGCGGCGATGCCCGCCGCCTCGTTGTAGGCCGGGATCACCACCGAGACGTCGGGAAGGTAGCCGGGGCCGGGCCGGACCGAAGGCGGCCGGCGGCGCGCCAGCCGCCGGTGCACCGCGGCGGACCCCACCAGCAGGACCAGCCTGATCACGGTGAGCGCGCTCGCCGCCACCAGCACTACCGCTAGCACGGCGACGGCGTGGTCGGCGGCCTGCTGGGTGGTTACGAGCGCGGTGCCGGCGAACCGCTGGCGTGCGGTGGCGGGCACGTCGCCGGCCACCAGGTGCAGGCCCCCGGTCACGGTGGTGAAGCGGTACCCCCTGGCGCGCAGCTGCGTGATGATGGCGGGGAGGGCGGCGACCGTCTGCGCGCGGTCGCCGCCGCCGTCGTGGAACATGATGATCGCGCCGCGGCGGCCGCGTGGCGTGGCGGCGGCGACGATGCGCGCGACCCCGGGCCGCGCCCAGTCCGTGGTATCGAGGTCGGTCAGCACCACGAGGTAGCCGTCCCGCCCGGCCTGCTCGGCCGCCCGCCAGTCCGCCGCGGTCAGCGCGCCCGGCTCGGAGGAATACGGCATCCGCAGCAGGCGCGTGCGGACGCCGGCCGTGCCCGCCAGCGCGTTCTGGGTGAGGGTAAGCTCGAAGTCCTCCCGCCATCCGGCCGTGGCGAGGTTGGCATGGGTGTAGGTGTGCGAGCCGATTTCGTCGCCGTCGCGCAGTTCCTGCCGCACCAGCCCCGGGTCGCCGGCCGCGTGCGCGCCCACGAGGAAGAACGTCGCGGGTACCTGGTAACGCCGCAGGACCGCCAGTATCTTCGGCGTCCATGTCGGGTCCGGGCCGTCGTCGAAGGTCAGGGCCACGGTCATGGCCGGCATCGTGTAGCTGCGGGGGCGTGATCCGGCCATCCTGATGACCGGACCGCCGCTCGTGACCGCGGCCGGGGCGGCGGCCGCATGCCGTCCCGGTGCCGGCTGAGCCGAGTTGTTCTCGCCGAGGACGCCCCGGGTATAGCCCTCTACCGTGAGCCCTGCCGCGAAGACCAGCATGACCAGGCCTACCAGGACCCAGTGTCCGCGGGGCGCCCGGCTCCTGCGATGGCTGGACGGCCGGGGCCGGCTCGTGCGCCGGGACGGGCCGGGAGCGCCTGTCCGGAAGGGATCAGCCAGGGCCGGCCCGGGCGGGCTAGAGGCCATGAGGGCTTCCGGGACGCGGCGACTTGGTGTGCCCGGGCGGAGTGCGGCCGGCCGGGTTGGTGGGGACCGCTGACGAGGTACCGCTCGCCGCCGTGTCAGAGGCGGTGGGCTGGGGGGTAGCAGTACCAGACGGAGGGGCCCCGGAGCCGGCGGACGGCGAGGGCGACAATGCGATCCCCGGCCGCGGGCTGGATGGTGGCGGGCTCGTCGTGCCGCGAGCCGGGGCCTGGATCGTACCGCCGTGGTGCGGCGCCGCCGCCGGGGGGCGCGGAGCAGCCCAGTCGGTGAACGGAGCCGCGGGTCCGCCGGCCATCGCCACGATCACGGCACCAAGACAGATAGCGAGCGCCGCCGCCGATATCAGGCCGATCCGGCGCATGGCACGGCGGCGCCGACCCGACGTATCGGTGAACACTGGCCTGGAATGCACGGCAGGAGTGTATCGACGCTGGTCACGGCCGACCGTGGTTTCGCCGGACCCGCTTCATCACAAAACGACCCGGACGAGGTGGCCCGGGAGCCGCTCCAGCACGGTGGTTGACGGCCGTCGCCTGGGTAGGGGTAACCTGTATGAGGATTCCTTACTAATCTAATCGGAATTGTTTAATATAGGTTTCTTCCCCTGGAGGACCCGGTGTCCATGCCCGACTTCCTGGTGATAGGTGCGCCGAAGGCAGGTACCACGGCGCTGCACGCGGCGCTGGCCCGGCACCCAGGGCTCTACATGTCGGCGGTCAAGGAGCCGAAGTTCTTCCTCTCCGAAGGGCCGCCGCCGGCCAAGGGCGGCGGCCCCGGCGACGCGCTGACCTACCGGGAGCACATCTGGCGCAGGCCGGAGTACGAGGCGCTGTTCGACGCGGCGCCGCCCGGCACGCTGCGCGGCGAGTCGACGCCGCTGTACCTGTACGACCGGGCCGCGATGCAGCGGATCCGCGCCACGCTGCCCGGTGCCAGGCTGATCGCGGTGGTGCGGGATCCGGTCGAGCGGGCCCACTCCAACTGGACCCACCTGTGGTCCGCGGGCCTGGAGCCGGTCGGCGACTTCGTCCGCGCCTGCGGCGAGGAGGAACGCCGGATCGCGGCCGGCTGGGCCAGCTTCTGGCACTACACCGGGCTCAGCCGGTACGGCGAGCAGCTCGAGTACCTGTTCACGCTGTTCCCGTGCGAGCAGGTCCTGGTGCTGCGCTACCGGCAGATGGTCGACGATCCCGTGCAGACCCTGGACCGGATCTGCGCGTTCCTCGGCGTCCCCGCGGGCGTGCTGACCGAGATACCGAGGCAGAACGTCACCTCGCACCCGGAGCCGACGCTCGGCCACCGGGTGGTCTCGGCCGCCCAGCGGACGGGCAGCGCGGTCGGCACGCTGATCCCCGGGCTGACCGCCGCCACCCTGACCGGGCCGCTCGAGCGGTACCTGCAGCGGCACAGCCGCGAGCGCCAGCCGCTGAGCTGGCAGCAGCGCCAGGAGCTCATCCCGCGGTTCGAGGGCGACATCAAGCGGCTCGAGGAAGTGCTCGGTGAGAGCTTCCGCGACTGGCTCATGCCGCGGGAACGCTCGGGCGGCATGGTCGGCGGACGGCCGGCCGGGCAGGGTCAGGCCAGGAACGGCCGCTCGCAGGACCTCCCGAGCGCGCCTAGCGCAGTTCAGTGAGCAGCGCGTGTGACCCGTCCGACCGGGTCATCTCGTAGTAGAGCCGGTGCCGGCCGTCTGGCAGCGGCACGATGTCCAGGTACCGCAGGCCGCCGCCGTGGTAGGGCGAGCTGGCGAGCGGCTGGTCGCCCACCGCGGTCAGCGCGGCCGCGTCCGAGCCGGTAGCCACCCCGGTCCGCTCCTCGTAGTTCTCCGCGGCGCTGGCCCGCCCGTCGTAGTAGGCCGTGATGGTGTCCTCGTCGAAGTGCACCGCGCTGACCCGTGTGCCCCGCGAATCCCACTGGCCCGGCGTCCCGCTCAGCGCGGTGCCGTGCCACGTCCAGGCCAGGCCATCGGCGCTGGTCGCGTACTCGGTGGTCATCTGGTCGGTCTGCTCCGGGTGCTCCAGCGGGTGGCAGGACGCCCACAGGTGCCACAGGCCGTCGTGATAGATGATCACCGGGTCCTTGACGCCGGTCTTGGCGTCGCCGGGCAGCACGGTCTCCCGGTGGCGGATGTCGAACTCGGCCGGGTGGGCGGCCTCGGTCATCTCCACCCGCCAGTGCTTGGTGCCGGTGGTCGCGCAGCTCAGGTACAGCCGCCAGCGTCCCTCCGGCGTGCGGACCAGCGCGGGCCGCTCCAGCGACTCGGTGACCATCTCGTCCTTGCCGATGGTCAGCAGCGTCTCGAACCGCTCGCCGTCGGCCGAGTGGGCCACCGCCACCGCGTAACCGCGGCCCTGGCCGATCGGGCGCCGGAGCCGGTAGGCCAGGAAGATGCCGTCGTCGCCCGCGATCGCGCACGGACCCCCCGACCAGTACCCGGGACCGGAGCCGGGCGGTTCGACAGCCACAACGCCATGCTCGGGCCGGGGCAGCAGCATCAAGATAGCTCCTTCTCATTTATTCACATCGGAATAATAGATAATACGATCCTTCGCGCGGACCCGTTCGGATCTTAGCGGGATACAGTCAGCACTGGCCCTGGTCAGCGGACCTGGCGGACGCGACGGAATCCTGGCGGACTGGAGACGGCATGCCGCAGCCCTACCCGAACGGCGAACTTGTCATCGTCATCGACTGCTCGGACCTGGACGGCGCGGCCCGGTTCTGGGCGGCCGTGCTGGGTTATGAGGCCAGCCCGCCCGGTGACGGCTCGGCCGGCAGCGGACGGTACCGCGGTCTCCGGCCGGAAAACGGCGTCGGGATCGACGTGCTGCTGCAGCGGGTGCCCGACGCCAAGAGCCAGAAGAACCGGCTGCACCTGGACCTGCGCACCCCCGACCTGGACGCCGAGGTCAGGCGCGTCCTCGGCCTCGGGGCGAGCCTGCTGACCAGCGAGCCCGTCGCCGAAGACGGCTGGCTCTGGCACATCCTGGCCGACCCGGACGGCAACGAGTTCTGCGTCCTCCAGCCGCCCGCCGACTGAGCCTGGCCCCGGAAAACGGGCAGGATCCCCGCTATGAGCGTGCACCTGAACCACACCATCGTCTCCTGCCGTGACCAGGCACGGTCAGCGGCGTTCCTGGCCGGCATCCTCGGCCTGCCTCCCGCCACCCGCTTCGGGCACTTTCTCGTCGTCCAGGCCGACAACGACGTGTCCCTGGACTTCGCGGAGACCAGCCGCGAGATAACCGCCCAGCACTACGCCTTCCTGGTCGGGGAGGAGGAATTCGACGCCGCCTTCGGCCGGATCCGCGAGCAGGACCTGCCGTACTGGGCCGATCCGGGCCGGAGCCAGCCCGGCGTGATCAACCACCGGGACGGCGGCCGCGGCGTCTACTTCCCGGACCCCGACGGCCACCTGCTCGAACTCCTCACCCGCCCCTACGGCAGCGGCCCCTGACCTCTCCGTAGGGGCCGCGACTCCGCAGGGGCCGCCCGACCCTCGCCGCGGCGGCGTCCCACCCGGCGCGCCCATCTCACCGCCCTCTTCCGCCACCGGCCTCGTCCCCCGGCAACGACATGGATACTCCATCGATGCCGCGGTAGCGCAATGCCGCTTAGCCACATATCCCCGGGCCGGGCGCCGCGCGGGCGCGAAATTGCGGCTCAGTGCGGGTTCCCGGGGCCGGGGTTGCTGCCGCGTTGTGGTACGGGCACGATTCGGCCGAGTGCGGG